>NZ_JBIAQV010000002.1:193835-338792 GCF_042889305.1 Streptomyces sp. NPDC002619 | reverse complement strand
ACGGCCGTAGGCCCGGCGTCCTCCCCGCCGACGTGCTGCTGCACCGGGTCGCGGCCCGGGTCGCGGCTCGCGGTGCCGCGTTGTGGGAGTGAGGGCGCATAGGGTCGGCAGCCCGTGGACTTCTACGGCCCCGTGAAAGGAGCCCCGCCGTGACCGACGAGTGGACGACGCGCATCCCCGTGATCATGGACTGCGACACCGGAGTCGACGACGCCCTCGCCCTGCTGTTCGCCGTCCGTCACCCGGGGCTCGATCTGCGCGCGGTCACCTGTGTCGCCGGGAACACCGACGTGGACGGCGTCGTCCGCAACACCCTGACCGTGCTGGAGCGGGCGGGCGCCGGGGACGTTCCCGTCGCCCGCGGGGCCGAGCGGCCGCTGATCGAGCCCGCCCGTTCGGCCCGGCATGTGCACGGGGCCGACGGGATGGGCGACCTCGGCCTGCCCGTGCCCGCCCGCACCCTGGCCGACGTGGACGCCGTGACCCTGCTGCGCCGCGAGATCCTCGCGTCCCCCAGCCCGGTCACCCTGATCCCGACGGCCCCGCAGACCAACATCGCCCTGCTGCTGCGCACGCATCCGGAGGTGACCCGCAACATCGAGCGGATCGTCTTCATGGGCGGCGCGGTGGCCACCGGGAATGCCACGCCGGTCGCCGAGTTCAACGTCTGGCACGATCCGGAGGCGGCCGCGATCCTGCTCACCGCGGGGGTGCCGATCACGATGTACGGCCTCGACGTGTTCACCCGGGTCGTCGTCCCGGGGACGGACGTACGGCGGCTGCGCGCGAGCGCGGAACCCGGCGCCCGCCTGGCCGGCGACCTTCTCGCCCACCGCCCGGCCTCCCCCGGCCCCGACGGAGACGACCCGGCGGGCGGCCTCGGCGACGCGGGCGCCGTCTGCGCGGTCGCCGACCCGGCCGGCATCACCACGCGCCGACTGCCCGTCGAGGTGTCCCTGGCCCCCGGCCCCACGCGAGGCCAGACGGTCGTCGACCGCCGCCCGCGCCCCGGCGAGTCCGAGATCCACGACGGGGTACGCGAACAGGCCCTCGTGGACGTGGCGTTGGACGTGGATGTCGAGCGGTACGTGCGGTTGTACCTGGAGACCGTCGAGGGGGACAGGCCCTAGGTGTATTGACCCGCAGGGTTGTTCACGCGGGTGATGGGTGGCTGGCCTCCGAGTGCGGTGTGGCATCGGTGATGGTTGTAGCTGTGCAGGAAGCTGTCCAGGGCGGCGGTGCGCTCGGTGTTGCTGGTGTAGGGGCGGACGTAGGCCCATTCGTCGAGCAGGGTGCGGTTGAAGCGTTCGACCTTGCCGTTGGTCTGCGGCCGGTAGGCGCGGGTGCGCCTGCCGGTCGCGCCGGAAGTTTCGCGCTCGCGGTGATTTCCCGGCAATGTGGACAGACTTCCGTGTGTTGACGTTGTTCCAGTTGCCGTCGTTGTTCCGGAGGGAGCCCGCGTGACCGACCTTTCGTCGAGGAACCCCGACTGGTGGCGGCAGGCCGCCATCTACCAGGTGTATCCGCGCAGCTTCGCCGACGCCGACGGCGACGGGCTCGGTGACCTCAGGGGCGTCACCGAGCGCCTGACCCATCTGAGCACGCTCGGCGTGGACGCCCTGTGGCTGAGCCCGTTCTACCCGTCCGAACTGGCCGACGGCGGCTACGACGTCGCCGACCACCGTGCCGTCGACCCGCGCCTCGGCACCCTGGACGACTTCGACGCCCTGGTCGCCGAGGCGCACCGGCTGGGCCTGAAGGTCGTCGTCGACCTCGTCCCCAACCACACCTCGCACCTGCACCCCTGGTTCCAGGAGGCCCTGCGCGCGGGTCCCGGATCCCCGGCCCGCGACCGCTACGTCTTCCGTCCCGGCCGGGGCCGGGAGGGCGAACTCCCGCCCACCGACTGGCAGTCGGTCTTCGGCGGCAGCGCCTGGCGCCGGATCCCCGACGGCGACTGGTATCTCCATCTCTTCGCCCCCGAACAGCCCGACCTCGACTGGGACCACGACGAGGTACGCGCCGACTTCCGCACCACTTTGCGCTTCTGGTCCGACCGGGGCGTGGACGGCTTCCGCGTCGACGTGGCCCACGGCCTGGCGAAGGACCTCGCCGAGCCGCTGCGGGACGTGGGCGACCTGGGCGTGACGGGCGAGGAGTCCCTGGTACGGGTGGCCCCAGGCACGCACCCCTACTGGGACCGGGACGAGGTCCACGAGATCTACCGCGACTGGCGCACGGTTCTCGACGCCTACACCCCGCCCCGCACGGCGGTCGCCGAGGCCTGGGTACCGGCCGCCCGCCGCGCGCTGTACGCCCGCCCGGACGAACTGGGCCAGGCGTTCAACTTCGAGTATCTCGAGACGAGTTGGGGCGCGACCGAGCTGCACGCCGCCATCACGGAGGCCCTGTCGACGGCCCGCACGGCGGGCGCCTCCGCCACCTGGGTCCTGTCCAACCACGACGTGATCCGCCACGCGTCCCGGCTCGCGCTGCCGCCCGGCACGGACGAGAACGCATGGCTGCTGTCCGGGGGCCGCTCGCCCTGGGTGGACCCCGACGCCGGGCTGCGGCGCGCGCGGGCGGCCACGCTGCTGATGCTCGCGCTGCCCGGATCGTCGTACGTCTACCAGGGCGAGGAACTGGGCCTGCCCGAGGTCGCCGACCTGCCCGCCGCGGCCCTCAAGGACCCTGTCTGGGAACAGACGGACCACACCCGCAAGGGCAGGGACGGCTGCCGGGTGCCGCTGCCGTGGACGAGAACGGGCCCCTCGTACGGCTTCGGCCCGGCGCCGGCGTGGCTGCCGCAGCCGCCGTCCTTCTCGTCGTACGCCGTCGAGGCGCAGGCCGGGGTGACGGGTTCGACCCTGGAGCTCTACCGCACGGCCCTGCGCCTGCGCCGCAAGCTGCTGGAGGGCGAGTCCCTGACCTGGGCACCCGAAACCCCGCCCGGCGTCCTGCACTTCGCCCGCTCCGAGGCCTGGCGGTGTGTCACGAACCTGTCGGACACATCGGTGCCGCTGCCCCGGGGCGAGGTGCTGCTGAGCAGCGGGACGCTGCCGGAGGACGGGGGGCTGCCGCCGGACACGACGGTGTGGCTGGGAGGGTGAGTCCCGGCCGGCCCCAGAGCCTCACCCGATCGTGGGACTGGGACTGGGCGTGACCTGCCCGCCGCCCGCACCCGTGTCCCCCGCCGGCGGAGTGAGTACCACCTGCGGCTGGCCGGGGACGGGCGGCAGTGGAGTCATGTCCTCGGCGGGCAGCTTCGGCGGGGTGGTCTGCTGGAACAGCACCTGGTCGAAATTGACCAGTCCGGTCTTCTCCATGACCGTGATGTGGTCGAGGACGGTGGTGTTGGCCTGATCGGCCAGGGCGCGCACCAGGGTGTTGTTCGTGGTGGACCGGATCTTCGCGACGGTCGTGAAGATCTGCCCGTGCGTGATGCGGAGGATGTTGGCGAAGTCGGTGTCGAACTTGTTGCCGCTGTCCGCGTTCAGCGTGTTGATGAACCCCTGCTGCTGCGCGCTCGGCTGGTTGGGGATGACGATGTCGAGCTGTGGGGCGATCGTCCGGCAGGTGGCGTCGAGCGCGGCGTGCCCCGAGATCAGATGCTGCCCCGCGACGAGAACTCCCTTGCTGGTCCCCTTCTTCAGGGCCATCTGCCCGACCGGGTACTCCCACAGTCCGGCCGCCCGCACCTTCACCACGAAGTCCCGGTCCGCCTCCGTGAGCGGCCCCCACTGCGTCTGGGCGATGACCCGTGACGGCGAACTCGAGACGGTGGTCAGCCCCAGCATGCTCGGGTAGGCAAGCGCCGCGAGGGTCAATGTGAGGGCACCGCCCACGAACAGAGTCCCCGTAGCGTTCCGCGAAAAGCGCACCGTGCCTCCTGCCCGGTCGTACATCCCGCCCTGAAGCGGTTCGGCCACCGAGAGGTACGGACGCGGAAGCGTGGGAACTCAATGGTTTCGGCAAAGAACCAAGGCGGTCGAACAGGGTTGTTCTTGGTCTGCGTTGGGGAAACGTTGACCGGTTCGTGGGAGAGTCCGAGGGAAGGGCTGGCCTACCTTCGCCGCATGCCCCCACACGCTCGGTCCCAAGTGCCCGCCGCGCTGCCCGTGTTGCCGTACCGCAAGCCCACCAAGGGGCGTGACTACTGGGTTCTGGACGATGTCCTGCCCGAGGTGGACGCCGTGCGGGAGCGGTGTCTCGCCAAGGACGACTGGGTCAAGGGGTATCCGTACACGTCGGAGACCTGGCCGGGGCTGCGCACCATGCCGGGGCTCGAACCCGCCGAGCTGGGGCGGGTCGAGCGGCTGGTGAAGAAGGCCACCGGGGCCAAGGAGCTGTGGGTGCAGAAGGCGCCCGGGGGCGGCACGCTCAACCACAACTGCGTCCAGGTGGTGGGCGAGGGGGAGAGCGAGCCCCGGCCGCACACCGACTCGCGCGCCCTGTGCCGGTACGCCGCCGTGCTCTATCTCAACCCCGCCGTGCCCAAGGACTGCGGGACCAGCTTCTTCCGGCAGTCCCTGCCCGGCGGCCGGCTCGGCGGCAACGTCGTCCAGGCCCCGCACAACAACCTCGTCGAGGCCCTCGGCACGCGCTTCGTCGCGCCGGACGCGTTCGAGGAGGACGTGCGTGTGCCGCACAAGTACAACCGGCTGCTCCTCTACAACGCCAACCTCGTGCACAGCGCGACCGGTTATTCCGGCACGACGCTGGAGGACAAGCGGATGACGGCCGTCTTCTTCTGGATGGCCTGAGCGTCCGTCGCGTGCCACCCGTGAGCCCCTTCACCTGTTCGGCGTAATACCCGTGGTGGAGGGCCCGTCCTGGCCGGATCGTCGTAGGCGAGATGCACGACAGGGGGCGGTCAGGGGATGACGGTGGAGGTACGACATGGCACAGCAGGTGCACGCGACCAAGCCGGCGAACAGCGGCTGGGTCTCCGGTGGAATCGTCTTTGCGGGTGTTCTGATGCTGGTGAACGGCATCCTCGCGATCCTCCAGGGCATCTCCGCGATCGCCGCCGACGACGTGTGGGCGCGCGTCGGTGCCTACGTCTACAAGATCAACCTCACCGGCTGGGGCTGGATCCTGGTCGTACTGGGCGTCGTGGCCGTCATCGCCGGTGTCGGCATCCTCAAGGGCTTCGAATGGGCGCGGGCCGTCGGTATCGCCCTGGCGTCGCTGAGCATGGTCCTGCAGTTCCTGTTCCTGCCGTACGCGCCGATCTGGTCGATCGTCATGATCGCCATCGACATGTTCGTGATCTGGGCCCTCGCGGTGTACCACCCGGAGAAGCACGCGGCGTGAGGTGACTACCGGGGCGTGAGTGACAGCGTTCCCGGGTGCGTGGTGGCATGGGGGCATGGAGTTGAGGGAGCTGAGGGCGTTCGTCGCGGTGGTGGAGGAGGGCGGGCTGTCGGCCGCCGCGCGCCGACTGCACATCAGCCAGCCCGCGCTGTCGCAGACCGTCGGCGGGCTCGAACGGCAGCTGGGGGTCAGGCTGTTGGTGCGCGGCAGTACGGGGGTGCGGGCCACCGAGGCGGGGACCGCGCTGCTGGGCGAGGCCCGCGCGGTCCTCGCCCGGCACGAGCAGGCGCTGCGGGTGATGGCCCGCTACACCGGACCGGGTGGCGGGGCCCTGCGGATCGGGATTCCGCTGGAGCTGCCGGCCGGGCTGCTCGACCCGGCGCTGGCGGAGCTGGCCGAGGCGCATCCGGACACGCGGGTGCAGGCCCGGCATCTGTCCACGGCCGAGCAGCTGACCGCGCTGCGCGCCGGTGAGCTCGACGTCGGCTTCCTGCGGGAGCGGCCGGCCGGGCCGGAGTTCGACGCGCTGCTCGTCGTACGGGAGCGGCTGGGCGTCCTGCTGGCCACGGAGCACGCCGCCGAGCTCGCCGGGCCGGACGGCATCGCCCTCGACGCGCTGGTCGGTCTGCAGTGGGTGGGGTTCCCACGCTCCGGCAGCCCCGCGTGGTTCGACGAACTGACGGCGATCCTGCGCGGACACGGTCTCGACCTGGGCCCGGACGCGCCGGAGGGCCAGGCGCTGATCGCCGACGTGAAACTGGCCGCGGTCGCCGCCGGCCAGTCCTTCACACTGGCCCCACCCGCCTGGCACCAACCACTCCCCGACCACGTGACCTGGTCCCCACTGACCGGCCACCCCTTGGTACGCCGCACCTGGGCGGTCTGGCCGGCCGACTCGACCCGCCGCGACCTGGGCTTCTTCATCGCGACGCTGGACAGGACGGCGGGGGGCTGAGCGGGGGCGGTCACCGGGGGCCGGTGACCGTGCGGCCACCGGCCCGGCGCGTGAGGCGGGCGTACGGCCCCCCGCGGCCGCCTGGCGTACCGTCCGCACGTCAGGCTGGCGGCCGGGGGCTGTGTGCCCACCGGCCCGGCCCGCCGTGTGAGACGGGCGTACGGCTGCGGCCGTTGGGGGGCCGGTGACCGTGCGCCACCGGCCCGGCGCGTGAGGTGGGTGCACGGTGCCGAGCGTCGGACCGGCGTACGGCCCCGCGCGGCAGTCCGGCGTATGGCCCGCACGTCAGGCCGGGGTCCGGGGGCTGTGTGTCCACCGGCCCGGCGCGCGAGACAGGCGTACGGCCGCGCGCGGCCGTCCGGCACGCGGCCCGCCCGGCGGCCCGGCGTACGGCCGCGCGCGGCAGCCCGGCACGCGGCCCGCTCGGCGGCCCGGCGTACAGCCCGAGCGTCATTCCGGCGCCCCGCCCCTCACACCGCCGTCCGCCCCCCGTCCACCGCCAGCAGTGCGCCCTGGACGAAGCTCGACGTGTCGCTCGCCAGGAAGGCGACCGCCTCGGCGATCTCCGTCGGGGCTGCGGGGCGGCCCGCCGGGGCCTGGGCGGCGAGGGCGTCGAGGTTGTCGCCCATGTCGGCCGTGCCCTCGGTCCGGGTCGGGCCCGGGGCCACGGTGTTGACGCGCACGCCGCGCGGGCCGTACTCGGCGGTCCACGCTTTGGTCAGGGCGTTCAGCGCCGCCTTGCTGGAGGCGTACAGGGCCATCCCGGCGACGCCGTACGTCGCGACCATCGTGCTGACGTTCACGATCGCCCCGTGCCCGCGCTCGGCCATGCCCGGTGCCAGCTCGGCCACCAGGTGGAACGGGGCCTTCACGTTCAGGTCGTAGACCGCGTCGACATCGCTCGCCGACGCCTGTTCCGTCGGCCCGAACGGGAAGACGCCCGCGTTGTTGACGAGGATGTCCACCCGTCCGCCGCCCAACTCGGCGGCCTCGCGGGCCAGCCGTCGCGCCGACGCCGCGTCCCGCAGGTCGGCGGCGACGAAGTCCGCCTTGCCGCCGCGCGCCCGGACCGCGGAGACCACCGACTCGCCGCGTGAGGCATCGCGCCCCGCGACCAGCACATGCGCGCCCCGCTCGGCGAGCAGCGTCGCGGTCGCGGCGCCGATGCCGCTGGTCGCCCCGGTCACCAGCGCCACGCGTCCGGTCAGATCACGTCCGGTCAGATCAACAGAAGTCATGAGGGCCGTCCTTCGTTTCGAGATGGGGATGTCCGAGTCACCTCCGCGAGGTGACGCGAATCCCAAGGCCCGGCACCGGTCCGGGATTCCGGTCCGGCCATAGGCGGATCCGAGGGCCGTCATAAGCGGGGCGGTGGCGAAAGGCGGCGGTTATGGCCGCCCTCGGCGAGGCGCATGGCCGCCGTGCGATGCACGGTGGGAGAGGGGCCGTTGTACGACACGGACAGCACACCGATCGCGAGGCGAGGAAACGATGAGCGAAGCACCTGAAACCCAGGACAACGGCGTGTACGACGTGATCGTCCTCGGCGCCGGCCCCGTCGGCCAGAATGTCGCCGACCGGGCCCGCGCCGCAGGTCTCTCCGTGGCCGTCGTGGAGCGCGAGCTCGTCGGCGGCGAGTGCTCCTACTGGGCCTGTGTCCCCAGCAAGGCCCTGCTGCGGCCGGTCATCGCGGTCGCCGAGGCCCGCAGGGTGGACGGCGCCCGGCAGGCCGTCACCGGGCCGCTCGACACGGAGGCCGTGTTCGCCCGCCGCGACCGGTACGTCACCGAGTGGGACGACGGCGGCCAGGCCCTGTTCGTGAAGGGCATCGGCGCCGACCTGTACCGCGGACACGGCCGTATCGACGGTCCCCGCAGGGTCACCATCACCAGCGACGACGGCGCCCGGCACACCCTCACCGCCCGGCACGCGGTGGCCCTCGCCACGGGCAGCAAGCCGGTGCTGCCCGACGTGCCGGGCATCGAGGAGGCCCGGCCCTGGACGAACCGGCACGGCACCGACTCCTCCGCCGTGCCCGCCCGGCTCGCCGTCGTCGGTGGCGGCGGGGTCGGCGTCGAGATGGCCACCCTCTGGCAGGGGCTCGGCTCACACGTCACCCTGCTCGCCCGCCACACGCTGCTGCCCCGCATGGAACGCTTCGCCGGCGAACTGGTCGCCCAAAGCCTGACCGAGGCGGGCGCGGACGTGCGCACCAACGTGCGGGTGACCGCCGTACGCCGCCCGGACCCGGCCGGACCCGTCACCCTCTTTCTCGACGACGGCACCGAACTCGAGGCCGACGAGGCGCTGTTCGCGACCGGCCGCAGGGCCGCCACCGACGACCTCGGTATGGACACCATCGGCCTCACCCCCGGCACTTGGCTGGACGTGGACACCACCGGCCTGGTCGAGGGCGTCGACGGAGCGTGGCTGTACGCGCTCGGCGACATCAACCACCGCGCCCTGCTCACGCACCAGGGCAAGTACCAGGCGCGGACGGCGGGCGACGCCATCGCCGCGCGGGCCGCAGGCCGGCCGCTGGACGACGCGCCCTGGGGCGACCACGCCACCACCGCGGACCAGCACGCCGTACCGCAGGTCTTCTTCACGGACCCCGAGGCGGCGGCCGTCGGACTGAGCGCCGAGCAGGCGGAACGCGCCGGACACCGCGTGCGGACCGTCGACCTCGACATGAACGCCGCGCAGGGCGCCAACCTGTTCGCCGACGGCTATCCGGGCCACGCCCGGCTGGTGATCGACCGCGACCGGGACGTGCTGCTCGGGGCGACGTTCGTCGGTCCGGGGGTCGGTGAACTGCTGCACTCGGCGACCGTCGCGGTCGTCGGCGAGGTGCCGCTCAAGCGGCTGCGGCACGCGGTCGCCTCGTTCCCGACGGTCAGCGAGATCTGGATCTTCCTCATCGCGGCGGCGCGCGACGCCGAGGACTGAGTCCGAGGAGTCTGGCGCGGGGGTGCGCCGTACGACAGGATGCGCGGATGGCTGATCACATAGCGCGCGCCCCCGCCCTCCGGCCGGTCGCCCTCGTGGCCCGGTGCGCCTCCGTCATGCTGCTGCTCGCCGGCGCGGCCTGGGCGGCGCGGGCGGTGTGGGAGATCCGGCTCGCGGTGGCCGGGGAGCCCGCGTCCGGCCCGCCGGACCAGGGCGGCGGCACGCACCGCCAGCTGACCGCGCTGGAGAACTCGTACCACTCGGTCTCCTCCCTCGGCGGCGGCGTCGCCCTGCTCTGCGCGGCCGTGTTCCTGTCGTGGCTGTGGCGGGTCCGGGACAACGCGCGCGTGCTCTCGGGACAGAAGCCCCGGTACGCCGGGTTCTGGGTCTACCTCGGCTGGATCGCGCCGATCGTGAATCTGTGGGTGCCGCGCGGTCTGATCGCGGATGCCCACCTGGCGAGCGACCCGGACCGGCCCGCGCCGCTCGTGCTGAACGTGTGGTGGGTCCTGTGGCTGCTCGGCACCTTCAGCGGTGTCGGCTTGGTCTACGACGACGGCGCGGACCAGGTCATCGCCCGCGCCTACTCCGAGGTGTGGCCGCTGCTGGCGTCCGACGCTGCCGTGATCGGCGCGGCCGTGGCCGGGGCACTCATGGTCCGCACGGTCACCGAGGCCCAGCTGCGGCGGGCGGCGACCTGGACGCGACCGGCGGCCGATGTCCCGGCGTCGGAGCCGATACGACCGTAACGTTCATGTGCATGTGGGCAGGGCCGGACACAGACGGGGTACGGGACTCACCATGACCACCATCGCCATCATCGGGGCGGGCCCCGGGCTGGGATCCGCCGTCGCGCGCCGCTTCGGCCGGGAGGGGTACGACGTCGCGCTCGTCGCCCGTGACCGGGCGCGGCTCGACGCCCTGGCCGCCGAGCTGGGCGCAGAGGGAGTCACGGCGCGCGGGTTCACCGCCGACGTGCGGAACCCGGAGTCCCTGGCGGCCGCGCTGGACGAGGCGGCCGCGGCGCTCGGCCCGGTCGAGGTGCTGCAGTACAGCCCGGTCCCGCAGCGGGACTTCATGCGGCCGGTGCTGGAGACCACGTACCAGGACCTGGTCGGACCGGTCGAGTTCTCCGTCTACGGTCCCGTCGCCGCTGTACAGCGGGTGCTGCCCGGTATGCGCGCCCTGGGCCGCGGCACGATCCTGTTCGTCAACGGCGGCACCGCCGTCGTCCCGCACCCCGACCGCGCCGGCACCTCGATCGCCTTCGCCGCCGAGAGCGCGTACGGCCATCTGCTGCACGACACCCTCGCCGCCGACGGCATCCATGTCGCGCAGCTCGTCATCCCCGGCGCGATCGTCCCGGGGCACGAGCGCAAGGACCCGGCCGTGCTCGCGGACACCCTGTGGGACCTGCACCGCACCCGGCACGGCTTCCGCCACTACGCCGACGACCTCGACGGCTGAGGGCGCATGACGTCCGAGGGGGGTCTGGAGGACATACGCCGCGACAAGGAACTCGCCGTCTGGTTCGGCGGGGCGTCCGTCGCGGTCTGGTTCTGCTGCCCGTTCTGGATGCTCACCTGCTTCGTTGCGCTGCCGCTCGGCCTGATCGGCCTGGTGTGCGCCTGCATCGAGCACCTGGAGGCGCTGGATGGTCGCGCGAGCCGGCCCCGGGCCGTGGTGGGCGGTCTGCTGTCCCTGGTGGGGACACTGGCCGCGATCGCGTATCTCGTGTTCCTGTTCACGCACCCGGACCTGCCCGCCCAGGGCTGATACCGCCTGAGACCACGGCGCCCGCACCCACGGTGGCGGAACACCGGTTCTACGTCACGATGGTGATGTTGTCCGGATTTGCACCCTGCAAGGGGGTCAAGATGGCTGTGGAAATCCCTCCCCTGGTCAAACCCTCCGTGCTCAGACGCCGCGGTGGCCTCCTGGGCGAATGCCTGGCTGAGTTCCTGGGGACGTTCGTTCTCATCTCCTTCGGTTGCGGCGCGGTCGCCATGGCGGTGGCGGCGCTGCCCGGATCGGGCCGTGCCGCCACGACCACGACGATCTTCCTGGCCGCGGGCGACTGGCTGCTGGTCACCTGGGGCTGGGCCATGGCCGTCGTCTTCGGCATCTATGTGGCCGGCGGCGTCAGCGGCGCGCATCTGAACCCGGCGGTGACGCTGGCGTTCGCCGTGCGCCGCAAGTTCCCGTGGATCAAGGTCGTGCCGTACTGGATCTCGCAGGTGATCGGCGCGTTCGCCGGCGCAGCGCTCGTGTATCTCGTCTACCACGACGCGATCAACACCTACGACGCGACGGTGAAGGGGCCGAAGACGAACGGGCACACGGTCGCCACGTTCTCGATCTTCGCGACGTTCCCGGCGCCGTACTTCCACGGCGGGGTCTGGGGCCCGCTGATCGACCAGATCGTCGGCACCATGTTCCTGGTGATGCTGATCGTGGCTGTCATCGACCTGCGCAACACTGCGGTGAAGGCGAACCTCGGGCCGCTGGTCGTCGGCTTCGCGGTGGCCGCGATCGGCATGTCGTACGGGGCGAACGCGGGGTACGCCATCAACCCGGCCCGTGACTTCGGGCCGCGCCTGCTCACCTGGATCGCGGGCTGGAACCAGCTGGCGTTCCCGGGGAGTTCGCCCGGTGCGTACAGCAACTACTTCTGGATCCCCATCGTCGGCCCGCTCGTCGGCGGGATGATCGGGGTGCTGGTGTACGACCTGTTCATCGGCGACGTCCTGCAGCTGCGCGCAGAGATGGGCGAACTTCCGGAACCCGGCCGGACCCGGCCCGTGACGACGTCCGACGAGGAGTGAGCGGCCCGCGGCCGCCCGGCGGAAGGCCCCGGTGCCGACTCCTACACTGGGCGGGACATGTGCGTGGGCTGTGACGCGGGCGGACGGGAGAGGGCTGTGGCGCGGATCGGGGGCATCCAGGATCCCTCCGCCGAGGTGCTGGCCGAGGCGGCCGCCGCCTTCGGGCTGCTCGCCTCGACGGCCCGGCTGCACATCATGTGGGCCCTGTCCGAGAGCGAGAGCGACGTCACGCACCTCGCGGACCGGGTGGGCGGCGCCCTGCCCGCGGTCAGCCAGCACCTGGCCAAGCTGAAACTGGCGGGCCTGGTCCGCTCCCGCCGCCAGGGCCGGCGGCAGATCTACTACGTGGCCGATCCCGACGTGGTCACCGTCGTCCGCCTGATGGTGGGTCAGCTCGCCGCACGCGCCGGCCTGCCCGCCGTACCGGCACCGAGGTCCCCCGGGACCGGCGCCTAGCGGGCCCGCGCCCGCACCCGTCAACCACCCGCCCCGTACGTCAGGTTGGAGCACAGGTCGTCGTCGGCCGAGCGTGCTCCGTCGGCCACCGAACTGGGGACGGCGGTCGGGGCCGGCGAGGCGGTGGTGCCGGCGGCGTAGTCGGCGCCCACGACCACGTTGAGCACGGCTCCGCCGATGGACTGGAGCTGGGCGCCCGGGAACAGCTTGGCGAGCTTGTCGGCCCGGGTGCGCAGTCCCGGGCCGTACTGGACGACCGTGGTGGCGTGCTGCGTGTTGAGCGCGTTCCCGGTGCCGGTGACGGTGAAGCCGTGCGCGGTGAGGTCCCTGGCCGCCTCGGAGGCGAGGCCGCGGGTGGTGGTGCCGTTGTAGACGGCGACGTCGATACCGGCGCCGGAGACGCTCTCGGCGGGACTCGGCGAGGCGGGCGCGCTCGCACTCGCTTTCTTCTTCTTGCCGCTGGCGTCCTTGCCGTCGATGGTGCGGTCGGCCTTCAGGGCGGCCCACAGGTCGGAGGCGTCCGGCTCGACGACGGCGACGCGTGAACCCTCGTAACGCCAGGGGATCGTCACGAACTTGGTGTTGTGCAGGTCGACGTTCTTGAGCGACATCGCAAAGGAGATCAGCTTGTCCGCCGAGCCCAGTCCCGGGTCGACGGTCATGGACTTGGTGGCGGCGGAGGCGAGCGGCAGCAGCTTGGTCGGGGTGAGCCCGTCGCTCTTGATCTTCTTCATCAGGCTGGAGACGAAGGCCTGCTGGCGCTGGATGCGGCCTATGTCGGAGCCGTCGCCGACGCCGTGGCGCAGGCGGACGTAGTCGAGGGCCTTCTGCCCGGAGACCTTCTGCTCGCCCTTCTTGAAGATCCGGCTGCCCTGGGTGGGGCGTTTGGGGTTGAGGTCGTTCTGGTACACGTCGTTCGGCAGGCACACCTCCACCCCGCCGACGACGTCCGTCAGCGCCGCGAAGCCCTTGAAGTCGACGACCACGGTGTGGTCCACGCGCAGACCGGTCAGCTGCTCGACCGTGTTCTGGGTGCAGGCCGGGTTGCCCTTCTCCGTCTGCCCGATCGAGAAGGCCGCGTTGAACATGGTGTCGGTCTGTGTCTTCGTCCAGGTGCCGTCGGGCAGTTTGCACGGCGGGATGGTCACCAGGGTGTCGCGGGGGACGGAGACGGCCAGGGCGTGCTTGTGATCGGCGTAGACGTGCAGCAGGAACGCGGTGTCGGAGCGGCCGATGTCGTCCTTGTTGCCCCCGCCCAGCGCGCTGTTGCCGTCGTTGCGCGCGTCCGAGCCGATGACCAGGACGTTCTCACCTTTGGAGGCGGCGGCGTCGGGACGGTTCTTGGACAGGCCGTCGCCGTCGAAGGTGCTGATGTCGCCGTTCAGCTTCAGATAGATCCAGCCGAGCCCGGCCGTGCCGAGCACCACCACGGCCAGCGCGACGAGAAGCAGGGTCCGCCAGGGGCTCCGCCTGCGGCCGCGTGCCGAGCGGCGGCCATGACCGGAGCCGTTGCGGGGCGGCTCGCTACGGCGCCGACGGTGCGTCGCCGTCTCGTGTTCCCTCGTCGTCGTCATCCGCGCGCCCTCATCCGTCCGTACCGGTCCGGCTCATACGGAGGGGACGCGTGTGGCCCCGCCCTGTGGTTGTACAGTTGCGCAATCTAGCAAGGGTGGCAGCAGTGCTGGCAGATGGTACGCCGCCCCCTCTTCCGCCCCGTAAGTCCCGCATGTGGCGCCCGTCAGGGACTGGCGACGTCGAAGCCGTAGCGCAACGGCTCGCTCTTCACATGGAAGTCGCGGCGGTAGACGAACACAGCTTCCGCACGCACGCCGTGTTCGGGCGGCGCCTCCACCTCGCAGGGGTACGTCACCTGGATCACCCGCGGCCGCCCGGAAACCTTCATCCGCAGCCCGTCGGCGGGCCCGCCGTCCAGCACGGCGGTCTCCCACCCCATCACGTCCTTGGAATCCACGAGCGACAGTTTAAATCTGGCGCAACTCTCGGGAATCGTGATGCGTGTCACTCGGGGCCGGGGTGAGGGGCTGCCACAGAACAAGGACCGGGCGGCGGTTGGGTTGTCTATGTTCCTGTTCATGCCCGAGATGCAGCTGCTCCGTCCAGGCCACGCCCCCGCACTGCTCGCCTTCGAGCAGGAGAACCGGGCCTACTTCGCCAAGTCCATCCCTGACCGAGGCGACGACTACTTCGCCCGGTTCGACGAGCGGCACCGTGCCCTGCTTGCCGAGCAGGAGGCTGGTGTCTGTTATTTCCATGTGCTGGTCGGCGCCGAGGGCGAGGTGCTGGGGCGGGTCAATCTCGTGGATGTGACGGACGGCGGCGCCGAACTCGGGTACCGGATCGCGGAGCGTGCCGCGGGCCGGGGGCTGGCCACCCGGGCCGTACGGGAGCTGTGCGACCTCGCCGCCAACAGCTACGGGCTGACCACCCTGCGCGCCGCGACCACGCTCGACAACGCGGCATCACGGGCCGTGCTGGCCCGCTCGGGGTTCGCCGTAGTCGGCGAGAGACAGCTCTCCGGTCGCCCCGGTCTGTCATATCTCCGCAGCCTTGCGGACTTCACCGCGCCGCCAGGTGCGGGGGTCGCCCTCCCGACAGACGCCCTTACCGACAGGTTCGAGTCAAGGTCTGGCCAAAATCCGGAACTCAACGGCCATGCGTGATCGGGTCTGCTGCGACGGCTCATCAACGCCCGCTCGGGAGATTTCTGGTGCCAGCAGCAATTCGCAAGAGACGATGGCTCACGATCTGTGCCATCACCGCGTCCGCCGGACTGATAGCGATACCCGCGGGCGCCGCGCCCGCCCGCCACGGCAGCCCCTTCGGAGTCCGTGCCCAGGACCGACTCGCCGCCGAGCGCGACGGGTCGGCCGGCGTCGTCACGCCGAGTCTGGCCGGCGAGGACGACGGCGGTGGCGAGGCCGACGAGATAGCCGAAGGTGCCGATCAGTACGCCGAGGCCCGTACCTCCCCCGGTATCGTCGCCCCCGGCGCCTACGGAGCCGCCTGGAGCAGTCTCGCCAACCTGCGTGGCACCGGCGGCAGTTGGAGCAACATCACCGATCTGCCGTACAACTCCGACGACGGGCGCTATCGCGACTTCGACTCCAACTCCAGCGGTGGTTCGGGGTATGTGACCGGGCGGATGGCCGCGATGGCCGCCGACGACGACGGGTACGTGTACGCCGGTAGTGCCGGCGGTGGGGTGTGGCGGTCGCGCAGCGGCGGCGGGCACTGGCAGGCGATCAGCGACGCGCTGCCCTCGCAGTCGACCGGCGCGCTCGCTGTCGACGGGGGCGGACGGCTCTGGCTGGGCACCGGTGAGGCGACCACCAACGCGGACGCGTACCTCGGCAGCGGCGTCTACGTGCTGTCCGACCCGCACCGCGGCACGTTCTCCACCCGCAGCCGCGTCGGCGGCGACGAGCTGGAGAGCACCACCGTCCACCAGCTGCGCTTCGGTGGCGGCAAGGTGTGGGCGGCGACCAGCGAGGGCGTGTGGAGCCACTCCACGAAGAAGCTCGGCGGCGCCTGGAAGCTGGAGTTCGCGCCGAACCCCGACTATCTGCCGGGCGGTTCGAAGGCGCACGACTCCTCCGCGGCGTACAAGAACATCGCCAACGACATCGCGATCGACCCGAAGGACCCCTCCAAGGTGGTCCTCGCGATCGGCTGGCGCAGCGGTGACGACTACAACGGCTTCTACACCAAGGGTTCCGACGGCACCTGGAAGCGGATCACCAGCGGGCTCGGCGACCTCCCCGCCGACCCGGACGGCGTCGGCAACGTCACCTTCGCCCGCTCCGCCGACGGCTCCCGCTACTACGCCATCGACCAGTCGCCGGAGCAGCTGAACACCAACCCGGACAGCGGTCTGGAGGGCTTCTTCGTCTCCAAGTCCGGCTCCCCGACCGGCCCCTGGACGAAGATCGCCGACTACAAGGGCCTCGCGGCCAGCGGTTCGGCGCTGACCTCCGGGGGCTACATGCCCGGCGTCCAGGCCTGGTACAACCAGTTCCTCACCGTCGACCCGAGCGACCCGGAGCACGTGTACGCCGGGCTCGAGGAGGTCTACGAGACCAAGGACGGCGGCACCAACTGGTCGACCGTCGGGCCGTACTGGAACTTCGGGTTCTCCTGCTGGAGCATCGACCCGGCCAAGCAGACCGGTGACTGCAACCCGACCACCCACTCCGACCAGCACGGCGTCGCCATCGGCCGCTACCACGGAAAGAGCTGGGTGTACGTCGGCAACGACGGCGGCGTCTACAAGCGCCCCGTCCGCGGCTCCCAGGACTCCGACGGGCACGCCACCGACTGGACCTCCCTCAACGACGGCACCATCGACACCCTCCAGTACTACTCGGTGGGCATCGGCAAGGACCTGGACCACGGCGGCGTCGCCGTGAACGGCGGTCTGCAGGACAACGGCCAGTCGCTGCTGCGCAGCAACGACAAGGTGATGGGCTCCAACTTCGGCGGCGACGGCGGCGACACCCTCACCGACCCCGCCAACGGGTGCAACATCGCCGAGGAGTACGTCTACCTCGCGATCCAGGTGACCCAGAACTGTGCGGTCAACGACGGAAGTTGGGTGAACGACCCCAGCAAGATCACGTCGTACGGCGTCGCGCCCGCCGACAACGCCACCGGTGAGGCCCGCTTCATCGCCCCGCTCTCGGCCGACCTGAAGAACAGCAACACCTGGATCGCGGGCGGCCGGCACATCTGGGTCCAGACCCACGGCTACGCCATCCGCAGCGGCTCGGAGTGGACCAGCCTGCACGACCTCGGCGCCGGCCGTACCGCGACCGCCGTCGCGGCCTCCGGCGGCAAGGTGTACGCGGCCTGGTGCGGCCCCTGCAACGACCAGGGCTTCGCCCGTGGCATCGCCGTCGGCAACGCGGACGGCACCGGCTGGCACGACATCAACCTGCCGGTGGACGGGACCGTGCCCAACCGCTACCTCAGCGGCTTCGCGATCGACCCGAAGAACGCCGACCACGTCTTCCTCGCGGTCAACGGCTTCTCCCGGCACTGGACCGAGGGCCCCGGCGCGGGCGTCGGTCACGTCTTCGAGTCCCGCGACGGCGGCACCACCTGGACCGACGTCTCGGCCAACCTCCCCGACGTGCCCACCAACTCGGCGGTCGTCACCCCGAACGGCGGCCTCGCCGTCGCCACCGACCTGGGCGTCGTCTACCGCGCCCCGGGCCACACGACGTGGAAGCGCGTCGGCAAGCTGCCCGCCGTCGCCGTGCTCCAGCTGAAGCTGGGCCCGGACGGGCGGACGCTGTACGCGGCGACGCACGGCCGTGGCATCTACACCTTCAAGGTGCGTGACCTCGGCTGACGTCAGGCGAGGCTCGAGCGGAGGGGTGATCCCGGGGCGTCCGTCGCCCAGGGGTCACCCCTCTCGTCCGTACGGCACCACGATCACGTCCAGCGTGAAGACGATGTGCGGCGCGCCCGCCACATCGGGTGCCTTCGCCGACGCGGTGACCACGGCGGCGCCGGCCCGGACACCGGCGCACCGCAGGTTGGTGTGTGCGGTGCCGTCCGTGTCCCGCCGCCAGCCCTCGGGCAGCACGAACACCGGCGCGGAACTGTGCACACCGGTCCAGCGCGCGTCGTCGGTACGGGGGTGGAGGACGAGCGACACCACGGTCCCGGGCCGCACACACAGCCGCCGCGTCACCGGATCACCGGGCGACACGGTGACCTGCACATGCCCGGTGGCACAGGCCGCGGTCGAGGAGGCGTGGTTCTCGTCGGTTCCGTCACCCGCTGTCCCACCACACGCGGCCAACGCCATCACCCCCGTGATCAGCCACACCCCGGTCCACCACCGCATGCCGTCACCTCCTGCGTTCTCCAGCATGCCCCTCGTGTCACCAGCCGGTCAGCAGCAGGTGGTTGAGGAGGAGGGCGAGGACGGCCTGGGCGGTGAGCCAGGCGCGGGGGCGGGTCAGGAGCGCGCAGGCCGGGAGCAGCCACATCGCGAACGGCAGCCAGATGCGCTCGGTCTCCGCCTTGCTCAGGCCGGACAGGTCGGCGAGCAGGACGGCGAGGGCGGCGGCGGCGACCAGCAGGGCGAGTCTGGCCTGCGCCGGCCACGCGTCGAGGCGCGAGACGGACCAGCCCTTGAACCGCGAGGCCGGACGCCCGCCCCGCCGTACCAGCGCCCCCGCCACTCGCCCCAGCCCCGCCGCCGTGGCCAACCCTGTGACGAGGACCAGGCAGGCCAGGTTCGCCCACACCCAGTAGCTGTACGGCCGGATGCCGCCGACGCCCTGGTAGTAGCGCTCTTCCAGCAGGCGGTACGCCTCCCACCAGTCGAAGCCGATCACCGTGAACACCGCCGGTACTACGGCCGCCCCGGCGACCAGGAAGGGCAGCACCCGCAACCGCCCCCGGCCCAGCAGCAGTGCCGCCGCGCCGATGAGCGCGAAGAGCGTGAGGCCGTAGGAGAGGTAGCAGGTCAGGCCGAACAGCAGCCCGGAGCCCGCCGCCCACCAGCGGGAGTGTCCGGTCACCGCGAATGCGAGCAGGGCCACGGACCAGGCGGCGACCGCCGCGAAGTACCCGTCGGCCGAGGCCCCCACCCACACCGCGGCCGGGGCCATCGCCAGGAACGGTGCCGCCCGCCGGGCCGGCTGCTCCGAGGTCAGCGCGCGCACCGCCACCAGCACGGCCACGCACGCGGTCGCGCCGACGGTGATGCACCAGGCCCCGGCCCAGCCGCCGCCGTGCAGCCCGGCCCGGTCGAGCAGGACGAAGGTCAGCGTGGCCGCCGGGGGGTGCCCGGCGATGTGCGCCGGCCAGTGGTCGGGCGACTGGATCAGGATGTACCCGGTGAAGTCCCGCAGGGTGGCCGGGATGTCCTGGAAGCGGTCGATGACCTGCAGATACTCATTGCGGGTGGTGAGCCGGCCCGCGACGCCCCGCTGCCAGCCGTCGACGAGCGCGAGGGACCAGGTCCAGGCCATGGCAGTGCCCCAGGCGGCGGCGAGCAGCGCCCGCCAGGGCAGCCGGGCGGCGAGCACGGGACCGTACGCGATCACGGCGGCCGCTACGGCCACCGCGGCCGGGGTGCCCGGTCCGACGTGCGGGTCCCAGTTCGCGAACAGGGGTGGCCAGTTGACGAAGAGCGTGTGGTGGGTGTCCTGGATGTGGCGGCCGACCAGCACCGCCGCCAGGACGAGCAGGGCGGCGGCCGCGGCGGCGGACAGGTCGCGAAGGAGGGCGCGGTTCACACGGGAACGCTAGGCCGCATGACCGTACGCGAGGCCACTCGCAGCGCGGACGTCAGAGTTTCGTCACGGGTCGCGCACCCGTTCTTGGTGGTCACCCGGCCTACGGTCGGAACATGCGCGACCCACGGCTCCCCTCCTCCCCCGGCTTCTGGCGCAGCCCCCTGCGCGGTCCCTGGTTCACCTCCGTGCTCGGCGTCGTGCTGCTCGGGGGCATCACGGTGCTGTTCGTGACCGGGCTGGTGTCGTACGCCGCCTACAACCCGGACCTGTCCCGGGTGAACGACCAGACCCCGGACAAGGGCCTCCTCGGCTTCTATCTGTTCGCCTGGCCGACGAACCCGCACTGGCTGTACCGGTTCACCCAGGGCGTGCACGTCACGCTCGGCATCACCCTGATCCCGGTGCTGCTGGCCAAGCTCTGGTCGGTGGTGCCGAAGCTGTTCGCGCTGCCCCCGGCGCGCTCGCTCGCCCACGCGCTGGAGCGGATCTCCCTGCTCCTGCTGGTCGGGGGCGCGCTCTTCGAGTTCGTCACCGGGGTGCTCAACGTCCAGCTCGACTACGTCTTCCCGGGCTCCTTCTACCCGCTGCATTTCTACGGCGCCTGGGTGTTCTTCGCCGCGTTCGTCGCCCACACCGCCCTGAAGCTGCCCGCGGCCGTACGGAACCTGCGCAACCGGCACAACGCGACCGAGGACGACCTGACCTCCCCCCGGCCCGATCCGCCCACGGTCTCCCGACGCGGCGCGCTATGGCTGGTCGGCGGCGGCTCGCTGCTGCTGTTCGTGACGACCGTGGGGCAGAGCCTCGGCGGTGCATTCCGCTCGACCGCCCTGCTCGCGCCGCACGGCGGGAGCGATCCCGGGGCAGGACCCGGCGGCTTCCAGATCAACAAGACCGCCGCGTTCGCCGGCATCGACGCGACCGAGACGAGCGAGGAGGCTTGGCGGCTGGTGGTCACCGGCCGCACCGGCACCGTCCGGCTGACCCGCGCCGACCTGCTGAAGATGCCGCTGCACAGCTCGGCGCTGCCCATCGCCTGCGTGGAGGGCTGGTCCACCGACGACCAGTGGTGGCGGGGCGTACGCCTGCGGGACCTGGCCGCACTCGTCGGGTATGACGACCCGCCGGACGTCCTCGTCGAGTCGCTTCAGCGGCACGGCGCCTTCCGCCACGCCGCCCTGCGCGCCAACCAGGTGGCCGACCCGCGCTCCCTGCTCGCCCTGTTCGTCAACGGCGAGGACCTGACCCCCGACCACGGCCGCCCGGCCCGGGTCATCGTGCCCGCCGCGCCCGGGGTGCTCAACACCAAGTGGGTGGCCCGGATGACGTTCGGAGACCTGTGACGATGGCGATGCGACGGATCCCGAGCGCGCTACGACCGCGCCGCCTCCCGCTCGGCAGCCCGCTGCAGATCCTGCTGCTGGTCTGCTCGTTCGCGGTCGCCGGATACGCGGGCGTGCAGCTCCTCGCGAACGACTGGTTCGGTGTCGCCCTGTGGTTCGTCGGTGCCGCCCTGCTGCACGACCTGGTGCTGCTGCCGCTGTACTCGGTCGCAGACCGGGCGGTGATCCGGGGGCTCGGCAGCGCCGGGCGCCGGACGTGGACGCCGTACGTGCGGGTGCCCGCCGTGCTGTCCGGTCTCCTACTGCTCGTGTGGTTCCCGCTGATCAGCGGGATGGTGGCGGACCACTACCGGTCGGGCACCGGGCTGTCGCCGGACGTGTTCCTCGGCCGGTGGCTGCTGATCACGGCCGTCCTCTTCGGCGGTTCGGCGCTCCTGCTGCTGCTGCGGCTGCGCAGGGCGACGAAACTGCGCCCGCCGGCCGACCACTGAGCGGCGGTGCGCCAGCCGAGGGTGCGGGCGTACCGCAGCAGCGCGGGGGTGCCGAGCCGGGCCCAGGGGAACGGAGTGCTCGCGGCGACCCGGGCGTCGGCGACCCGCACGATCCGTACGTCGATCCGCTCGTCGATGTCGAACGGCACCGTCTCCGCGATCAACAGCGCGCCCGGCGCGAGGAGTCGGGCCAGCCGGTCGAGCAGGGCGTGCGGGTCGCCCCCGATACCGAGGTTGCCGTCGACGAGAAGGGCGGTGCCCCAGCGGCCCTCACCGGGCAGCGGGTCGAAGACGGAGCGGCGCAGCGCCTGCCCGCCGAGCCGTACGGTGTGCGCGACGGCGGCCTCGCTGACGTCGATGCCGAGAGCGGTACGGCCCCGGGCGGCCAGCTCGGCCACCAGCCGCCCCGGCCCGCACCCCACGTCGAGCACGGCGCCCTCGCACCGCCGCAGCACCTCCAGGTCCACGGCGTCGGCCGCACCGCACCACCGTTCGACCTCGAGAGGCAGCAGCCACCCGTCGGCCCGGGAGAGGAAGAGCGGTCCGCGCCCGGTCCGCAGGGCGTCGGAGTAGGGATCGGCGGACCACGAACGCCCGACCGTCTCCCGTTGCGCGGTGCTCATCGGCGTCCCGCTGCCCGCAGCCGGGCCAGCTCGGCCGCGAACCGGCCGTGCGGGGCCAGCGCCGCCACCGCCTCGGCGTCGGCCACGGTGTCGACGTCGCGCAGCGGTGGCAGGTCGCGTACCAGCAGTCCCGCCCCAGTCAGCCGCCGTCGCTGCACCGCACCCGTGGTCGGCGTCGACATCGGCACGCCCCGCAGCAGCCCGGGGTCGGGCTCGGCGAGCCCCAGGGCCCAGAAACCGCCGTCTTCGGCGGGCCCGAAGTACGCCTCGCACCCGGTGAAGTCCACGGTGAGCAACTCGGGTGTGATCTGCGGGGTGTCCATGCCGACCAGCAGGGCGGGCCCGTCGCATCCGGCGAAGGCGGCGGCGAGACGCTCGTCGAGGCCTCCCGCGCACTGCGGTACGACGTCGAAGCCGGGCGGCAGCCAGGGGCCGGGCCGGCCGTCGAGCACCAGGACCCGGCGGTCGGCGGGAGCGGCGGCGACCGCGCGCAGGGTGTCGGCGAGGGCCGCCTCGGCGAGCGTCGCGGCCTCGGTGGGGGAGAACGGCGGGGTGAGCCGCGTCTTGACCCGACCCGGACGCGGCTCCTTGGCGATGACGAGCAGCGTGGTCACCGCGGACCTCCGTACGGTGCAGCCGATGCCACCGGTGCCTCGGCGAGGACGCGGCTCATGTCCCGTACCGCCTGCCAGGTCCCCCGCCAGGTGCCGGTGACCTTGGAGTCGCCGGTGCGCGGCAGGTACGGCACGTCGTGCTCGGCGATGCGCCAGCCGGCGTCGGCCGCGCGCACGACCATCTGCAGCGGGTAGCCGCTGCGCCGGTCGGTGAGGCCGAGGGTGAGCAGCGCCTCGCGGCGGGCGGCGCGCAGCGGGCCGAGGTCGTGCAGGCGCAGGCCGGTGCGGCGGCGCAGTATGCGCGTGAGCGCGAGGTTCCCGGCGCGGGCGTGCGCGGGCCAGGTGCCCCGACGCTGCGGCCGGCGTCTGCCGAGCACCAGGTCGGCGTCGTCGTCGCGGACTTCGCGTACGAAGGGGACGAGCCGGGCCGGATCGAGGGAGGCGTCGCAGTCGCAGAAGCACACGATGTCGGCCGTGGCGGCGGTCAGCCCCGCATGGCAGGCGGCGCCGAACCCGCGGCGCGGCTCGCGGACCACGGTCGCGCCCAGCGCGTGGGCGATCTCGGCGGAGCCGTCGGTGGAGCCGTTGTCCACGACGAGGGCGCGCCAGCCGGCCGGAACGCGGGCCAGGACCCAGGGCAGGGCGTCGGCCTCGTTCAGACAGGGGAGTACGACGTCGACGTCCTGGGACGCGTCCGGTGGTGTGGGAGAGGTCGTCACGGCACTCACCCTACGGGCGCGAAAGGGGCATTTCGGACTACGGCTCCTTACGGAACACGGACGTCGAAGGAGGTCCGCGAGTCCTTACGAAACGCGGACGTCCGGGGCCCGTCCCGCCCCCGGGAGCCGCGCGGACGCGGGCGGGGTGCGACGCTGGCCGTATGGAGCAGCAGGCGGATGAGCGGGCAGGGGCGGCCCGGGTCCTGGTCGTCGACGACGACCCCACGGTCGCCGAGGTGGTCACGGGCTACCTCGACCGCGCCGGGTACGTCGTGGACCGCGCCGAGGACGGCCCGGCCGCGCTCGCCCGCGCCGCAGCCCACTGGCCGGACCTGGTGGTCCTCGACCTGATGCTGCCCGGCATGGACGGCCTGGAGGTGTGCCGCCGGATGCGAGGCCGGGGACCCGTGCCGGTCATCATGCTCACCGCCCGCGGCGACGAGGACGACCGCATCCTCGGCCTGGAGGTGGGCGCGGACGACTACGTCACCAAGCCCTTCAGCCCCCGCGAACTCGTCCTGCGTGTCGAGTCGGTGCTGCGCCGCACCCGCCCGCGCGCCGACACCGGTTCGCTGACCGCGTCCGGACTGACCGTCGACCCGGCGGCCCGCCGAGCTCTCAAGAACGGCGACGAACTCGCCCTCACCATCCGTGAGTTCGACCTGCTCGCCTTCTTCCTGCGGCATCCCGGACGGGTGTTCAGCCGGCAGGACCTCATGAAGGAGGTGTGGGGCTGGGACTTCGGCGACCTGTCCACGGTCACCGTCCATGTCCGCCGGCTGCGTGGCAAGGTCGAGAACGACCCGGCCCGGCCCCGGCTCATCCAGACCGTGTGGGGCGTCGGTTACCGCTTCGAACCCGTCGCCGAGACCGTCACCGAGTCCGTCGCCGGGGAGGAGTGACCGTGAACGACATGCTGCTGATGGCGCTGTACGCGTTTCTGGGCGCGGTGGCGGCCGGTGCTGCGGGCGCGGGCGCCCTGTGGCTGCTGCGCCGTCGCTCGCTCACCGCCTCGCTCACCGTGGTGGCGTCCGTGGCGGTGGCCGCGATGTTCGCGGGCACGCTCCTCGTCGCGTGGGCGATGTTCCTGTCCCCGCACGATCTGAAGGTCGTCACGACGGTGGTCGCGATGGCCACCGTGGTGTCCCTCGCCACCGCGCTGCTCCTCGGCCGCTGGGTCGTCGCCCGCAGCCGCGAACTACAGCTCGCCGCCCGCTCGTTCGGCGACGGCGGCTCCTTCGCCGCGCCCGACGGGCCGGCCACCGCCGAACTCTCCGCGCTCAGCCGTGAGTTGGCGGCCACCAGCGCGCGGCTCGCCGAGTCACGGGACCGCGAGCGCGCCCTGGAGACCTCCCGGCGCGAACTGGTCGCCTGGATCTCCCACGACCTGCGCACCCCGCTCGCCGGGCTGCGCGCCATGTCCGAGGCGTTGGAGGACGGCGTCGCGGCCGACCCGGAGCGCTACCTCAAGCAGATCCGCACCGAGGTCGAGCGCCTCAACGACATGGTCGGCGACCTCTTCGAACTCTCCCGCATCCACGCCGGCACCCTCGCCCTGTCCCCGTCCCGGATGTCCCTGTACGACCTGGTGGGCGACGCCCTCGCGGGAGCCGACCCGCTCGCGCGGGAGCTCGGGGTGCGGCTGGTGGGCGAGAGCATCGAGCCGGTGCCCGTCGAGGTGGACGGCAAGGAGATGAGCCGGGTCCTGGGCAACCTGCTGGTCAACGCGATCCGGCGGACACCGGCCGACGGGACGGTGGCCGTCGCCGCCGAGCGCCGCCCCGAGGGTGTCGTCCTGTCGGTGACCGACGGCTGCGGCGGCATCCCCGAGGAGGACCTCCCGCGCGTCTTCGACACCGGCTGGCGTGGCACCCACGCCCGGACGCCCCCGGCCGGCGCGGGCCTGGGCCTGGCCATCGTCCGCGGCATCGTCGAGGCCCACCAGGGCCGGGCGAGCGTCCACAACATCCCGGGCGGCTGCCGCTTCGAGGTGACACTCCCGACGGCCCCCTAGGGCCCGTCCGACAATTCCCGCCGGGCGCGCGACGCTCTCCCAGCCTGGCGGCTGGGAGGTGCCCCCAGGCACCGCACCCTCGCTGCGTTGTCGGGCATGCCCAAGTACGCCCAGTACGAGGGCGACCCTCCGCCTTGCGATGCACGGCACCAGACGCCGCGGCCTGATCCGGCGCGAATGGTCCGACAGGCCCTGGTCAGCTCACTCCGACGCCGCGAACTCCCGCATCCCGGCCTCGAATCCGACCTCCGGCTTCCAGCCCAGCTCGGCCCGCAGGAGGGTGGAGTCCGCGGTGATGTGGCGTACGTCGCCCAGGCGGTACTCGCCGGTGACCACAGGTTCGGGGCCGCCGTACGCCACGGCCAGGGCGCGGGCCATCTCGCCGACCGTGTGCGGCTCGCCGCTGCCCGTGTTGTACGCCACGAGAGCCGCGCCCGGTGAATCCGCTTCCAGTGCCGCCAGGTTGGCCGCCGCCACGTCCCGTACGTGCACGAAGTCCCGTCGCTGGCGCCCGTCCTCGAACACCCGCGGGGCCTCGCCCCGGGCCAGCGCGGAGCGGAAGAAGGAGGCGACCCCGGCGTACGGGGTGTTCCGGGGCATCCGGGGCCCGTACACGTTGTGGTAGCGCAGCGACACCGCCGAGCCGCCGGTCGCCCGGGCCCACGCGGCCGCCAGGTGCTCCTGGGCCAGCTTCGTCGCCGCATACACATTGCGCGGGTCGGTGGGGGCGTCCTCGCCGACCGGGCCGGGGGCCAGGTCGGCGCCGCAGGACGGGCAGCCGGGCTCGAAGTGCCCGGCCGCGAGACGGTCGACGCCCCGTGGGCCGGGCCGTACGACGCCGTGGCGCGGGCACTCGTACCGCCCCTCCCCGTACACCACCATCGACCCGGCGAGGACCAGCCGCCGTACGTCCGCCTCCGCCATGGCCGCCAGCAGTACGGCCGTACCGAGGTCGTTGCGGGAGACGTACTCCGGCGCGTCGGCGAAGCCGGTGCCGAGGCCGACCATGGCCGCCTGGTGGCACACGGCGTCCACCCCGGCCAGGGCACGGGCGACCGCGTCCGGGTCCCGGACGTCGGCCGCCGGGTCCGTCCGCACGTCGTACGCCACGGGTTCGTGCCCGTGCGCCGACAGCGCCTCGACGACGTGCGATCCGATGAACCCGGCCGAGCCGGTGACCAGTACGCGCATACCCCGCACGCTAGGCGGCGCGGCCCTCCGCACCGAAGGACCACGCCCGCCCCGTCACCACTCCGTAAGACCTGCCGGTTCCGTCACGGACGTGGCGGACCCGCCGCCTGTCCCGTCTGGCTCACCACGTCCACGTCGCTCGCGCGGACGTAGGCGAGCCGGTGGCCGAGCTGGATCTCGTAGTACTTCTCCGATCCATTGACCACCCTTCCCGGCCCCTTGCCGAAGGACGAGCGGTCCACGTACGAACCGGAGACGCTGGTCTGCGTCACATACCGCTGGCCCTCCTGGAGGGTGTACGGCAGCGGTGACTCGGTCTGCGGTTTCATCCCGTAGGGATAGGCGGAGGCCTCCGGCAGGGCACGGCCGTACACCGGGATCTCGCCCGTGCCGTCCTTCGGCGTCACCAGCTGCCCGGTCGAGCCGACGGCCGTCGGATGGTCCATCGGGTTCTTGAACCACGCCTTGTGGCCCTGGAACCAGATCGCCGTCCAGTCCCCGCTGCGCCCGGCGGCCGCGAACTTCTGCCCCGCCGAGATCCGCGAGCCCAGGTCGTTGACGTCCTCCGTGGAGTCCTTGCCGTCCGGGTGCCGGCCCGGGTCCTGGATCAGCGGGGCGTCGTCGGCCGGCTCGGTGTGCAGGCGTACGGCGCTGGAGCCGTGCGGCGGGCACAGCACGCCGTGGCCCTCGCAGCCGTAGAAGCGCGGCTTGTAGGTCTTGTAGTCCGGCAGCACCATCAGCACCGGGCTGTCCGGTCCCGCCGTGGCCTTCAGGGGCGCGCCGAGCAGGTCGAAGTAGTGCCGCCAGTCCCAGAAGGGCCCGGGGTCGTCGTGCATGTCCGGGATGGCGCCGGTCGTCGGGGACGGCACGTTGTCGTGGCCGAAGATGTGCTGCCGGTCGATCGGGATGCCGTACTTCTTCGCGAGGAAGCGCACCAGACGGGCCGAGGACCGGTACATCTGCTCCGAGTACCAGGAGTCGGGCTGGGTGAGGAAACCTTCATGCTCGATGCCGATCGAGCGGGCGTTCACGAACTGGTTGCCCGAGTGCCAGGCCTCGTCCTTGGTCCGCACATGCTGTGTGATCTGGCCGTTGCTGGAGCGCACCGAGTAGTGCCAGGACGCCTCCGCCGGATCCTGCACGGTCTGCAGCATGGACCACAGCGACGCCTCGGTGTCGTGGATGACGATGTACTCGATCTTCTGGTCCCTGGGCCGGTCCGCCGGGTCGTAGTTGCCGTACGAGTCGCCGACCCTGGAGTACGCCGCGCTCAGCCAGGAACAGGTCAGCTCCGCCGGGCACTCGACCTGCGTGGGCCGGTTCGAATCCCGCACCTTCGCGGAGCGGGGACGTACGCCGGGGTTCGGGGGCAGGGTGACGTGCTGTCCGGCGTCGGTGGTGCGCTGCGCGCCCTTGCGGATCACCGTGAAGACGTCGTCGGCGTACGTCGCCGCCGACGCCGTGTCACCCGTGCCCGAGAACTTCGCCACCGCGTCCCACCAGTCGGCCGGGTTCTCGCTGAGCGGCTTGCCGAGCTGCTTCTGCGTCGCCGCCAGGAGGGCCGCGCCGCCGCGCACGTTGGCGGCCGCGTCCATGCGCAGTTGCTTGGCCGGCTCGCCGATCAACTTGGCGGCCCGGCGCAGGTCCGTCTGCTGTTCGGGGGCGCCCGGGGCGCCCGCGGCGGCCGCGTCCGGCGCCCCCGCGAGTGGACGCGGGCTGCCGTCCGGCGGCAGCGACTGCGCCGGGACCGAATGGGCGGGGCGGACATCCACCAGGTGCATCGGCCCGTAGCCGCCGGCGACGCTCGGCGTGCCCGGATGGGAGTCCCAGCGCGTCTGCTGGTAGGACACGCCCATCAGCACGCTGCTCGGCACGTGGTACTTGTCCGCGGCGGCCGAGAACTCGTGCTGCAGACGCTGGTCGGCCGCCACGTCGTCGTCATGGTCGGGACCGATCAGCAGCGGGAGCAGGAGCGCCGACAGTGCGGTCACGCAGATCAACCGACGGTGTCGCCGGACGGCGCCTGTGACACGGGGGACGACACGTCTTCTCATCACGGGGTGTCTCCATCCATGCTCGTCGCAACGGACAAACGCAGCAGGGACAACGGAGTTGCCCGTAACGCCACCCTCCGTACGTTTCCGTGCCTCGCGCGCCCCGGCGCGCCAACCGTCAACCACGTGGACCAGCCACCCGCCAGAGGCCACCCGGTCGGCGGCAGCGCCCTCGCGCCCCCTTATGTCCCGCTCACTCCTCCACGGGGTCGACTTCCCAGTCCGGGTGTCCCGGCATCGGCGGGGTGTGCGCCCCGTACAGCCAGGGCGTCAGAAAGGGCGTCAGGTCCTGGCCGGCCACCTCGGAGGCGAGCCGCATGAAGTCCCGGGTGCCGGCGGTCCGGACCTGATATCTCGTCACCCAGGTGCGCTCGATCCGCTCGAACGTCTCCTTGCCGACCTTCTCCCGCAGGGCGTACAGCACCAGCGCCGAGCCGTCGTACCGCATCACCTTGAACAGGGTCGGCCCGGTCGGCTCGGCGGGCGCCCCTTGGTCGTGCCGCCACTGGTCGTGCTGCTTGTACGCCGCCCGCATCGCGTCCTCCATGTCGGGGCCGCCGTGCTCGTCGGAGTACAGGCGCTCGTAGAAACGGGCATGACCCTCACTCAGCCACAGATCGGACCAGCGCCGGATCGCCACGCTGTCGCCCGTCCAGTGGTGGGTCAGCTCGTGCACCAGGTCCCGCTCGGCGTCGACCCGGTCGCCGAGGAGATCGGCGCTCGGTACGACGGACAGCGACTGCGTCTCCAGCGCGACGGGCAGGTCGGTGTCCCCGACGAGGACGCCGTAGCGGCGGAACGGGTACGGGCCGAGCCGCCGCTCCAGCCACGCGAGGTGATCAGGCGTCAGCGCGCGGTAGTCCTCGGTGTCGCCGACCAGACCGTCCGGCACCGCGTCCCGCACGGGCAGCCCGCGCGGCCCGGTGCCGTCGACGAACGTGAACCTCCCGATCGCCAACTGCACGAGCTGCGCGGCGACCGGTTCCTCGGAGTCGTACGTCCACCGCACCCGCCCGTCGGACTGCTGCGCCTTCTCGACCAGCCGCCCGTTCGCCACCGCGCTCACTCCCGGCGGGGTGGTGACGTGGAAGGTGACCGGTGCACGCAGGCTCGGGTGGTCGTTCGCCGGGAAGACCATCCGGGCGCCGTCGGGCTGCGCGTACAGCAGGGTGCCGTCGGAGGTGGGAATCCAGCCGTACGTCCGGATCGCGTCGGAGCGGTGCCGCTGCTGCGTCGGGTCGGCGGTGTAGGCGACCCGCACGGTGAAGGTCCGGCCGTTGGGGATCGGCCGCGCCGGAGTGACGACGAGCTCGTCACCGTCGCGCTCGGCCCGCGCCGGTAGGCCGTCCACGGTGACCGTGTGCAGCGTGTTGCCCGCGAAGTCGAGGTCGAAGCGGGACAGGGCCTGGGTGGCGGTGGCCCGGATGGCGGCACGCGCGGGAAACGGTGTCCGGGGCGCGCGCCAGTCGAAGTCCAGCGTGTAACGCCGGACGGCGTACCCCCCGTTCCCGTCGAGCGGCGCGAGGGGGTCCCCGATACCCCGGGCGCCGGGAGTGGGGACGGCGTCGGGGGCGTGGTTGCCCTGACTGCCATACCGAGGACCGGAGCGCTGACCGGCATCGGGGAGCCCGCCGACGAAAACGGCGGTACCGCCGATCGCGGCGACACCAGCGAGAACGAGGACCACGTGACGCAAGCGGAGGCCGCGGGCGGCTGTGCGGATCATGGCCGCAATATCGCAGCGGGGGAGGTGATTGGCGACTTATGTCCGCATATGTAAGGCCGCCTGGGTGGCTGTGGTGTGACGCACCGTCACTCAGGCGACGTCCGGTGCTGCCTCACCCGAGGCACAGCACCAGCACGCATATCTGGGACGGGGACGTCGAGGCCGGTGCCGGGGCGGTCTGGGGGGTGCTCGGGTTCGTGGCGGGGGGCGTCGTGGGGGTGGTCGGTTGCTGGGGGGCCGTGGCCGTGTGGGCGGGGGCCGGGACCGAGACCGCGGGCTTCTTGACGGCGACCGTCGTCGTCGCCGGGAGGGGGGTGGCGGCCGCGTCCGTGTGGGCCAGTGACGGTGCCGCGTGGCGCGGCGCCGAGACCGACTGCCGGGGCGGGGCGGTCGTCGCCGGTGCGTGGGTGCGGGGGGCGGCGTGCTTGGGCGCCTTAGTGGCGGGAGGTGCGGTCGGGAGGGTGGGGTCCGGGGCCGTGCCCGACGCCGTCTCCTCCTCGGCCACGCCCATGCTCCGGTTGTCCGGAGCCGCCGCCGCCTGTGTGCGGTCGGTGGAGTGACGGTCCATCGAGGCGACGGTGAGGCCACCGCCGACGAGCGCGACGGCCGTCGCCACCACGGCCCGGCGCTGGTTCTTCTTCCACCGGGCCAACTGCCGCCGCCGCGCCGCACGTCCCTGCGGGGCGGCCGGTGCACCCTCGACGTCGCCGGACGGGTCGGTGTACGGCTCTTCGTGAGTGTCGGCAGAACGCGCGGAGGAGGTGGAACGCGCGGACGAGGTGGAACGCGCGGAGGACGTGGAACGCGCGGAGGAGGTGGAACGCGCGGAGGAGGTGGAACGCGCGGAGGAGGTGGAACGCGCGGAGGAGGTGGAGCGCGCGGACGATGCGGACGACCCGGAAGGCGTGGAGGGCCGCGACGCGGATTCGAACCACGTCTCCGCCGCCGAGACCTCCCAGGCAGCCGTCGTACCGGCGGCGCCGGCCGCGCCGCCCGCCCGACGCTGGCCGTGGCGGGGAGCGGGTCCCGCCGGGATCTGGGCGCGGTGGGACGCGGACTCCGCCTGTCTCTGACCGGGCCGCGCAGTTGATCCGGTGGGGCCCTGAACGTGACGAGGAGCGGATCCGGTGGGCCCCTGAACCTGGCGAGGGGCTGATCCCGTCGGGCCCTGGCCACGGCGCGGAGCGGAGCCCGTTGCGCCCTGGTCCCTGCGCGGAGCGAACTCCGTCGAGTTCTGGGCGCGGCGCGGAGCGATGTCGGGGGCGTAGGCGCCGCACCCGGGACACACCAGGGCGCCGTTGAGGTGGCGGCGGCACGAGGAGCAGTAGTCCATCAGCGGTCTTCCTGGGTCGCTTGCGCCGTAGGCCCGTCCGGGCCCGGCCTGGTTGCGCTCGCACAGGGTCTCGAGCGGCAGCAACGCTAACGAGGGTTTCGCAAGGCTGTGTGCAGTCTGTGTGGCACTCCTGCGCAGATTCCCCGCACGGCTCGTACACCCCGGGTGCATCACCTGCCCCACCCGGTTGCCTGTGCCCCCCAGTGCGTTCCCCAGCGCGGGTGAAAGCCCGGGCCGATCCGGCCCTTCGGGCCGAACCGCGTCATGCGGCTCGGCATATTGACCAGGGCCCGCACCGGACTCGCAGGAGGAACCTCATGCTCGGCACCGACTTCCGCACCGGCTCGCCCATCTGGCTCGACCTCGGCAGTCCCGACATCGACACGGCCGCCGCCTTCTACGGCGCCGTTTTCGGCTGGCAGTACGTCTCCGCCGGGCCGGAAGGGGGCGGTTACGGCTTCTTCCAGCAGGACGGGAGGACCGTCGCCGGCCTCGGACCGCTGACCGAGGAGGGCGCCGAGCCGGCCTGGACGACGTACTTCCACAGCGCGGACGTCGCGGCGACCGCCGCTGCCGTGACCGGCGGCGGAGGCAGTGTCCGTGTCGAGCCCATGGTCATGGGCGGGCCCCTGATGGCCCAGTTCACCGACCCGCAGGGCGCCGACTTCGCCGTACTGCAGTCCGAGAAGGGCCTGGAGCGGGCCTCCGAGGACAACACGCTGGTGTGGGTGGAGTTGCACGTCGCCGACCCGGAGGCGGCGATCGGCTTCTACCGCGCCCTGTTCGGCTGGCGCTCCGAGGAGATGAAGGCGCCGGGCATGACGTACCGGGTGCTCAGCATCGCCGACGGCGATCAGCAGGCGGGCTCCTTCGGCGGGGTGGCCCCGCTCTCGGGCGACGCCGAGGAGGCGCGCTGGGTGCCGTACTTCGCCGTGGCCGACGCGGACGCGCTCGCCGCGGCGGTGCGGGAGAACGGTGGCGCGGTGCTGATGCCGGCCGCGGACGTCCCCGACGTCGGCCGCATCGCCTGGCTGACGGACCCGTCCGGCGCGGTGTTCGCCGTACTGAAGCCGAACCCGCGGCAGGCGTGACGACGACCACGGCAGGGGTGACGGCGACGCGTCCCCCTGCCGTGGCCGTGAAGTCACTCCGAAGAAACCTGTGGTTCATGTGCAACCCCGGAACCCCTCCGGTGGTCTGGGATACGCCACCGCAGTCCCGAGCCGTGATCAAGGAATGACAAATCCGGTCAACGCGGACCGCGCGGCACCCCCAACGACTCGGGACACCGTCCGGTGTCCCGACACGCACTGGAGAACGCCCGCATGCACAGACGCATACGCCACGCCCTGGCGACGGCCGCCGCCGCGGCCCTCACGGGCGGCCTGCTCACGGCCGCCGCCGGCACCGCATCCGCGGCAGGTTCCGGCCTGCAGGGCGACTTCAACGGGGACGGCTACCGCGACGTCGCCGTCTCCGCGCCGCTCGCCACCGTCGGCGGCAAGTCCAACGCCGGTCAGATCGCCGTGATGTACGGCTCGGCAACCGGCCTCAAGGCCGGCAGTCGCACCCTCGTCAGCCAGAACTCCACCGGAGTTCCGGGCAGTGCCGAAACCGGGGACCGCTTCGGCGAGGCCACCGCCGCCGGCGACTTCAACGGCGACGGATACGCCGACCTCGCGGTGGGCGCCCCGGGCGAGGACGTCGGCAGCGACACCGACGGTGGCACGGTCGTCGTCCTGTGGGGCTCCGCCTCCGGCATCTCGGGCGGCACCACGGTCACCGACCCGAACCCCACCGGCCAGGACAACTTCGGACAGTCCCTGACGGCCGGCGACTTCGACCCCGACGGCAAGGCCGACCTCGCGGCCGGCGGCACCTCCGCCAAGGTGTGGATCTTCCGCGGCGGCTTCACCAAGTCCGCCGGCGCGAGCAGTTCGTACTACACGTCGTTCCAGATCGACCACGGCAGCGGCGCCGGCGCCATGCACCTGATCACGGGCGACTTCAACGGGAGCGGCGGAGACGACCTGATCGTCAACGGCTACAGCTCCTCCACCCACTACAACACCAACATCATCATCTACGCCTCCCCCACCGGTACCAAGCTGGAGGGAGGCTCCCAGGAGAACCTGGCGCCCGGCCTCATCACCGCGACGGGCGACCTGAACGGTGACGGCAAGGCCGACCTCGTCATCGGCGAGAACTGGGACGACGGCATCTCCGGCGCCACCAAGGGCGGCAAGATCAACGTCATCTACGGCAACAACTACAGCAGTTACGCGACCGTCTCCGTCAGCCAGGGTACGACCGGCGTGCCCAGCGACCCGGAGTCCGGCGACGCGTTCGGCTGGGAGGTCTCCACCGGCGACATCAACGGCGACGGCTACGCCGACATCGCCATCGGCGCCCCCGGCGAGAACCTCTCCACCGGCAGCAGCACGTCGGTCACCGACGCCGGCGCGGTCACCGTTCTGTACGGCTCCGCCTCCGGTGTGTCCGGCACCGGCAGCCAGTACTTCCACCAGAACACCGCAGGCGTCCCCGGCGCCAACGAGAAGTACGACGGCTTCGGCGGCGAGGTCCAGCTCTCCGACGTCAACGGCGACGGCAAGGCGGACCTGACCGTTGGCGTCAACGGCGAGAACGACTGGAACGGCAACGTCGTCGGCTTCCTGTCCGACGGCCAGAAGATCACCACCACCGGCATCACGACCTTCGGCCCGTCCAACGTGGGCGTCTCCACCAGCGGCCGCCCCCAGTTCGGCAGCGTCATGGCGGGCTGACGAAGCCACCACCGACGGTGAGGGTCACCGTGCGACGTACGGTCGGACATCGCACGGTGACCCGCCCTGTCCCGTTGTACCGACCCGGTCGTACGCCCCTGCGAATTACCGACAAATGGCATACGTGCCGTGACCTAGGTCACTTGGCTTCGCTCATCGGTGATGTTTGCCGGGCGGAAAGCGCTGTAGCAAACGGCACATCAATGTGACTGATGTGCCGCACGTGACCAACTTCTGACTTCTGTGGCCCGGTCGTGGCCGTCTTTGGGGTGGGGAAACGTCGTGAGTCGACGTACGCATGCGTACAAACCGTTGAGCCTGAAACGCCGGGCGTGGCTGACGCTCGGTGCCGTGGTCCTGGGGGGTGGGGGCATTGTGACCTACGCCGTCGCCAGCCCGTCCGGCAGTCAGGCCGAAGGCCAGGCCAAGCGTCCGCCGAAGGTCTACGACCTGACGCTGAAGGGCGCCGAGACCGGCAAGGCGGAGCTGCCGCAGACAGACACCAAGCAGTTCTCGCTGCTCGGTGTCACCTGGGACAGTGCCACCAAGCCGCTCCACGGTACGGCTCAGGTGCGCACCCACAGCCTGAAGACCGGCGAGTGGAGCGCCTGGCGGAACCTTGAGGACACCGACCCGTTGGAGGACCCGAAGGAAAGGGCCACCACGCGCGGCGCGTCCGAGCCGCTGTGGGTCGGTCCCTCCGACGGCGTCCAGGTACAGGTCGTCCGCAAGAACGGCACCACCAACTCCAACCTGCCCAAGGGGCTCTCGGTCAGCCTCGTCGACCCCGGAGTGGTGACGGAGGCCGAGACGAAGGCCGAGCCGGCCGCGTACGTGGCGGGGACCGTCGGCGAGACGAGCGCGTCGCCCACCGACTCCGTCTCCCCGAGCGACAGCACCAGCGCCGCGCCGACGGACAGTGCGTCGGCGTCTGCGAGCGACTCCGCTTCCGCATCCGATTCGGCATCGGCATCGCCCTCGGATTCGGCGAGTACGTCCGCGAGCCCGTCGGCCAGTGCGCCCACCGCGCCGACCACGCCGCCGGCGCGGCCGTCCACGGCGCCGGAACCGTCGATCGTCTCGCGGGCCGACTGGGGCGCCGACGAGTCGCGCAGTCCCGACCCGTCGGAGTACAACGCCGATGTGAAGGCCGTATTCGTCCATCACACGGACACGGCGGTCGACTACACGTGCGACCAGTCGGCGGCGATCGTGCGCAGCATTTACGTGTACCACACGAGCCCCAAGAAGGACCAGAATGGCAAGGTGATTGAGGAGGCCTGGAACGACATCGGCTACAACTTCCTGGTCGACAAGTGCGGCACGATCTTCGAGGGCCGCAAGGGCGGTGTCGACCAGCCGGTGCTCGGCGCGCACACGTACGGCTTCAACCGGGAGTCCACGGGCATCGCGGTGCTCGGCACCTACACCACCACCGGCGCCTCCAACGCCGCGCTGGCCTCGGTCGCCCGGATCGCGGCCTGGAAGCTCGGCCAGTACGGCGCAGACCCGGCCGGCACGGTCCAGCTCAACGCGGGTGCCACACAGACGAATTTCTTCGGCACCCAGTTCACCGCAGGCACGAAGTACACCTTCAAGCGGATCTCGGGTCACCGCGACGGCTACAACACCGAGTGCCCTGGCGACAAGCTCTACGCCCAGCTGCCCACCATCCGCGCCTGGGCAGCCGGCCCGGTGCAGGGTCTGAAGACGACCTCGCTCGACGGCGCGGGTCTGTCGGGCACGACGTACTACACCAAGGGCGCGATCACGCTGCACTGGTCGGCGACCACGCCGTCCTCGCTCATCAAGAGCTACCAGCTGCTCGTCGACGGCAAGACCGTCACCACCGTCTCCGGCAGCGCCACCTCGGCCGCCACGACTCTGGCCCTGGGCAGCCACACCGTCGCCGTGCGGGCCGTACACCAGTCGGGCAAGACGGCGACCGTGACGCTGAACGTGGTGGCGGAGACCACCGCGCCCACCTTCACCACATCGCCGAAGCTCACCCTGCGCACCGGCACCGTCAACACCACCGCCGTCCCGGTGACCCTCGGCTGGAAGGCCACCGACGACAAGGCGCTGCGCTATGTGAAGCTGCTGGCCCCGACCGCGGTCACCTATGGCCCGACGACCACCAGCGCGAGCCTCACCGCCGCGTCCGGCACGGCCACGACGTGGTCGATGCGTGCCTACGACTGGGCCGGCAACTACCGCACCTCCTCGCCTGCCTTCACCCCGATGATCCTGCAGGAGACCTCGGCCACCAAGTCCGGTACTTGGTCGACCCGTTCGTCCTCCAGCTACCTCGGCGGCAAGTCGTACTCCAGCAGCTCCAAGAACGCGAGCCTGACCTGGACGTTCACCGGCCGCTCGGCCTCCTGGGTGGTCTCGCGCGCGTCGACCTCGGGCCAGGCGTACGTCTACGTCGACGGCGTCAAGGTCTCGACGGTCGACCTGAAGTCGTCCACGACCCTGTACCGGAACGCGATCTGGACGAAGTCCTGGTCCACCAGCGCCAAGCACACGGTCAAGATCGTGGTGGTCGCCACCAGCGGCCGCCCGACCATCACCACGGACGGCCTGGTGTACATCAAGTAGGCACGATCCACTGAGCAGTACGACGCGGCCCCGGGTCACCGACCCGGGGCCGCGCTGTTGTGCGTCCCCAGTCGGGAAAGGCTCGCCGAACTTCCGTACAACCTCCGCCCCTTGCCGAAGGTCTTCTGATCGGCATTCCCGGCCCCGGGATCCGCCCGACCGTTGGAGACACCTTGCGCAAGCGCACCTTGCTCCTGTCCGCCGTGCTCCTCGCCTCCGGCCTCACCCCGCTGGCGCTCGCCGCACCGGCGTCCGCCGCCCCCTCCGGCCTCCAGGGCGACTTCAACGGCGACGGCTACCGTGACGTGGCACTCGCGGCCCCCGCCGCCACGGTGAACGGGAAGACCTGGGCCGGCCAGGTCGCCGTGGTCTACGGCACGGCGAGCGGGCTGAACCCCGCCAAGCACCAGTTGATCAGCCAGAACACCGCGGGCATCCCGGGTGACGCGGAGAAGGACGACGAGTTCGGCGACCAGGTCGCCACCGCCGACCTCAACCGCGACGGCTACAGCGACCTCGTCGTGGGCACCCCGCACGAGAAGACGGGAAGCGCCGAGGACGCGGGCACGGTCGTCATCGTCTGGGGCTCGAAGAGCGGCCTGTCGGGCGGTACGACGGTGAAGAACCCGCAAACCCTGTACGGCAGTTACTTCGGCCTGAGCATCACGGCGGGCGACTTCACCGGAGACGGAAAGCCCGACCTGGCGATCTCCGCGCAGAGCGACTCGGCCAGCCCCAGCTGGCGCATCCGGCTGATCCGGGGTCCGTTCGCCAAGTCGGGCACGACCGGCAAGGTGTCGTCGTACTCCCCGGGCATCGACAAGCCGGTCCTCACCGCCGGCCGGGTCAGCGGCGACACCAAGGCCGACCTCGTGGTCACCGGCCAGAAGCCCGACCGCGACCAACTCGCCACCGCCGTCTACTACAAGGGCACCCCTGACGGCATCAGCAAGGCGGCCACCCTGCGTACGGCGGCGACGGCGGCGATCGGCGATCTGAACAAGGACGGCTACGGCGACATCGTCCTCGGCAACCCCGAGGAGCCGGCCGACGATCCCTCGGGCTCCACCGGCGGCAAGATCCACGTCATCTACGGCACCGGGTCCGGCCCGAGCGCCACCCGCCGTGTCTCGCTCTCGCAGAACACCGCGGGGGTTCCCGACTCCTCCGAGTACGGCGACCGCTTCGGACAGGCGCTGGCGATCGGCGACTTCGACAAGGACGGCTACGGGGACCTCGCGGCCGGCGCGCCGGGCGAGACCTTCGGGGACGACACCGACTACCGTGCCTCGGCCGGTGCGATCACCCTGCTCCGCGGCTCGGCATCCGGCCTCAGCATGTCCCGGCCGGTGTTCCTGACGCAGGACAGCGCGGGCGTGCCGGGCGCGGTCGAGGCGGGCGACCGCTTCGGTGAGACGCTGCTCGCCTCCGACGTGAACCACGACGGCCGCGCGGACCTCACGGCTGTGGCGGACCAGGAGAACGACCCCGAGGGCGCGGCCTGGTTCCTCCCGGGCGCCGCGTCCACCCTCTACTCGACCACGGCGTCGACGACCTTCGGCCCGACGAAGGTCGGCCTGCCGGCGCACACGTACACCGAGTTCGGGGCGGATCTGGCGGGCTAGGGGGTGTCGAAGTAGTGGCCCTGCTCGAGGTCCTCGAGCAGGGTCGGGTGGGTCGGCTCCCAGCCGAGCAGCTCGCGGGTGAGCTGGTTCGAGGCGGGGGCGTCGAGGCCGATGAAGGTGCCCATCCAGGCGAAGTGCTCGATCGCGTCCTCGGGCGCGATCGAGCCCGTGGGGACGCCGAGGCGGCGGCCGATCACCTCGGCGACCTCGCGCAGCGGCACGCCCTCCTCGCCCACGCCGTGCAGGACGGAGCCGGCCGGCGCCTTCTCCAGGGCCAGCCGGAACAAACGCGCGGCGTCGAGCTGGTGCACGGCGTTCCAGCGGTTGGCGCCGTCGCCGACGTAACCGGCGACGCCCTTCTGCCGGGCGAGGTCGACCAGGTATCCGACGAAGCCGGTCTTCAGCTCGCTGTGCACCGAGGGTGCGAGCCTGAGGACCGAGGAACGTACGCCCTGTTCGGCGAGGGCGAGCGTGGTGGTCGCGGCCGTGATGCGCGGGGACACGGTGGCGTCGGGCACGTCGCGTTCGGTGGCCAGGCGGCCCGGCGCGACCCCGAGGGTGCCGGAGGCGATGACGAACGGCCGGTCGGAGCCCTTGAGTTCGGCACCGATGGTCTCGATCGCGAGCAGGTCGATCTCCGCGGCCCGCGAGTACTGGGTGAAGTCGTGGATGAACGCGAGGTGGATGACGCCGTCGGAGTCGGCGGCGCCGGCGCGCAGGCTGTCGAGGTCTTCGAGATCGCCGCGCCGTACCTGGGCGCCGGCCTTGGCGAGTGCCTCGGCCGAGGCGTCCGAGCGGGCGAGCCCGACCACCTCGTGGCCCGCGTCGAGCAGCTCGGGAACGACGGCCGATCCGATGAACCCGGACGCACCGGTGACGAAAACACGCATGAGAAACCTCCATGGACCGGCCCGCCACGACCGGCGGGCGATCCATCGATGTCAGAGACTGTCATCACCGTAACAGTGATGACAGTCCCTGTCATCACGTATGGCAGTCCCTGTCGTCACCTACGATGTTCCGCATGGGTCGCTGGGAGCCGAACACGAGGGAGCGGCTGTACCTCGCCGCCCTCGAGCTGTATGCCGAGCGGGGATTCGAGCAGACGACGGTCGCCGAGATCGCAGGCCGGGCCGGGCTGACGGAACGCACGTTCTTCCGGTACTTCCCGGACAAGCGCGAGGTGCTGTTCGTGGGCTCGGGCTCGATGGAGGAACTGCTGACGAAGGTCGTCGTCGAGGCGCCCGAGTCCGCATCGCCGATGGACGCGGTCGCCGCCGCGTTCGAAGCGGTCAGCGGCGGAATGCAGGGGCGCCGAGAGGATGTGCTCAAGCGCCAGGCCGTGGTCTCGGCCCACCCGGAACTGCGCGAGCGCGAACTGCTCAAAGGCGCCAAACTCGCAGCTGCCCTGGCAGCCGCGCTGCGCGAGCGCGGCGTGAGCCCACTGCCCGCGCAACTGGCCGCCGAGGCGGGAACGTCCGTCTTCCACATCGCGTTCGAGCGCTGGGTCGGCGACGAAGGCCGTACGAGGGACTTCGTGGACCTGCTGCGCGAGTCCTTCGAGGAACTGCGTGCGGTGACGACGGGGAAGTAGACGGCGGGCTCACATGACGGCCTTGTACCCCTGCCGGCCCGTCGCGATCTTCACGCGGCCGCCGAACGACCCCTTGCCGTTGCCGCTGTAGCGGTACGGGTGCCGCTCGTGTCGCGCGCGACGAGGTCGGTCTTCCCGTCGCCGGTGAGTGTCGCCGACCGCGACGACCGCGTTGTACGAGGCGCCCCAGCCGGAGGCGAGCTTCACGCGGGTGCCGAACGTGATTCGTCTTCACGGACACGCTGCCGACGGCGGCCACGACGGACCTGCCCAAGGTCGAGGTCCCCTCGATATTCGAGACCGGCTCGGTGGCCGGCCTCCTGGCGGACCTGTAACCGACGTGGCCCGCGCAGCCCCTGTGTGTGGGGACCGCGCGGGCTAAGCCGCCTTGGTTCGTGCCGCACGCATGCCCGAGTCGGACCCCTCTGCATCCTCGAACGGGAAGGTGTCGTCCTCCCCGAAGTCCGGGGCCTGGAAGGGGTTGGTCGTCGGAGGCGGCGATGCTGCGGTGGAAGGGCGGGGCTGCCCTTCCGGGGCGGAGAACAGCGACGTCAGATCGATGAGAGGTCTCTCTTTCGGTTCAGGTCCCCGAAGGGGCCTGGCGTGCCCTGACCGGGCACAGTGGTGCTACAGCTTGGTCATCTTGGAGTACGGGCTCAAGATCCGCATCTGCGCCGAGCCGAAATCGACGAGCGCCGCGATTCCGTCCTCGATGCCGATCACCCGGCCGAGGCCGTACATGTCGTGTGTGACCCGGTCGCCCACGGCGAAGTGCTTGGGAGCCGGTGTGGTCGGGGCCTTGAAGGGGCTGGTGGGCAAATGACGCTTCGGTGCAGCGGGCTTTGTCATTGTGACCCCAGTATGCGCCTACGCGCGTCCCGTTCGCTGCGGCTGTCCACGACTGCGGCTAAGCATAGACCCGGAGGGCAACCCCCGCTTTAGGGCAGAGTCTGTAGGTTCCCTGCCGCTGACCTGGGGCTTCGATACCTGGTGAAGCGGCACGGGCTCATTCGTCGTCGCATCTTTCCAGGACGAGGCTCACAGACCGTTCCTGATCAGTGCGCAGGAGTGAGTCCTGGACCCGTGTCCTGGTACTGCGCGCATCCCGAACGGTTGTGGATGTGCTGGTCGCCCGCGTTCTTTCGGGTGTCCCTGTCCGGGCTCGTGCATCATGTGCACGGTCCGTGACGGGGCGGCGGGTTTCCTCGCGCCTGCGGGTGTCCGGTCGGGCCTGCCGACGGTCCAGGCACGGCCGTATTTTCGTGATCCACCCACTGTCGGCCCCCGGCCTCCCCGTGCTAGCTTTCGGCCCTTGATCGTGAAGGTTGTGTGGGGGGCCTTTCGTGAAGCTGGCGCGATTCTCGCCGCCGACCGCCGCAGCGCTGCTCCTGGGACTGACGACCGTCATCGGTCCCGGCGCGGTCGACTCGTACGCGGCGTCGGACACAGCGCTGCCGATCGGGCACTTCGCGCACATCGTCGTGGACGCTCCACACGGACACCTGTTCATCAGCGGCGGCGCCGGTACCGACGGCATTCTCGTCACCGACCTCGACGGCGGGAACCCGACGTCGATCAGCGGTGAGCCGGGTGCCACCGGTCTCGCCCTCTCCGACGACGGATCCGCGCTGTACGCGGCTCTCCCGGACCAGGACGCGATCGCGGCGATCAGTACGGAGAACCTGACTGAGTCGGCGCATTACGACACGGGCGCAGGCACCCACCCGGACTCGCTGGCCGTCGCCGGGGGCACCCTCTGGTTCGGGTACGGCACGGCAGGCGCCGGCGGCGTCGGATCCGTCGACGAGGCCGGTACGGTCACTTTGCAGCAGGATCCCGGCAGTTGGCCGGCCCCGCCGATACTGGCGACGACCCCGACACCGTCCGGCGTACTCGCGGCCGCGGTGCAGACGGGCGACACCTCCGCCTTCGTGACGTATCAGGCCGAGGGCGGTGCACTGACCCGGCGAGCCGCGAAAGCGCTGCCAGTGCCCGACCTGAGCGACTTCGCGGTCACGGCGGACGGGCTGCATCTGGCGGTCTCCTCCTGGGCGCGCCCGAGCGACGACCGGTACCGCACCTCGGACCTGGCGGTGGACGGGCGATTCGCCGAACCGGTAGCCGCCAGGGCTGTCGCCGTGGCCCCGGACGGCACTCTGGCCGGCTGCGGCTGCAACGACGGGTTCGAGGCATTCCCGGAAACGGGCGAGGGCTTCTACCACTGGTACGCGTACGCGTCCCCGCTGCACCTGGCCGCACACGGCCTCGCCTGGGCACCGGACGGGAGCCGGCTCTACGCCGTGGGTGTGAACGCCGCCGGGGAAACACCGACGCTCCAGATCGCTCGCACCCCGGAAACCGCATGGGTCACTCTCTCCGGACGCTCGACCACCACTCCGCCGGCCCCCGGCGAGACCTACACATTCAGGGCGGGCTTCGATTCCCCGCTCAGCCTCGTTGCCGGACAATCCATGATTCCGGGCACCGTACGGATCACGCGCTACGACGAAGCCGATCCCGACGGGGCGCTCATCCCGTCCCCGGCAACCACCCCGGCACGCGCGCCCGTCGACCCCTTCGGCTCCTACGACGTCTCCGGCACCGCTCCCCTCACCGGCCCACTGAGCTTCCGCGTCGACTACTCCGGAAGCGGCCACTATGCTCCGGCCGCCCGGACGTTCGACATCCCCGTCGCGAAGTACGCGCCCACCATGGCGCTGACAGCTCCGTCCACCGGCGGCCGAGCCGCACCGATGACGGTCACCGGAAGACTCACCTGGCCGCACGCGCACGTGACGACCGGCGCGGTCCACATCACCAAGACCGACCTGGCACACCCCTCGGGCTACTCGGTGGGCACCGTCTCCGTCGCCGCCGATGGCAGCTTCGCCCTCCACGACACCCCGCAGATCGGGGGCGCGAACACGTACGCCTTCACCTACGACGGCGGCACGTCCTACCTTCCGGTCACGGAGTCGGCGAAGGTGCAGGTGTCCCGGGCCACTCCGGCCTTGAGCGTGGTGACAGACGCGAGGTCGTATCACTCCGGCGCGACCGTCAAGGTCACCGCACACCTGGGGACCACCTACAACTCCCGCCTCGTGACGCTGTACGACCAGCCCGCCGGCAAGTCGAAGGTCCAACTGAAGAGCGGCAAGGTCGACACGCACGGAAACCTGGTGGCGTACTACAAGGTCACCCGCAACACCGCCTTCAGCGCGGCCTTCACGGGCGACTACCGCTACGCACCCCGCACGGTGACCACCAGTACGACCCTCACGCCGACGGTCCGGACGCAGCTGCAGTGGCCGCTGACGACCACCCGCATCGGATCCACTACCTACCAGGTCTTCTACAAGTCCGAAGTCACCATGGGCTTCAACGTCCAGGTCGCTCCCCGCCAGTCCGGCGGCTGCACGTCGGTGTACCTGGAGCACTACTACTCGGGGGCCTGGCACCAGGCCACCTCGCAGAGTTGCGTGCCCCTGTACTCCGACGGCTGGTACGGCTACGGCCGAGCTCTGAAGCTCTTCACGAGCAACGACCACTACCGCGTCCGTGGCCACTACACACCGCCGACCAAGGGCGCACAGACCGGCAGCGTGTGGAGCCGGTGGACCTACCTCACGGTCCGGCCTGGCAGCCCTTCGTGAGACAGGACGTTCAGTGACGTCCACTGCTCGGGAGTAATGCCTTTCCAGCGTTCTGCCGAGATCGCGGCGACGCCGTACGCCTCCACCGAAGTCCTCAACAAGTTCCTGCTCCTCGGCTGCGGCTGGAACGACCCCGAGTGCGCCCTCGTACTCCGTCTGGCGCTGCGTCTTACGCACCAGCGGGCGGCTGACACGCGGAGGGGCCCCGCCCGCCGGGTCGGGGTGGCGGTCGGGGCCCTGGTCGGGGTGGTGGGTCAGCGCACGGTGACGCCGTCCGTGCCCGACAGGATCGGGCCGCACGGGTCGCCGGTGTATCCCGCCGCCCACGCCGTCCCACTGCATCGGACACCGACGGACGAGACCAAGTGCTTCGGCGCCGAGGCGTCCGGGCCGCTTCTGTTGGGGGTTCTGCCACGGGCGTCCTGCCACGAGGGTCCGGTTAACCGCGCGAACGCTCGAAGGTCAGCAGGAGTCCCTCGACGGCTCCGGGACCTATGCGGCCCTTGACGTCGGCGGAGGTGATGGCCTTGAGGTGCCAGCCGTCCTCGGCATGCTTGTTCAGGACCTTCTCCAGTTTGTCGCTGTCCAGTGCGTCGCCGATCAGCGACTCCCGGAAGGTGACGACCTTGTATTCGTACACGTCGGGGTTACTCATGGCTGCGGAGTCCTCCTGCCGGCTGGGCCGGGTCGTGGTGTGATGGCCCGGGCCAGACAATCACCTTTGGGTGTTGTTGCACACCGAGGGCCCCACTTCGTGAACCATCGTCCCGTTGCTGCTAGGGCCATCAGATCGTCGAGTCGATGGTCTGGGACTCGGGCGGCGGCAGCGGACCCGCCGGCATTTACCTGCGTTCATGCCCCGTCCGGGTCTTCACTCAGGCTGGCCGCCCGGCCCCGGCTGGACGCCGACGGCCGCTGCTGAATGAGACGGAAACCGAGACGGAAAGGCGTCGCCTGACCAAGTCGTTCGAAGTACTGGCCGCAGGCACATACGCCTGTGCCTGAAATCCGGGTTCCGGTGGCAGGCCTGGCAGGAGCCGCAGCGTGCGGGTCGACCGCCGCAGGCTACGTATCGACTGGCAGCGCCACGTGAGCCCTGCTACACCGGAGAGACAGGGAGGTGTGGCATGCCTCGTGATCTGGCTAAGGGGCTGACCGCGCTCCTTGCGGCCGTGGCAGGCCCGATCGCCGTCTGCGCGCTCCTGCTGCCCATCCGAGGCAGCCTGTCCCACACCAACGAGGCCCTGATCCTGATGTTGGTCGTCACGGCCGTGGCCGCCCTCGGCTACCGTTGGGCCGCGGTCCTCACGGCCCTGTCCGCCGCCGTGTGGTTCGTCTTCTTCTTCACCACTCCGTACGAAAGCTTCACCCAAATGAGCAACGCGGACGACGTCGAAACCGCCGGGCTGCTGCTCGTCGTCGGCCTTGCGGTCTCTCAGCTGGCTCGCCGCTACAGCCGCGAGCGCGCCATCGCTACCACGCTGCAGCACAGCCTGCTGCCCCGTGTGCTGCCGGACACCAGCGCCGTCCGGGTGGCGTGCCGGTACGTGCCCGCCGAGGGCGAGGTCGGCGGGGACTGGTTCGACGTGATCCCTCTCCCAGGGTTCCGCACCGCCCTGGTGGTCGGCGACGTGGTCGGCCGTGGCCTGCGCTCCGCGGTCACCATGGGGCGGCTGCGCACCGCGGTCCGCAATTTCTCCACCCTTGACCTGCCGCCCGACGAGCTGCTGGCCCGCCTTGACGACGTGGTTCATCAGATGGATGCGGAGGCGGGCGCCAGCGAGGACGGGACCGCCGCGGCTACGTGCCTGTATGCGATCTACGACCCGGTCTCCTGTAGCTGCGCGATGGCAAGAGCAGGTCACTTTCCGCCCGCCATCGTCTATCCGGACGGCCGCGTGGAGATTCTCGACCTGCCTGAAGGTCCCCCGCTCGGTATAGGCGGCCTGCGCTTTCAGGCCGACGAGCGGCAGCTGCCGGAGGGTACGCAGCTCGTGCTCTATACCAACGGGCTCATCGAGAACCGGCACCGCGACATCGGGGCCGGCCTGAAGCTGCTGAGTAACGCGCTCTCCGGCGTGGGGATCGACCCGGAGGAGACGAGCGAGACGATCCTGGAGGCGGTGCTATCCGCCCGTCCAGTGGATGACGTCGCTCTCCTGATCGCCCGCACCCGCGCGTTTCCGCGTGACCGTATCGCCGAATGGGACATCCCGGCCCTTCCCGCCGCGGTGGCCGGCCTGCGAGCCGAGGTGTTCGCGAAGCTGGCCGACTGGAACCTGGAGGAGACGGCATTCACTACCGAACTGATCCTCAGCGAACTGGTCACCAACGCCATCCGCTACGCGGCGCCCCCTGTCCACCTGCGCCTTCTGCGCGATACCAACCTGGTGGTGGAGGTCAGCGACGGCAGTAGCACCTCCCCGCACCTGCGCTACGCAACGGCCATGGACGAAGGCGGTCGCGGAATCTTCCTCGTCGCCCAGTTCGCCGAGCGGTGGGGAACCCGCTTCACCCCCACCGGGAAGATCGTCTGGGCCGAGCAGTCAGCCCCATCCCCTGTCCTGGCATCGGTTGCGTGACCGGGCTGGACTGCCCGAGGCCACAGAGCCTGCTGCCCGGGCCAGCCTCCGAGAGGGGAGACGTCCCCTTCGGGGTATCGCCGTCCGGAGATCGGATTACTTGATGACCGAGTCAAGGGTTGCGTCCAGGGAAGTGGTGTACGGGTTCGACCTGATCCGGGGGTTTGCTCCGGCGTCGGGGTGAGGCCCGCATAGACGAACGGCCACCGGCTGATCTTCGAGATGTCGAAGCTCGAAGGGAGATCAGCACGATGACCGCACCCGGCAGTGTGCCCCTGCACGCCCTCGCGGAAGACAACCTCGCCACGGCGAGTCCCGACCTGCTGCGCGCGATGGTCCAGACGTTCGCCGACGCGCTCATGTCCGCCGAGGCCGACGCCCTCTGCGGGGCCGAATACGGCCAGGTCAGCGACGAACGCGTCAACCACCGCAACGGCTACCGCCCACGCGAGTGGGACACGAGGGCCGCCACCGTCGAGCTGGCCATCCCCAAGCTGCGGTCTGCGGCTGCCGCCCGGGATGCTCTTGCTGCTGACCGGCGGCGGGGTCAGAACGCGGCGGGCTCCTTCGCAGTCGCCTCCCTGGTGGGCAGTAGCCGGGGAACCAGGCGGACGTAGGCGACCATGCCGAGGACTTCGACGAGGGTTTGGGTGACCACGACGACCGCGGCCACCGCAAGCGCGTCGGGCAGTGCCAGGGCCAGCGGCAGCACGACCAGGGAGTTGCGGGTTGCGCCAGTGAAGACGATCGCTCGCCCGGCGCCGGCGTCGAGTCGGAACAGCCTGGCTACGGCCTTTCCGGCGAACGCCATGACCAGCAGGAACACGGCGTAGACCGCACCTTGATCTGGAACCAGAGCCACCTCCTGCACGGGCTCCGCGAGTTCGAGTCCTTCCACAACCGGCATCGACCGCACCGAGCGCTGAAGCAAGCCGCGCAACCTCGCCCACTACCCAAACCGATCAACGTGCCAGCGTGGATGAAGCATCTTGAGGTCCGGCGGCGAGACCGACTCGGCGGAACCCTGCACGAGTACCAACATGCCGCCTGAACAGGCCGGATGATTTATCGGCACCCACAGTCCTATGCGTTCGCGTAGGCGGGGAAGCGGTCGAGCAGGCCGGTCTGGCGGAAGACCAGGTCGGTCGTGTGGTTGTCGTAGACGATGCGCATCCAGCCGCCCCGGGCGCGGCAGTCGCACCACGCCTCGCACAGTGGCGTCAGGATGCTGCAGTCGGTGAAGGTCACCTCGCTCAGGTCCACGATCAGGAGGAGCCGTCCGGGCCAGGCCGCGCGGGCCTCGGCCAGGGCGTGGACCAGTGGCGCCAGGATCTGCGCGTCCAGTTCGCCGCGTGCGCGGACGATGCGGCACTCCTCGAAGAGCGTGGGCGTTTCGTGTTGAGTGGTCAACGGCTCGCGCGAGGATGGTGGTTGAGGCCGGCCGGTCGTCCCTGCCGCGGGCTCCCAAGGTGCCGCGTTCCTCATTTTTCTTCCCCGGTCGTGCCCACCGGGCGACCCGTTTCGGCGAGTGCCAGCATCCGCGCGGCGGTCAGCGGGTTCTCGGGGTCGGCGGCGGCTGCCAGCAGCCGGGCTGCTGTTCCGGCCGGCTCCCCGGGCGGGACGACCAGGAGCACCCAGCGTCCCACGGTGCCGCAGTCCAGGGTGATGACGTGCGCCTCGCTTCCGGGTCCGGCCGGCTCCACGGCGATCACCCGGCCGGGCGCCATGACCGTGTGCGGGGCGTCGCGCCACTCGGCGGGCCCCACGGTGACCCGTATCGTGGCGGCCGGGTCCGGCTCCAACGAGCCGACGAGTGAGGGAAGTTCGAGTTCCAGCGCGTCGCAGCGCGGCCACCAGGCTCCGTCCAGCGGACCATGGCTGGCGTCCGGGGTGAGGGTCAGGCGGGGGATGGGCATGCGGTACGTGTGCGCGTCGGCACCGGACGCACCCTCGGCCGACGTTCTGCCGGGTTCCATCGTGCGGTCCCGTCCCGGGAGCCGTGGGACGACTGCCCGTTTGGTCACTCGCCGGGAACGGCACCGCCGGTCGCGCTGCGCGAAAAACCCTCGGTACGGTCAGGCTACTCCTGGTCGACGAGGAGCGGGTGGATCAGTCGTCCGGCTGTGCCTTCTCTGTCTTGTCGCGATCCTCCTGGTCCTCCTCCAGCTCCTCCATCAGGCGGATGCCCTCATGTGTCAGCGAGACGGCGGCGGGGGTCCGGTGCGAGGTCCAGTCCACGTTGATCAGGCCCTCGTCGGCCAGGTAGACGCAGGCGGCGGAGAGGTCCTCGTCGGGCAGGCCCAGCTCGGCGCGGAGCGCCGATCCGCTGACCTCGGGGCGATTGAGCTCGGCGGCCCCGTACAGGGATCGCAGGACCGCCTCCCTGTTGTTCTTGCGTTCGTGGAGTTTCGTCATGGCTGTCGTTCTCCGAGGTGACGGCCGCGTGGGGACGGACACGACGGCGGGTCCTCGTGGCTGAACGGACCCCCGGGTCACACCTCATCGGCGTGTGTCCGGTCCTGATCCGTCGATTCGCTGGTCGCGAGCCAGGACCGTGCGGGTTCCGCGGCGCGCGCGGTGTCGAGGGTGAGATGGAGCCGGGTCCCTCCTTCGCGGCCGGCGGGGTAGCTGCGCTGCTCGGTCGAGGCGAAGCAGCGCCAGAGCACTTCGGTGACGCGACGGGCGACCTCCGGCGTCGCGGCGACGACGCGGACCTCGGCGTGGCCCTCGGGGGTAAGGGCTCGTGCTCCATACGGACCTCCTGGCGGCGACGGGTACGAACCACGAATCCGGCCACCCCCGACACACCGGGTGAGGTGCGGGAGCTGCGGCGCGTTTCCACGGCGGCCCTCCTCTGAAGGGTATGCCGGGTAAAGGTGGCCGTGCATGCCATGGCCGAACGGCGGTCCGGCTGCTGGCAGGTCGCCCGAGCCCGGTGGCCGTGCGAGCCGGCCTGGGCCGGAAAGCGGCGCCCGATCCCAGAAGGCCGGTGCCGTTGTCGGCGCCGGCTGACGCGGTCGTCGGCGACCGCCGGGCCGCCGAGGCGGGCCCGGCCGGGAGTACGGCGGAGACACCGAGGACACGCCGCGCACCGCCTCAGACGCCGGTGCCGTTCTCGGGGATCGACGACGCCGAGTCGGCCTTCGTTCGCGCCCGGGGCAGGGTTGGTCATGACAGCGCACATGTTGCTCCCGACGACCTTGGCTCTCCCCGCGCTCCGACTCGCACGGGGCAGGCCGCGCACCCGCATGCCGGGCCCGCCAAGGGCGGAGCGCAGGTCCTCGCCCCAGGTGGCAGAACGCGTCCGCCCCCTGACGCGTGGTCAGGTCGCGGACCGCCTGCAGGAGCTGGGCGACCTGTACGCGGAGACCCCCGGTGGTGACCCATGGGCGTGGAACCAGGCGCGTGCCGCCTTCCTGCGCCATCTCGCCGCCGACGCACGACGACCGGGGTTCTCGCTCCTGATCGCGGAGACCACCGCCCTGACCGGATATGCCTACGGCTTCCCCACGGGCGGCGCAGGTCCGTGGTGGGCGGGGTTCGACGGACACGTTCGGGGGAGTCTGCTCCGCCGCGCCGCCTCCGCGCCTGCTCGCCCTAGCTCGAGGGCGTGAACTGGGGCAGGCGCGCCATGATGGCCTGGATCTCGGCGTCATCGGAGACGCCCTGGAAGTCGTGGCGAGGCGTGTAGAGCGCTTCGAGCGCGCGGAGCTCCTCGTCGCTCAACTCGATCGCCAGCGAGGCCACAGCGTCGTCGATCTGCTGCGTCGTACTGGCTCCGACGAGGGGAGCGGTGACGACCGGCTTGCTGTGCAGCCAGGCGAGGGCGACCTGCGCGCGCCCGACGCCTCGGGTCTCGGCGATGCGGCCGACGGCGTCGACGACGGCGTGGTCGGATGCTTCGGTCTGCGCCGTGTACAGCATGTCGGCGAACCCGTCGTTGCCGCCTCGCGCGGTCGACCTCGCCTCTGTCCACGCGCGAGCGAGGCGCCCTCGGGCCAACGGGCTCCAGACGACTGTGCCGACGCCCTCGTCGAGACAGAGCGGGATCATCTCGCGCTCCTCCTCGCGGGCGAGCAGGTTGTAGTGGTCCTGCATCGACACGAACCGGGCCCAGCCGTGCTCGCGCTGGAGGTGCAGCGCCTTCGCGAACTCCCAAGCAGGCATCGACGAGGCGCCGAGGTAGCGGACCTTGCCGGCCTTGACCAGGTCGTGCAACGCATCGAGGGTCTCTTCCAGCGGGGTCGCATGGTCATTGCGGTGTATCTGGTACAGGTCGATGTAGTCCGTGCCGAGGCGCCTGAGCGAGTGGTCGACCTCGGTCATGATCGCCTTGCGACTCAAGCCCTTGCCGTTGGGTCCCGAGCGCATCGGATTCCGCAGCTTGGTCGCGATCACGACATCGTCGCGGTCGGCGAAGTCCCGCAGCGCGCGGCCGAGGATCTCCTCGCTGGAGCCCTGCGAGTACACGTTCGCCGTATCGAAGAAGTTGATCCCCTGCTCCAGGGCGTGCTTGATGAGCAGGCGACTGTCCTGCTCGCCCAGCGACCAGACCGGGTGGCCGCGGTCGGGCTCGCCGTAGGTCATCGCGCCGATCGCGATCGGCGAGACATCGAGGCCCGTGCTGCCGAGCTTGACGTAGTCCACGAGGGTCTCTCCAGTCCTTCCGGGGTCCTGACGAACATCAGATCCGTACGGTCGTCTTGCCGCGTGCGCCGCCCTCGCGCGCCAGCGCCTCCGGAACCCCGTCCAGCGTGACGATCCGCTGGACAGGGACCGTGATCCGGCCTGACGCGGCCTCGACGGTGATCCGGGCGAGCAGGTCCGGCTTGTCCTGCATCGTGTAGTTGTCTACGGCGATGCGTTCGGAGGCGAGCAGCTCCGGTGGAGCGGTGAAGGTCACGGACGCGGCCGCGCCGCCGTCGCGGACGAGCCCGGCGTACGCACCGAAGCGGGCCGTGTCGAGGGTGAGGTCGACGAAGGCGTCGATTCCGCCGGGATGCGTCCTGCGGACCTGCTCCGTGACGTCGAGGGCTGTGTAGTCGACCGTCAGGGCGGCGCCGAGGCCGCGGATCCACCGGTCGGTGTCCGGCCGGGCGGTCGCGATGACTTCCGCTCCACGGGCCGCCGCGAGCTGGACGGCGAGAACGCCCACCCCGCCGGTGGCGCCCGCGATCAGGACCGACTGCCCGGATCGCAGGCCGATGGCCTCCAGGACGCCGAGCGCGGTCATGCCCGCGGTCGGCAGCGCCGCGGCGATCCCGGCGGGCATGCCGTCCGGGACCCGCTGGAGCGCTCCGCTGTCAGGGCGTTCCGCGACCACCGTGTACTCGGCGAATGTGCCGTGGCCCAAAGGCGCGTGGAGGAATTGGCCGTGCACGGTGTCGCCGGGCCTGAACCCGCGCACGCCCTCCCCGGTTTCCGTCACCCGGCCCGCGCCGTCCACGCCCAGGACGAGCGGGGTCACATACGGCATGGGCATCCGGCCCTCGGCGATCCCCATGTCGATCGGGTTCACCGACGCCGCCGCCAGTTCGACCAGGACTTCTCCCGGCGCCGGGCGGGGCACGGGGAGCTCCGTCAGTTCGGGCTTCTCACCGATCCCGCGCACCGCGACAGCACGCATGGCTCATCTCCTCTTCCTCGTCCTTCACTCCTGCCCCCGCTGCCAGTCAACGCGGCGGGGCGGCGGACCTGAAGGACCGATCCGGGCGCCGTCGATACCCTGGAGGTATGAATGACCTGGAGACGCGGCAGCTCCGGTATTTCGTCGCGGTCGCGGAGGAGCTGCACTTCGGGCGCGCGGCCGAACGGCTCGGCATGGCGCAGCCGCCGCTGTCCCGCGCGATCCGGGACTTGGAACGCCAGCTCGGTGTGGTGCTGCTCCGGCGTACCACGCGCGAGGTCACGCTCACGCCGGCCGGGGAGGTGCTGCTCAGGGACGCCCGGACCGCCCTCGACGCGATCAGTGCCGCCGGCCGGCGGGCCCGGCACGCCGGCGAGCCCACGCCTCGGCTGCGGCTCGCGCTCAAGCCCGACATCGACGGCGGTCTGCTGCCCCGGATCCTCGACGCGTACGCCGGACAGGAGGCGGCCCTGCCGGTCGATCTGGTGCTCGGCCGCTTCGGCGAACAGGCGCAGGCGGTGCGCGACGGCCGCGCCGACGCCGCACTGCTGCTCGCCCCGTTCGATGACCACGGCCTGGATTCCGAGCCGCTGGTCACCGAGCCGTTCCTGATCGCCCTGGCCGCCACCGACCCCCTGGCCGCCCGGCCGTCCCTGCGGCTGGCCGACCTGGCGGGCCTCAGCCTTCCCGACGGCTCATCCGCGGACCAGGGCCCCGCCAGCGGCCGGCACGACCGGGCGGGGGCACACGACGACGCGGCTACGGCGAGCATCGCGCAGGACGCCTCCGACCTGCCCGAGATCTTCCGGCGCGTCGAACTCGGCAGCGTCGTCTGCTTCTTCCCCGCCTCGCTCACCCGGCGCTATCCGCGGCCCGAGCTCGCCTACCGCCCGGTCGACGACCTGGCACCGGCCACCCTGGCCGTGGCGTGGCCACAGACCTCCCGCTCGACAGCCGTCGCCGCGTTCGTCCTTGCGGCCACCACGGTCGCGGCGGCCACCCAGCCCCAGAAGCGGGAAACACCGCAGACGGCAGTTACCTGACACCATCGCGGGCGGGCTCGTACGAGGGCTGACGCGCTCGGCCCGGGACGGTGACCTCGCAGGAAAGGACGCAATGTGCGGTCGGTACGGTGAACACCTACGCCGCGAAGACCGTCTACCGGCAAGTCGTGTTCACCCACACGCTCGGCACCACGATCACGACCCACAAGGTGCCGTTGCGGGTCCTCTCCGGCAGCACACCCGGACGATCCACCGTCACCCTGGACGCCCTGATGGTCACCCGCTGAGCCGACCGCCCGGGCCGTGAGACCGCCACGACAACGGCCGTCTCACGGCCACACGGGATGGCCGCCGGACAAGCGGACGCGTCCTGTTCCGCCTGCTGCTTGGCGGCGGCCCGTTGGGCACGGGCCAGTCGCGACCCCCTGGAGGTGGAACGCCTGAGCCTCGGCGAGTGTCCATGGCGGGCCCAGCTGGGGAGGTTCCGGGATGACGGGGGGATGGGCGGCGGGGAACGACTGCAGATGGACGCCGGTCGTCTGCCGCCGCGGCGCGGCGTGTGCTGGTCCGGCGTCGACCGCCACTGAGGGAACCCGACGCGTAGAAGGGGCCGAGACCGGACGAGACCCGCGCGCCACCACTGCCCAGGCCGAGCCTCGCGGCACAGGGACCGATCGAGGTCCGCACCCCACGTGTGGAGACACGCACGCTCATCCCGGGAGACGAGGAAGGCCACCTACTATACATCAATCTGGTACATGGACTATTCTTGGTACATGTCCATGAAGCGCACGAACGTCTACGCCGACCCCGAGGACCTGGCGATCATCAAGGAGGCGGCCAAGCGTCGGGGCATAAGCGAGGCGGAGATCATTCGGCAGGGGATCCACCTTGCGGCGATGGCGAATCGCGTCTGGGACGAGCCGCTTTTCTCGCGCACCTTCGAGGGGTCGGGGCGTACTCCGTCGAAGGCCGAGGTCCGTGACGTGGTTGGCGACGCGGTCCGCCGCAAGACGGACTCCGGAACTACCGCGTGATCATCGTTATCGCCGACACGTCCGGCCTCCTGGCCGCCCTCGACTCGACGCACCCGGAGCACAGGGCGGCGAACGAGGCGATCATGGCGGCCGGTTTGCTGGTCATGTCGCCGCTCCTGCTGGCGGAACTCGATCACGTCGCCACGCGGGAGCTCGGGCGGGAGGCCGCCGTCAGCGCGGTTGACGACCTCCGCCGCTGGATGAACCGGGGCCGGGTCGTCATGCCGGAGATCACAGAGGATCACCTGGGCGCGGCCCAGTCCGTTCGCGTCCGTTACCACGCACTGGATCTCGACCTCGCCGACGCGGTGAACGTGGCGCTGGCCGCGGACTACGACACCGACGCGATCCTCACCCTCGACCGGCGTGACTTCCGTGCCGTACGGCCTTTGGGTCGTCACAAGGCATTCCGGGTCCTTCCCGACGATCTGCCGCTGTGACGGGCTTTCGACACCGAAGTCCCAGCCGCTGAAAGGGACTTCGGCCTGCATCACCTCCGCTGTGCACGCAACGACATTCAGACTTGCGGAGGGAATAGCAGGCTGAGGTCTCCTGACGCGGAGAGGTTCCGGCCCGAACCACGAAGCCGCAGGTCAAGCCTGGCTTCCGAGCCTGGAAGCGTCGCGCGTACGGCTGCCGCTCGGAACCCGTGCCCTCCGCGTGCCCGATCTTCGTGCTCCTGGCGGGCCGGAAACTGCAGGACAACCTTCGGCAAAACACAAACCCCAGGCCGCTGACCTGGGGCTTCAAGAAGAGCGGGTGACGAGAATCGAACTCGCGCTCTCAGCTTGGGAAACTTGGGTGCTCTGGGGTCAATTACCCCACTGACCTGTGGCGGAGGGTGTCCCAGCCCGGGGGGCACCTTGGCCTGGTCCCCGCTGTTCCCCGTGGGTCCCCGCAGGATCTGGCATGCAAGTGGCACGCCCCGAAGCGCCATGGGCGCTCCTGCCGGGGTTGATCTGGTCGTCGAGCTCTGCCCATGGCTCATGTACTCGGGTAGAGCTGAGTACTTGCGCTCTGGCCGGTGACGGGGTGGGCCGAGATGCTTGAGGCATGCGCCAACGACTACTGAAACCCGTTCTCCAGCTGTTGCAGATCCTCGTGCTGGCTGGGGTATCGCTAGCGGTGTGGGCTGTCTGGCTGGGCTGGGACCAGCATCGTGACGTGCAGCCTGACGGTACGACGACCGGCCCGTACGAGGCGTGGCAGGTGATCGGGCTGGTGCTGACTCTGCTGGTACCGGTGTACTGGGCGGCATCCCGGCGCTACATCGCAGGCGCTGTGCTCGGCACCACGCTTGGCCTCACCGTTGCTGCCTATTACGACTGGTCGGACGATTCCAGCGGCCTCTTCATGGTCGGCGTGGGGTTGGTCATGATGGGGAGCCTCGTCGTGACCACCGTCGTTTCCGTGATCGCCTCTGCGAGACGAGATGGACGACGGATCGGAGCTTGACGGCACGCTGCGGTGCCCCCGACAGTCACTGCTGGTTTGGTGCGGCCACTGCTCCGTTGCCGCCAGCGAATGAGACCAAAACTGAGACCATGCTCTAACCAGCGAACTCTGTCGGGACGCCCGTGGCTCGGCTCCGGCTGGCAGGGGGGTGCTTGCCGGCATAGCGCCCGAACCGTCACTTGGGCCGTGACTGTAATGGCGCCAAAATCAAACGCGTGGTCGAATTTAGAGGGGTGGCTGTGCGCCGATGGAGTGATGTCCTGGCCGTGCCGCTCCTATCCTGAGAGGACGCACCAGCAGCAGCGTCAAGGCAGGAAAGTCATGACGGAACCGGAGGTCGACTACACGGCGGTGTTCCGGGCCCTCCCCGGGGCGGTGGCGTTGCTGACCCCGCAGCTGATCTTCGTGGACGTCAACGCGGAGTTCCTGCGCATCACGCGCCGTACCCTCGAGCAGCGCCGCACCACCCGCGAGGAATGGGTCGGTCGCTTCCTGCTCGAGGACCGCCCCGAGTTCTTCGACCGCCCCGAGAAGTACTCCTTCATGCTCAAAGTTTTGGCGTCACTGCGCCGGGTGGCGGACACCGGTGCGCGCGACACCATAGCCCTGCAGCGCTACGACATGGAGGACCCCGATCAGCCTGGGGTATGGCACGAGCGGTATTGGACCCTGACCAACGTTCCCGTCTTCGGCCCGGACGGGCGGGTGGCGCTGCTGGTGCACCGGGTGGAGGACGTCACCGAACTCACCGAACTCATCCGCGCCCGTGAAGTCGCGCTGACCTTGCAAGAAGCCATGTTGCCCGCTCCCCGCCCGGTCGGCCGCCACCCGGCGGCCGTTCGCTACCGGCCCGCCGCCGAAGCGCTGAATGTGGCCGGCGACTGGTACGACCTGGTCGACCTGCCCGGCGACCGCATCGCCGTCGCCGTCGGCGACGTTGTCGGCCATGGCCTGTCCGCGGCCGGCGTCATGGGACAACTGCGCAGCGCCCTCAGCGCCGCCTCCCTCGTCGCCGAAGGCCCCGCCCGCGCCCTGGAAACCCTCGGACTGTACGCCCGCACCATCGACGGCGCCGAGAACACCACCGTGGCCACGACCTTCATCGACTGGGACACCCACACCATCACCTACAGCAGCGCCGGCCACCCCCCACCCGCGCTCCTACAGAGGGACGGGACCGTCGAGTTCCTGGACCAGGCCACCGACCCCCCACTGGGCGCCCGTCCTCAACACATGCCCCGGATCCAGGCTGCCGCGGCCTTCCGCGAGGACGCCGTCCTCGCGCTCTACACCGACGGCCTGATCGAACGCCGCCGCGAAGACATCGACACCGGCCTCGCCCGGCTCGCCGACTCCCTGGCCCGCCACCAGGCAGACGACCCCGAAACCCTCGCCGACGCCATGCTCACCGACCTACTCCCACCTGGTGATGCCACCGACGACACCGCCCTGGTCATCGTGCGTCTATGAACCCCGCCCGCCACTTCCGCGCGCTCGGCCAGACGTCGCCGACGTTTGAGCACGAGACTGGCCAACTACCGTACCCATCGGAAGCGACACCCCACGTGAGGCCCAGCACCCAGTTTGGAAGACGGCGTATCCGCTTACCGGCTGACCTGGCAAGTCACTGACCTGGGCTGGAGAGCGAACCTAGCTGTGGTTCCCCGGGCACGCGTGTGGCCGTGAACTGGGCAGATAACCCGCTGCTGACCGCATCCGGCGCAGCGCTATTGCCTGTTCCGGCTCTATTCCGGCTGGCCTCCTTCACTGCGGTCGCGGTGGTCTTCGATGTTCGGCGTTGCTGCTGTTGCCGTCACGAAGACGAGTGATCTCGAGCGGCGCCTGTCCCACCGACGGGCTCTCGCACTGACGTCTGCGTAATCATGCGCGTACGGGACGTTATTGGATAGTTCGGGACAGTGTGAGTGGATCCGGGATGGCGTGAGGCTCCTGACGGCGTGATCTGACCCGGACGGTGAGAGGAGAAGCGAATGGCACGCAGATGGGCGGCACTTCTGGCCGCCGTGGGGCTGGTTGCCGCGGCACTGGGCCTGGCCGCGCCGGCTCAGGCCGACACGCAGCAGCTCAAGGTCGCCACGTACAACATCTATCTGGGCGCCGACCTCGGGCCTCTGGCCCTTGCACAGACTCCGCAGGAGCTCGTCACGCGAGCCGGGATCGCCTACGGCCAGGTGGTCGCCACCGACTTCCCGTCCCGCGCCCGGGCCATCTCGCGCCTGCTCAGGAACGACCGCCCCGAGGTCATCGGCCTGCAGGAGGTGGCCCTGTGGAAGAAGGGCCCGCTGGACGGTCGCCTCCACACCACTTACGACTTCCTGGACATCCTGCTCCGCGAGCTGCGCAGCGCCGGTCTCCACTACCGAGCAGCCGCGGTCGACACCACCGGCACCATCACCCTGCCGATCAGCGCCAAAGAACGCGTGAGTTTCACGAACCGGGATGTGATCCTGGTACAAGATGGTCTCCCGGTGACGAACGCGCAGTCGCACCTCTATGCCGCGAAGTTCTCCTTCACCACCCCGTTCGGAGTCACCTTCACCTTCCCGAGGGGCTGGTCCGCGGTGGACGTCGCCCTCAAGGGCAAGGGCAAGGGCAAGCAGGCACGGGTGCGGGTGGCCACCACACACCTGCAGCCAGGGGTGCCGCCCATTCGAAACGCCCAGGGGCAGGAGCTGCACGCCGCGCTGGCACAGTCGCCGTATCCCGTCACCGCTCTTGGCGACTTCAACGCCCTGCCCACCGACGCGACCGGACCGTACGGCACGTTCACCAACGGTGGCTACGACGACGCCTGGCAGACCACCCACGGCCCCGGGGACGGATTCACCGCCATTCAGGACCCCGATCTGCGCAACCTGCCGTCCAAACTCAGCGCGCGCATCGACTACGTCTTCTACCAGCCCGCACACCTTTCGGCTGTCTCCGCCCACCTGGTCGGAGACAAGGTGAAGGACCGGACTCCCACGGGCCTGTGGCCGTCCGATCACGCCGGACTGGTGGTACGGCTGCGCCTCCAGTAGCCGATCGGCGGCGCAGAAATGAGCCATGGCCGCCACACGGGCCCCGGTCGGCTGCTGCACGAGCAGGGAGAGGTGGAGCAGGCCCGTGTGTGGTATGGGCGTGCCGCCGAGGCTGGCAACACCAACGCCGTGCGCGACCTCGTCCAACTTGTCAGCGATGGAGACCAGTCCGTCACCGAGTCTCAACAGTCCGAGATCGACCAGTCGGACGACTAGCCACACGGATTAGCCTCGCCGTTTCAGTCGGGGTGTGGCCAATGAAGGGGTAGAAACGCGAAGGTACCTTCCTGAACTGGGACGATGAACTTTGTCGAGCGGTTCTGTCGTCGCTGGAGGAAGACACTTTCTACGTGCAGACGGGTCGGGGTGGTGGGGCGTGTTGGACCGGCTGTGCTCGGCCCGCGCGCCCTGGCCCCGGAGGCCGCGTTACTGCAGACCGCCGTGGCCGGTAAGGACATACCCGCCGGTGAGGACGCCCGCGCCCGCGAACGCGGCGAGCAGCCACCCCCAGAGGTTGCCCACCCACATTTCGGCCGCCAGCACGGCCTCTCCGTACGACATCTGTCCCAGCACCGCGTAAAGCCGCATCTGCGCGGCAAGGAGAGCGACCGCTACGGCGACGTTCAGCCCGACCGCGCTGCACACCACAACTGCCGAACTCTTCACTGGGTTCCCCCGCGCCGACAGCCGCGCCCGCGCGGCTTGAGTTCGATCTCGCCCCGGCGTGGTCGCGGTCCACTGGCTCTCCGGGCCGGTTTGCCCTGCGCCACCGGACATGACATGCCGATGTGCGCACCTCCACAGCGTCTGGCAGGTTCGCCGGTCATCGTCGTCACCTTGGAGAACACGAAGCCGCCGGACTCCGGTCGATCGGTGGTGTTGCCGATGACGTTCGTGTCGTGGTGGCGCCTCGGGGTGGTGGAGCCTCAAGGCATGTGGAGACTCAAGGCATATGGTGTCTGCTATGCGTGCAATGGTCGCAAATCGCTATGGCGGCCCGGAGACCCTGGAGCTGGCCGAGGTCGACGACCCCAAGGTTGGTCCCGACTCGGTGCTCGTGCGAGTGAAGGCCGTCGGGGTCAACCCGGTCGACTGGAAGATCGTCGCCGGGTACCTGGACCCGATCATGTACGTCCACTTCCCTCTCGTGCCGGGCTGGGATGTCGCGGGCGTCGTCGAGGCGGTCGGCCTGGATGTCCCTGAGTTCTCGGTCGGTGACGAAGTCTTCGGCTACGTCCGCAAGGATGAGGTACAGCACGGCACATACGCGGAGCTGGTCGCCGCGCCCGTGCGTACCCTCGCGCGCAAACCTGCGTCGCTGAGCTGGCAGGAGGCGGCCGGCGTCCCGCTGACAGGGCTCACCGCCTTGCAGTCACTGACCCGGGTGAGGGTCGCGGCGCGCGACACGGTCCTGGTCCATGCGGCGTCCGGCGGTGTCGGGACATTCGCCGTGCAGATCGCGGTGGCCCAGGGAGCCCGGGTGATCGGCACGGCCAGCGAACGCAATCACGACTTTCTGCGCTCGTTGGGCGCCGAGCCGGTCACCTACGGCGAGGGCTTGGCCGACCGGGTCCGGCAGTTGGCCCCGGAAGGAATCGACGCAGCAGTGGACTACGTGGGCGGTGACGCGGTCGCCGTCTCCCAGGAGCTGCTGAAGGACCGCTCCCGCGTCGCGTCGATCGTCGACGCTGAAGTCACCCAGCGCGGCGGACACCATGTGTGGGCCCGGCCCGACAGCACGGACCTTGCCGAACTCGCCCGACTCGCCGACGCCGGCAAGCTCAGTGTCCACGTTCAGCAAGCCCTGCCGCTGGCCGACGCTGCCGAGGCATTGCGTCTCAACAAGAGCGGACGGACCCGCGGCAAGATCGTACTCGAGGCGGGCTGACCCTCCCCCGGAGCAGCCGGCACGCTGCCGGACGACCGGTCCTCGAGCCAGGTATCCATCACAACAAAGAACCCCCGGGTCGTCGACCCGGGGGTTTCACATGGAGCGGGTGACGAGAATCGAACTCGCGCTCTCAGCTTGGGAAGCGATGGCGCTTGCGTGGCTGTAGGGCTTCTGACCTGCGTGGATTCGTTGCGTCTGGGGCGCTGCACCAGCCTGATCGCGCCGCTGTTGACCGTGGTTGTCCGCCCTTATGGGCACGCTGTGGGCACGGCTCGCAGGAACAGCAGGCGGAGCGCGTACGCGAACGGGGGTGTACGCCTGGTTCGGCCGGTGCGGACGTACAACTCGGCGAGCCTTCGCGAGCGTGCAGTCCTTTCCCGGTCCTGGCCTCGGGGACGCCGACGGACGGGGAGATGAACAGGGCGGCCCGCGCGGTGCTCCGCTCGGCTCGCCAGGCAGCGCGCATCCCCGTGGACGCCGACAGCGTCGATGGGTTGCTGAACGGGAGCGCAGGCATACAGCACAGTGCATGCCTCGTCTGGCGACGCTGTTGGGTGCGGGCGTCGCCGCGGAACCTCACTGGTGGAGGCACGCAATGGCCACCGCGAGCCGGTGCGGGAGGCCGCCAAGCACGCCACACGGCGTGACGTCCTTCTGTCCTGCCGCCCAGGCGGACGCCGGGGAGGATTCGGCGCCGATCACACCCTGGTCGCCACGGCGCTGTGGGCCACTCCGCGGCCTCCTTCCCCGTACTCCTGATGAGCCTGCGCGTGCTGCTACTCTCATGCCGCTGTGCACGGGGGGCAGTTGGGGGCTGGACATTTCACAGCACCATCGACGCGCGCCTGATCGGCCGCCGCCGTCCCGTCACGCCTTTTCTGTTGAGAGGTCCAGGAGGCGACGATGGCCCGTCGTACCACCACCCGTGGCGTCGTCGCCGCGTTGGCAGTTCTCGCCGTGACCGCCGGTCCCGGCCCGCTGGCCGTCACGGCCGACGCGGACAACGGTGTCGGGAGCACCGCCTTCGCCACGGAGAAGGTCTTCCAGGCTGACCGCTACATACCGCGCGGGGACCGGATCTACAGTGCCGGCCCCAGTGGCTATCTGCATGCCCAGGAGGGTCGTTCCGGCTACCTGTGGACGTCGTACGACACCGGTACGACGACCGAACTGGGCGACCTGGCCCGACTCGAACTCCCCGCGTACCTCGGGTCGTCGTCCGACGTCGTGGCCGATGTGGCCTCGTCCACCCAGAAGGTCGTCCTCAGGGACCTGTCCGCCGGTACCGCCACGGACATCGCTCTCACCCACGGCACGTACTGGGCCACCTTCGGCACCCATGTGCTGACCCAGGCCCGGGACACCGGCGGCAACCGCGTGCTGTGGCTGTACGGCGACGGTGCTCCCGCCGATGGCACCCTCGTCGGCGGATGGCCGACCGGAATCACGACCAACTTCACCGTTCTGGGCGGCGACAGCGGCACCGCCGTCATCAGCTACGCGCTGGGAAATGGCGAGCGACACCTGGCGCTGGTGGATCTGGCCACCGCGCGAGTGACCGGCGATGTGTCCGTGCCCCTCTCTCCGACGGCCGTCGCGCTGAGCGCGGACCTGCTGGTCTGGAGGTCCGACAGCAGGACGGCACACGTCCTGGACCGCGCCGACCTCTCCGCAGCCGAGACGACGGTGACACTGCCCGGCACGGAGGGCACCCCCTCCCTGGGCATCGTCGGGCGCTGGCTGGTGGTGGCCCGTTCCGTGCCGTCGGACCCGAGCGACCTGGTCGACATGTCCGGCGAGCGGCTGATGGCCGTCCCGCTCACGGGCGGTGACCCGCTCACCCTGCTCCGGCACGCGAACAGTTCCCTCGTCACAGCACCGGACGGCAGTCTGCTGGCCGTCGGCGGCACCGACGCCGGGCACTGGGCGGTACGCAGGGTCACCGACACGGGGGCGGACACCCCGACGCTGGCGGAGCTGACCGCCGTACCGCCGACGGCCGCGAAGATCGACCGGCTGTCGCTGCAGAACGGCATGCTGGCCACAGACGAGGCCGACAGCAGGTTCATAGGCGCCTACTACACTCGGCAGATCGCCGCCGACGGCACGCCGAGCGCGCCGGCCTGGCAGACCTGGGACGGCCGCGGGGCGGGCCCCTACGCCACCGGCGACGGACAGGTGGTGACGTTCACCGCCGAGCCCGACCCCAACGGCAACGGGTCGTACGTCGAGTCCCTTGACAGCCAGGCGGGCTTCTACCTGCCCTCGGCCGCCGGAACCGTCCTCGACATCACCGGCCGCTACGCGATCGTCAACGGCTCCTCCCCCGCCAAGCAGTACGTCGGCGACCTCGGGGTCTACACCGACCTCAAACCCGTCGTCACCCGCTCCGTCACGGCCGCCTCGGTCTGGGGGACCAGTCTGTGGACGCCGGGTTCCGGTACCGGTGTCGTCACCGCGAAGGACCTGAAGACCGGCAAGACCACCGACACTGTGAGCACCGGCGCCCCGTGCATCCCCAAGGAACTGCAGGTGGTGGGCCGTTGGATCTACTGGTCCTGCGGCCCCACCGCGACGGCCGGCGTCTGGGACCGTACGGCGAAGAAGAACATCCCCGTCCCGTCCGGCCAGGCGCTGCTCGGCGACGGCTACCTCGTCCGGCACGACACCTCGGCCGGGGCGCTCCTGCTCACCGCCTTCGCCGGCGGCACCGCGACCACCCGCAAGATCGGCGACCTCGCGGCGGGCACCTCCAGTCTGCGCGGGGTGACCTGGACTGTGGACAAGTTCGGCGGGCCCGCGGCCTACGTCGACGCGGACCGGCGGATCCATCTCGTGCCCAGCGGGGTTGCCACCGGGCGGCTCGCCGTCGTCGAGTCCGACGCGACCGACAACGCGTGGGACGAGAGCAGCCCGGCCGGCAGCCCGTGGTGGCAGTGGCGCGGACTGCTCTCCAAGCCCGCCGCCTCCTGGAAGGCGACCCTCACCAGCAAGGCCACCGGCGCCGTGGTCCGTACGCTCTCGGGCGAAGCGGTGGACGGCACCCTGACCACACGGTGGGACATGCTCGACACCAAGGGCGCGCTCGTCCCCAACGGCACGTATACCTTCAAGCTGACGGCCCCGCCGGCCGACGCGTCCGGAGCGGCGCTGACGGTGACCCGGACGGTGAAGGTGTCCACCGGAGCTGCCGTACGCCACGACTTCACCAACGGCGGCACCTGGGCGCCCGACGGAATCGGCGACGCCCTGACCCTCACCTCGTCCGGCGTCGTCGGCTACCGGCCGGGCGACGGGACGGGCGCCTTCGGCAAGAGCATGACGGCCTCGGGCTGGCCCTCCTCCGTGACGATGGTCCCGTTCGGCGACGTCAACGGCGACCGCCGCAACGACATCCTCGTCCGGTTCGCCAGCGGCGAACTGCGGGTGTACCGGACCATGCGCGGACAGGCGTTCGTCACGAGCACCCCGCACACCTCGCTCGGCACCGGCTGGAACCAGTACAACGTGCTGACCTCGCCGGGGGACATCACGGGCGACGGGCGTCCCGATCTGATCGCGCGCAAGGCGTCGACGGGAGAGCTGTTCCTGTACAAGGGCACGAGCACGGGGAAGCTGTCGGCGCGGGTCCGGATCGCGGCGAACTGGTCGGGCTACAAGAAGATCGTGGGCGTCGGCGACATCACCGGCGACGGCCGCGGCGACCTCCTGGCCCAGGACCGCTCCAACACTCTCTGGCGCTACGACGGCAACGGCTCCGGCGGCTTCAAGTCCCGCGTGAAGCTGGCCTCCCGTTGGGGCTCGTCGTACAACGTCGTCGTGGGCGTCGGGGACATCACCGGCGACGGCAGGGCGGACATCGTCTCCCGCGACACCGCGGGCAACCTGTGGCGCAACAACGGGAACGGCGCAGGGGCGTTCGGGCCCCGCGCGAAGATCGCCTCGGGGTGGCAGGCGTACAAGGGCGTGTTCTGACGGCCTGGCCCGCGACGGCGCCGGGGCGTTCCACGCCGACTACGCCCCGGCTCCGGACGACAGCCGCGCAGGAAAGCCCCAATGCAACTCGGCCGACGGTGCTGCGACGGCATGCGTGGCACCTGCGGCCCAGCCCACGTCGTCGCCGGCAGTCGTCAGCGCACCAGGGCGGTGAGGACGACTTCGCTGCCCGGCCCCTCTGCCTCAGCGGACGAGCCTCTGTTCTCCCGCACCTTCGATGGGTCGGGGCGTACGCCGTCCAAGACCGAGGTCCGTGACGCGGTCGCCGGCCGGCGCGGTCCGCCACAAGCCCGCGCAGTACCACTGGGAGACCAGCGTCCGACAACCGCTTCGCGTGTATCGAGTCCCGCTCCGGGAGTCCATCAGCTGCCGGAGCGGGCCCGACCTGCGGGAAGCGGCGCAGGACTCGTGCCGTCTCCAGGACACGGTGCTTCCTCCGGCCAGTCTTCGAAGAAGGTCACGCTGATCTACCAGCACTTCGACGACGAGCGGCAGTGGGACGTCGCAGCCGCGCCCGGCACGGCGGGCCACCCTGCACGCCAGGAAGCTATCGCCATGCCACAAGGGACGCTATTGATCCAGACGATCAACATTCCGGCACGAATCTGGCACGCGACAACTGATCACCGTGGACAGCAAAAAGGCCCGGGTCTCTGACCTGGGCCTTCTCCATGGAGCGGGTGACGAGAATCGAACCCGCGCTCTCAGCGCCACCCGTCTTGGGATGGGCCGGCTTCCCTCAGCCGTCGTGCTGGTCGAGGTGATCCACCCGAAGATCAACGACGCGCCCGGGATCCCGGAGGGTGTTCCGTGTGATGGTCTTGCGGCTGGTGGCCGGAAGCCGAGCCGTACAGGACGACGACGGCGCCCGCGGCCTCCTTGCCGGACGCGTTCGTGCAGGGCGTGCGCAGGACCGCATTGCGGTAGCCGTCGCCGTTGAAGTCGCCGGGGACCGCCCCGTGCACGGCGGCCGCGGGGACGACCGGCAGCAGCGTCCCCCCCGACCAGACTGACGACGACGAACGCGGAAGCGCCCCATCTGCCCAGGAGCCCCGACACCCCAGGAGCATCAACTGTGCGCCGGTATAACTCGGGAAGTGCAAAGGCGCCCGGTGACATCAAGTCCCCGGGCGCCTTGGAAGACCGAACTCACCGCCTAAGAAAGGACCTTGTAGCCGCTCCAGCCGCTCGCGATCTGCGCCCGCGGACCGAACGAGCCCTTTCCGTCCCCGCTGTTGCGCCACACCTTGCCACTGGTGTCGCGGGAGACCAGGTCCGGCCTGCCATCGTCAGTGATGTCGCCGACCCCGACGACCGCGTTGTACGAGCCGCCCCAGTTCGACAGCACCTTGACGCGGGCCGCGAACGTGCCGTCGCCCTTGCCGTTGTAGCGGTAGAGGTTGTTGGACGTGTCCTGGGCCAGGAGGTCGGCCTTGCCGTCGCCGGTGATGTCACCGGTGCCGACGATCTTCTTGTAGCCCTTCCAGTTGTCGTAGAGCTTGACGCGGGAGGCGAGCTTGCCGTCGCTCGTCCCCTTGTAGAGGTAGACCGCTCCGGTGGACGAGTTCCTCGCGATCAGGTCCGGGCGTCCGTCACCGCTCACGTCGCCGGGCGAGGTGAGCGCGTTGTACTGCGTCCAGCCGCTGGTCGCGAGGGTCGTGTACGACGTCGACGGCTTGACCGCCGCCCCGCAGCCCGGCTTGTACAGCCGCAGCGCGCCGCTGCTGTAGCGGACGAGGACGTCGTTACAGCGGTCGCCGCTGAGGTCGCCGAAGGGGATCGCCATGATGGTCGTGGGCCAGCCGGTGCCCGTGTACTTGTCGCCGAACTTGCCCGTCCCCGTGCCGCTGTGGAAGGTCAGCCCGCCCGAGGAGTTCAGGGTGAGCAGGTCGCCGCGGCCGTCCGGGCCCTCGGGGCTGACGAAGTCGCGGCGCACCGCGGCTCCGCGCTGCAGGTAGCCCTTGCCGCTGGTCACCGTGTTCGGCGTGGCGGTGCCGAGGCCGGTCGCCTTCAGGGTCCAGGTGAAGTGGCCGTTGGGGAAATAACTTCCGCTCGCCGTCTTGCCGTTCCAGGTCGCCGTCACCCGGTCCGGGGTCGCGCCGCCGGTGAGAGTGCGGGTGGCCTTGCCGTTCGCGCCGCTCTGGACCGAGGTGAAGGTGAGCGACCAGGAGGTGACCGGGCGGGACAGCACCCAGGTGCCCTGGAAGGACACCCCCGGGGCCACGTAGTCGCCGACCGACGTCTCGAAGGCCGTCACGGCGGACGGGGCGATGCCCGTGGTGGTGACGTGGGTGCGCTCGTAGTCGTCGAACCAGGCGACCAGGCCGGTGTACTCGTCGACCGTCCAGCGGTAACGGCGGTCCACGGTCAGGCCCTTGTCGGCCAGGTCGGAGGCGATCGTGCGCGTGGTGCCGGTGGCCGCCTCGGTGAGGACCAGCGTGCCCGCGCCATGGTCGTGGCGGACGGTGAAGCCGTCGCCGAGAAGCAGGTCGCCGGGGGTGACCGCCGTCGACGTACCGGCCTTGGTGTCGTACACGCCCGCCGAGTCCGTCCCGCAGGCCCAGTACACCCAGCGTCCCGCCGCCTGGAGTTCGGTCGGCACGCAGGCCAGGCCCGGGACGGTCACCGTGGTGAGCGTCTTCTCCTGCGGGATGCTGTACGAGGTCAGCTTGCCGACGGTGGTGGCGCTCCACAGGGTGGAGCCGTTCAGGGCGGCGGCGCGCACGGACCGCTTCAGCTTCTGGCCCTGGCCGAACTCGCCGACGTACTGCGCCGGGTTGGTGCCGCCGGAGTTGAAGACGGCGTAGTCGTCGGAGACGTCGACGATTCGGCCGCCCTGGCTGCCGAAGTCCAGATAGTGACCACCGATTTCCACCAGCCGGTCATCGCCGAGGCCCTCGCCCTCGTCGGTGCCGCCGTTCGCGTCGAGGTAGACGTCCCGGGCGTCGAGGTTCCCCCACAGCGCCGAGCACGTGGTGCCCTCGTACGGGCAGAGGGCGGCGTAGATCGAGCCGCTCGCCGTGGCCTCGGACGCTGTCAGCGTGGCAGCGCCTTTCGTGGTGAGGGTGCGCACGGACGTGGTGTCCGCGGTGGCGTTCGGGTCGTCCTCGGCGACACGCAGGCTGCCGCGGCTGAGCGCGATGCCCGTCTTCGCGTTCTCCACCGCCGGGGCCTGCTGGACCTTCTCCAGCTTCAGCGTGCCGTCCTCGGCCTGGCTCACCCGCCGCACCCACCAGTCGGTGGCGTCGGTGCCGCCGGTGACCAGCGCACTGCCGTCACCCGCCTCCAGCGTGTACTCGCCGGCGCTTGCCAGCAGGGTCTGCTGCACCGAGGGATCGTTGACGTCGACCGCGAGCAGCTGGGAGCCGAGCGAGCTGGAGGACAGCGGCAGCAGCAGCCAGTCGCCGACCAGGACCGGGTCGCCGTCGAGCGTGCCCGGGTTGGTGGGCAGCGTGACGACCTGCTCGGCAGCGGTGAGGTCGGTGCGGGACTTCAGGTGCAGCTCGGCGGTTCCGGCCTGGTACCAGCCGATGCGGTCCTCGCTCATCACGTAGTGCGAGGCGTAGGTGGCGTTGGTGAACGCATAGGTGTTCACGGCCGAGGCGACGTCGATGTAGCCGATCCTGCCGCTGTCGACCGACCAGAGCACACCGGCGGAGTCCGAGGCGAGGACGTCCTCGCTCCCCACGCTCGTCGCGTCACCGGTGACCTTGCGGGTGCGCGACTCCCCGTCGACCTTGTCGATCAGGGAGTGGGTGGTGACGATCGTGTCGCCGGCAAGGGCCCGGTAGTAGCCCTGGCCGTATTGGATGGAGCCGTTCCAGCTCACCTTCTTGGAGGTGGCCGTCGCCGGATCCCACAGGGTGGCGTACGCGTCGTTGGCCGTGGTCGGCAGAGCGACCAGGTCGCTGTCCGAGCCGTACCAGGCGTTACGGCACTCGGAGCCGATGTACGTGCAGCCGGTGCCCGGGGTGTAGACGCCGTCGGCGTTCTCGACGGTGACGGTCCTGCCGGTCGCGTAGTCGGTCCACAACAGTCCGGTCCTGCCGGTCTGCCGGTGCAGGAAGCCGGTGTCGCCCGCGACGTACGGGCGGTCGGTGCGTGGTGTGGTGGAGCTGGGGTCGACCAGTGTGATCGCGGTGGTGTCGGCCTCGGCCGCTTCCGCGGAGCCGCCGCCCTCCGACAGGACGACGACGGACGCGGCCACGACGGCGACCGCGAGCGAGGAGACGGCGGCGGCCAGACCGCCCCGTCTCAGGGCGTGTCTGCCCACGTGATGTTCCCTCCCCTACGAGGGTCCGTGCCCTCGCACAAGTGGCCAGATCTTACCAAGGGATGGTAAAGGTTAGGGAGGGGGATGCTCACGCAGGTGAGAGGGGATGGGCAGGCCACCCCGGTACAGGCAGGCTGCCACTTGATCACGCTTACAAAAACGAACCCCAGGCCACCGACCTGGGGTTTCTCTCTGGAGCGGGTGACGAGAATCGAACTCGCGCTCTCAGCTTGGGAAGCTGCGGACGTTTGGGGCTCGTTCGGGAGCTGACCTGGGCAAACGGTCGGACTGTGGCCTCTTCGGGGTGGGCCGCCTTCACCGTGGTTCCCCGCTGCTCCCCGCTCGATCTGGTGCGGTTGTGGTGCGGTCGCCTCATGCGCGTCAGAACGTTGACCATTCGGACCCGGGGATGCAGTCCTAACTGCGCTGTGCCCACTCGCGGATGAGGAAGAGGGGCCGGGTGAGGACGATGTCTCCAGCCTGTTGGGCGCGCACGATGAGTCCGAGGTCCGCCGAGCCGGGATCTGCCGCATGCGTGTAGATCAGGTCCAACTCGTGGGCGTCCGTGTGGTTGCAGACCCATTCCTCGGCCTCGGACGGTACACGGGCGACGAGAGCTGTGCCGTCCAGCCTGACCTGCGGGCCGGCAATGGCACGTTCCGAGCGACCCAGCGCTTAGAAGGCGCACTTCTGGTTTGCCCGCAGTAGGCCGCTGACCTGGTCAGTCGTACGGTCTGCGGAGCCTTGCATGCCGACTTCGACATGCATTCGACAGGACTGCTCTGGCCGCAGCGAGGCCGCCTGGCTCCCTCATCTGCTGGGCAGCCAACCTGGGCCCAGTCTTGTCGTACTCGATGTGCCCGTGGCTGATGTACTCGGGCGGAGCTGAGTACTTGCGCTTAGGTCATCTGCTCGGCTCCGACCGATACGGCCCCCGGACCGGCCCAGTCGGTCCCCTCGGCTCCGGCCAACACGGCACCGGGACCGGCCCACGTCGGACCAAGCCACGTCGGACCGCCCCAGTCGGCATGCACCGGGTGCAGCACGCCGACCTTGGGCCCGGCCGTGGTCGATGTCGAGGCGTTGGACGCCACGGTCGACACAGTTACGCCCAGTGCCAGCGTCAGGACTGATATCGAAACAGCAAGCTTCCTCATGAGAGACCTCCGCTCGGCGAGGGACGGTTCGCACCGTGAGCGTGCCAGAGGCATGGCATAGAGTCATTGGACATGAGCGCTGCGTAGTTATCGATGCGTGCCACTGCTGGTGCTCCCGCCGATCCGAGCGTCTCAGGGAAGCGTGGTCCGGCCGTGGCCGGCGCACATGGGCGATGCGAAAGCTGAGGCTCGGCCGCTAACGGAGCTGGCCGTCTGAAGCCACCCTGGGACCATGGCGCAGCGCCGCGTGATCGTCTACCCGCCGTTGGTGACGGGCAGCCGCCGCGTGCGCTTCGGTGATCAGATCCTCGGCACCGCCTACAGTCTGATGGACCTCGCTGTGCTGCTACGCCACGCCGGACTGGACGACGTGGACGCGTTGGACGTCGCCGAGTCGGACGTGATCGAGTGGCACGGGGGCGGCCCGGAGGTGTGGAAGCGCTGAATTCAACGCGCCCCGCGAAGCCCGGAGCCGCCCACAGGCAGGTCCTCGGTGACATGTGATCGCGAAGAGGCCTGGGCGCCACTGCCACGTGGTGCGCCCAGGCCGGTCCTTCGAGTAGGGGCAGACCCGGCACGGGGGGAACCGAGCCTGCCCCTGCATGACGGCGCCCGCGAGCCTCCCCCCGGAGTGCAGGCACCTGACCCCGCCGGGGGTCACTACCTTCAGCGGACCGTGGGACTGGAGTGTCACGGGTGACGAGAGATGGTTGCGAGGCCAACACCCCTGTGAAGGAGGCTACTTGCCAGCGTCACGAATCGGCCACCATCGGTGCACTCACCGTCGCCGCGCCGCCTGCCGACTTCAGCGGCTGGTGAGGTGTTGCCGGGATGGATCGGGGACGGACGGTTCCGCGGAACACCCCCAACACGCATTCACGCGACGGGTAGATGAATCCCCTATCTCCTGCCACCCGCCTCAATGCGGCCGGTGGAGGCTGGCATAGGTGTGCCGACCCGCCCTACTGCTCAAGTTCACCTGCGACCTCTTCGCGAACGGCAACGACCGCGACAACCGCGCCGTCGTCCGGGCCGTGCTGACGGAGGAACTGGACCTGGTGGGGCTGGCGGTGTACGGGCCGCGGAGCGCGGTGGACATGGTACTGAAGGGCGCGCGGAGGCATACGCGACTGGATCTGCAACTGAATCTGCACAGCGAATGCGCAACTGCGGCACGGGTGCGTTCTGTTGGTGCGGAGTTGTCCTAGTCGGAGCTGCCGTGGCAATAGCTGTCGGTTTCCTGTGCGGCGCTACATGTAGAGAAGCTGCCCCCAATTCGTGTGCATGCATGCACGGATGAGTAGGGGACTGGTTCAACTTCCCTGCTGGGAGCAGCGACCGACTGGATGCCGGGCCCGCTCCGTGATTTGATCCTTCGCGCCGCCGGGATCGCGCCAAGGCGTCCGGAAACGGATGGCGCGCCTGCGGTCGCGGCCCACCGTCTGTCCCCACCTTGGCCGCTCCCCCTTGTGGAACATCCATACGAAGGGCAGTTTCATCATGAACTCCGCTCCCCAGGTTCAGACCCTCGAAATCTCCGACGCCGAGCTCGACACCGTCTCCGGCGGCCTGAGCCCGCAGGTCGGCATCGCAGCCGGCCCCACGGCGATCAGCAGCTCGGACCTCGTGGCTCAGTTCGGCGCGGTCAAGGACGAGGTCCTGGGCACCGTCGGCCAGTACCACCAGGTCGGCGTCACTGCCTCCTTCTGATCGCCAGATCGCGGGACCTCCTGATCGTGTGATCGCTGATGGCTTGACCGGCAGCCTGACCGCCGACCGGCGACCGGCGACCACAGCAACAATCCCCCTACCCGCGGGTCTTCGCTGGTAGGGGGATTGATCGTTAGGGGTTGCTTCTTCTTGCCCTGGGTCTTGCCGGGGATCTTGATGACCTGCGTCTTCGCTGCTCAGGAGCAGTGGGCTCGTGCGCCCGGTCGTCGTCGTTGGTCGTCCTTGGCCACTGTCGAGCGACCTCGGACGGCCCAGGGACGGCCCAGACAATGGCCCTTCGGCCCGTCCGACGGCCTACGAACTGATGGGCAACTCGCGGGCTCGCTGGCGTGCTTGGGCCCGCAGCTCCTTCAACCGGGTGTGGAAGGCGTTGTGGCGGTTCTGGTCGAGGTTCAGCGGGAGGTCGAGTTGGGAGATGAGCTGTGACTCCACGGTCCACGGTTCGTTCTGCTCGATCCAGCACACTCGCGCGTTGTCCGCCATCCACTGGCTCAGGGTGGCTTCGCCGGCCTTGCCGAAGGTCATCTTCTTACCGCTGCCCACGCGGCGCAGCTCAAGTCCGAGCAGGCAACCGAGGGTGAACCGCAGCGTCGAGCCGGCCGCGTTTCCTCGGTAGTGGTTGCGCACCCGCTTGCGCAGGTTCTGTGTGCTGGGTCGGCTCGCCATGTACCGCGGGGCTATGCCGACGTAGAGCAGGCGTCCGGCGTCCAGGTCCGGGTGGGGCGGCTGCTCGAAGTGCCACCCGTAGACTCCTGCCCCCGCCGGAACAGGGCTCGGACGCGCCAAGACCTCCTGCGCCGACCACAACCGACCGGGACTGACGAGAGCGATAGCTTCCACGAAGCCTCCAGACGTGCCACGGCTGACCGCCGCAGGCTACTGGTCGACAATGACAGAACATTGCTTGGCCTGCGCAGCAGCGTGACATCAGCTTGGGAAGCGACGGCGCTTGCGCGGGCAGGCGGCGTTTGACCTGGGCATACGGATCCTGTGGCACATTTCTGAGTCGTGGAATCGCACCGCTGGTGACCGTGATTGTCCGCTCTGAAGGGCACGCCGAGGGCACGACGTCGGGGGAACCTGCCCCGCAAGCGGAGGCCCGGCAGTTCGCTTAGCGGCGAACTGCCGGGCCCAGGCCGAGAGACTTGGGCCCGGCAGCGGGCGCCACGAGGTCGATGTTCCTTATACGACAGCCTTGTACCCCTGCCAGCCCGTCGCGATCTTCGTACGACCGCCGAACGACCCCTTGCCGTCACCACTGTTGCGGTACAGGTTGCCGCTGGTGTCGCGCGAGACGAGGTCCGTCTTGCCGTCGCCGGTGATGTCTCCGACTCCGACGACCGCGTTGTAGGAAGCGCCCCAGTTCGAGAACACCTTCACGCGGGCCTTGAAAGTGCCCCTGCCGGTGCCGTCGTACCGGTACAGGTTGTTCGACTTGTCCTGGGCGAGGAGGTCGCCGATGCCGTCGCCGTTCAGGTCACCGGCCCCGACGACCTTCTTGTACGTCTTCCAGTTGTCGTACAGCTTCACGCGCGCCGACAGCTTGCCCGTGCTGGTGCCCTTGTACAGGTAGACCGTGCCGGTCGAGGCGTTGCGGGCGATCAGGTCCGGGCGGCCGTCACCGCTCACGTCACCCGGCGAGGTCAGCACGTCGTACTGGCCCCAGCCCGAGGTTCCGAGTGAGGTGTACGGCGTCGAGGGCGTCGCCGCCTTGCCGCAAGCGGGGCGGTAGGCGCGGAGGGCGCCGCTGCTCAGCCGGACCAGGACGTCGTTGCACCGGTCACCGCTGAGGTCGCCGAGCGGCAAGAACCTCGCGGTGGTCGGCCAGCCAACGCCGGAGACCTTGCTGCCCAGCGTGCCCGTGCCGGTGCCGCGCTGGATGGTGAGGGTGCCGGAGGAGTTGAGGGTGAGGACGTCGCCGACGCCGTCGTTGCCCGCATAGTCGCGCGGTGCCGCCGCTCCGGCCGTCACCTTGACGTCGCCGGAGAGGCTGAGGGCGGCGCCCTGGCCATCGGCGGGCTGGGCGGTGAGCGTCCAGGTATAGGTGCCGTTGGTGACGAGGCGGCCCGCGGAGTCCTTGCCGTCCCAGGCGGCCGTCAGCAGACCCCGGGCGGCGGAGCCGGACACGGTACGCACGGTGGCGCCGGACACCTTGTGGCGGACGGTCACCTTCCAGGAGGCGGCGGGCTTCGACAGCCACCAGGTGCCGGACCAGCTCGCGGCCCCGGACGTGACCGTGGAGTCGATGGCCGACAGTGCGGATGCCGGAACGCCTGTCGGCACGAGGTGGACGCGCTGCTCGTCGTCGGCATAGGCGACACCGCCGCCGAAGCGGTCCGCGGTCCAGCTGGTGCGTATCCCGCTGACCCCGGTTCCGTACCGGCCGAGTTCGGTCCAGTTGACGAGCTTGCGGCTCGGCAGATCGGTATAGGACCCGCTGGACGGCAGACCGCCATGCAGGTCGACGAGCGTCAGCCCGCTGTCCGAGTTGGTGCCGCCGACGTGTTGGACAAGGTAGCCGTCTCCGAGGAGAACCCTGCTGGCCGGGGCGGTGGCGGTGCGCTTGGCCGTACGGTCGTAGACGCCCGAGCCCTGCACGCCCGAGTTGTCCACACAGGCCCAGTACACCCAGCGGCCCACAGCCTGGAGGCTGGACGGAGTGCAGCCGTTGCGGGTGGTGAAGGACTCTACGGCAGTGCCGGACGGGAGCCGGGTGGCCGTGACCTTGCCTCCCGTGGCCGCGCCGCTCCACAGGGTGTTGCCCCAGACGGCCGCGGCGACGCGGTCGCGCTTCTGCAGGACCTTGCCCGCCGAACTGTCGGGGAACTCGCCGATGTACTGATCGCCGGAGGAGGCGCCGTCGACGACCGCGTACCGCCCGGAGAGATCCTTGAGTTCCGGGCTGTCGTCGCCCGTGTCGAGGGCCGGGCCCCAGGTGGTGGAGCCGTTGGTGCGCAGCATGGTCAGGCCGGACTCGGTGGCGTCGCGGCGGCCGTGGTGGCCGGTGCCGTCGGCGAACATCGGGATGCAGCGGGTGGCGCCGGCGGCGCAGTCGCCGTCCGACCCGTTGACCAGCCCGTCCACGGTGGTCTTGGCGACGCTCGGGGTGCCGCTCGTGGTGAGCCAGGTGCTGCGGTAGGCGCCGAGAATCGTGTTGGGCTCGTACAACGTGCTGTTGTCGGCCGTGGTGAGGATGCCGCTGCCGAGCGAGAGGCCGTTGATCTGCGCGGGCATCGGCTGCACGGCGGCCAGGCGGCTGCGGGTGACCGCGCCGTCGGCGGCCCGGGCGATCCGGTACACGCCCCAGTCGAGGTCGCCCCGCTCGACGTACTGCTCGGCGCCCGCCACGAGGACAGAGCCGTCCGGCGCCTGGACAATCTGGTGGGCGGCCGGGTCCATGACCTTGGTCAGGTCGGTGTCCGTGCCGTCGGACGTGAGGGCCCACAGCGGCTGGCCCCGGTACTTGTTGTCGCCGGGCGACACCGGTTCGACGCCGAGCAACTTGTCGCCGACGATCCCGTACGCGGCCTGGTAGGTCAGTGAGCCCGTATCGAAGGTACGGGGCGCGGCGGACAGGTCGTCGCGGTCGTACACGTCCGCCTTGCTGCGCCCGCTTCGTAGCCGCAGCACCGAGTCGGCGCTCAGCCGGAAGCCGGTCACCTCCCAGCCGTCCTCCGGGTTGACCCGGTCGGGCAGCGTGCTGAACGCGCCGCTGGCGAGGTCGACGATGCCCCAGTGGCTCCAGCCTTCCTCGCTGTCGCCGGTTTTGTAGCGGAGGATTACGGACCGCGCGTCGCCGTCCTCGACCACCACGTTGGACGCGCCGTCCGGCAGCCCGGTTACGGGCGTCTGTGCGACCGCGCCGCCGTCCTGGACGCGCCACAGCTGGTAGGCGTTCGGGTTTCCGTTGACGCCGCTGGTGCTGGTGAGGACGGTGTTGCCGAAGGTGCCCTGGTAGGTGTGGTACTCGGGCACCGGCACCACGGTGGTGCCGCCCGAGGTGCCCGCGCCCTGGAGGAGGGTGACCTGCGAGTCCTCCTCCGAGTAGAGGGCTACGGTGTCGGAACCGTCCCCGTAGTAGCCGGGCTGGAAGGACGCGGCCTCACGGAAGTAGCCGCTGTCGATGTCGTACTGCACCGGGACGTCCAGCCGCTGCTCCAGTGCGGTCGTGGTGCCGGTGGCGTAGTCCGTCCACAGGAGCCGGTCGTCGCCTTCCTGGGCCCAAAGGAAGCCGCTGGTCCCCGCGTTGAGGATCTGCGTGGCCCTGGGGACGGCACGCGGGGCGGCGGGCAGCACGAACTCTCCTGCCGCGGCGGCCGACTGCGGCGCGGCTGCCGCCGAGGACGGAACGGCGGCGAGCGGGAGGCTGAGAGTCAGCGCCGTCGCCAGGACGGCCGCGGCACGTGCCGCCGGCGGGCCGAGGCGTGCTGAGCGTGAACCAAAAGTCGGTCTGTGCCTGGGTCGGCCGAGTCGGGCCACCGTTCCTCCTGAAAGGCAAGAAGAAGGCATGGCGGGACGTACGGCAACGCCCTGGCATTTCCCCCGGCCCCCCGGCCGCTCCCCCCCCACGCGCGTGACGGGCAGCCTAACAGCATGTTCATGACCGGCAGCCGTGGCTTACCGTCTGCGGGCATGCCGCTCCGCGATGCCGCTCCGCGCGACGGTGGCGCAGCGCAGGGCGGAAGCCCCGCTACGGCGCATCGGACCCTGACCGAGGCGACTTCCGTGCCGTACGGCCGTTGGGCCGGCACAAGGTATTGCGGGTGTTGCCCGAAGGACCTGCCACTGTGACGCGAGCTCCCCAGTGCCCAAGCTCCGTCCGCCTGCGGCGACTTGGGTGGCCGTCGCCTTCGAGGCGCACGAGAACGCCATTCAGCCTCGCCGTGGAACGGCAGGCTGAGGGCTCTCCTACGGGAAGGCCGCGGCCGACGCCACGAATTCGCAGGTCAGCGACGTGTCTCGACAACGGGAGTGATGCGTGCACCGCACCTGCCAAGCACTCATGCCCTCTGTGTGCCCGATCTTCCTTCACTCGGCGGGCCGAAACCGATGGAGAATCCCCACCAATGCACAAGCCCCAGGTCGCTGACCTGGGCTTCGATAAGAGCGGGTGACGAGAATCGAACTCGCGCTCTCAGCTTGGGAAGCTGATGTTCTACCATTAAACTACACCCGCGTAAGACGCCGACCGGAATCGGGGTCCGAACGTTCGCTCACTCTACCTCATCGCAGACCCCCGGTGCTGATGCCGTGGGGTCTGAGTGCGTTTCAAGGGAGGGACGGGGACGGGATTCCGCTGCGGGCGGCGGGAGTTGGGGCGTACGGTGGAGGCGTGGGAGAGGGTCTGGGTGAGGCCGGAGTGCCGCCTGGAGAGTCGTCTCTTTGATCCCGTAATGTGGCTTTTGTCGTCACGGCAGTTGGCCAGACCCGGCTCTTGGGGAAGGGACTTAAGGGACTTGATGGAACGCACCGTCGTCCGTTGTGCCGATGGGCACGTGTTCAGCACCGCTTCGTTCCCGATGCAGCAGGCCGAGCGGCTCGGCCCCGGTCGGCTCGTCCGATGTCCACGGTGTGCCCGGCTTCGCAGCGTCGTACCCGTCGCTCTCGAGAAGCAGGGGTAGCACCACCACAGCACGTAGGGAGTGGCCGGTCCGTCGGCCGGGGTGGCGGCCGTAGGGCGGACCTCCGCCGGCTCACGGCGGCCCGGTTCGCGGCCCGCCACGCCGTCACCCGCGCGCGGAGCCGTCGCGATTGTCGCGGCTCCGCGCGCCTTGCGTATCCTCGGGACGTGCTTCTCTCAGACAAGGACATCCGGGCCGAGATCGACGCCGGGCGGGTGCGGATCGATCCGTATGACGAATCCATGGTGCAGCCGTCGAGCGTCGATGTTCGGCTGGACCGTTACTTCCGGGTTTTCGAGAATCACCGGTACCCGCACATCGACCCCTCCATCGAGCAGACCGATCTGACGCGGCTGGTGGAGCCCGAGGGCGACGAGCCGTTCATTCTGCACCCCGGAGAGTTCGTGCTGGCCTCGACGTACGAGGTCATCTCCCTTCCTGACGATCTTGCCTCGCGGCTCGAGGGGAAGAGTTCCCTCGGGCGGCTCGGGCTCGTCACTCACTCCACCGCCGGGTTCATCGACCCCGGCTTCTCCGGGCACGTCACGCTCGAGCTGTCCAACCTTGCCACCCTGCCGATCAAGCTCTGGCCGGGCATGAAGATCGGCCAGCTGTGCCTGTTCCGGCTCTCCTCGCCGGCCGAGTTCCCGTACGGCAGCGAGCGGTACGGCTCCCGGTACCAGGGGCAGCGCGGGCCCACCGCCTCCCGGTCCTACCTCAACTTCCATCGGACCCAGGTGTGACGGATATGAGTGACGTGAGCGACGTACGGGAGAACCTCACCTACGAACGCTTCGGGCTCGCCGTCCGTGAGCTCGCGCAGGTCATCGCCGACGACGGGTACATACCCGACCTGGTGCTCAGCATCGCCCGCGGCGGTGTCTTCGTCGGCGGCGGGCTCGCCTACGCCCTCGACTGCAAGAACCTCCACCTCGTGAACGTGGAGTTCTACACCGGCGTCGGCACCACCCTCGAAATGCCGGTCATGCTCGCGCCCGTCCCCAACGTCATCGACTTCTCCGACAAGAAGGTCCTGATCACGGACGACGTCGCCGACACCGGCAAGACGCTCAAGCTCGTGCACGACTTCTGCCTCGACCACGTCGCCGAGGTCCGCTCCGCCGTGATCTATGAGAAGTCCCACTCCCTCGTGAAGTGCGAGTACGTGTGGAAGAGGACCGACGACTGGATCAACTTCCCATGGAGTGTTTTGCCTGTAGTACGTAAGTCGGGCGAGCCGATCACGCCATCAAAGGAAGCGCTCTGACCTCCACCGTGACTGCCCGGTGTTCCCCCCGGTTTCCCGCTCGATCGGGCACGCGTGGGGCACGGCAACCTTCTGATCCGTAGCTCTACAGAGATCGGTCATTGGGGGGCATAGAGGCTGCCGAGAGGGCCATGAGGGCTGCTGTCGGGCGTTGCCGGTTGCTGGGGTTGCTGTGCTGTACCTCATTGCTGTGCCGCAGCCTCGTGCCAGGCCGTTGTCAGTGTCGCTTGCAAGCTTGTCTGGTGGAGTGAGACCGGTCAGAGAACCTTCGAGGTCCGCGGTCAAGGGGGGCACAAAGGGCCCCGGGAGTTACCTCGGGACTATGTTGCAGGCCGTGGATCCCCACCCCCCTTATCCTCCGTGAGCAGACGCGGCCGGAGCCGTGACTTGTGCCCAATACGCTTTCCAAGTGTGCTTGTGTCCATCGGGGGGCCGTACGGAGCCGTTCACCTGCGTTTATGTGTACTCGTTGCCCTGGATCTTCACTGCTGCTGGCACTCACCCGGACGGGGCGGTACCTGTGCGAATGAGACCAGAAGTGAGACCACGACCGAGATCAGTGTCGTTGGGTTGCCGGGAATCGAATTGGCGGGCCAGATGTGCGCCCCCAGTCGGACATCGCCCGCGCCCTCGGCCGGCGCCGTGAAGGCCCTCGGGTATCCGGCCCTGCCCTTCAGGGCAGGGGCCTTAAGTCAGACCACTACTCGCAACCTACTCCGTCACCATCGCGGTCGAGGTGGGCCGCGTAGCCGGGGTCACCCCGGTAGACGGGCGCAGCTCCGGCCGCTCTGGCCGCCGCGCAGTTCTCGTAGTAGACGCTCCCGCCCCCCGAGGTTCCACCGGAGCTGCTGCTGCCCCCCGAGGTCCCGCCAGAACCGCTGCTGGCGGCGCGCGCGGTCTTGGTGACGGTGACCGTGGGGGCGGGCTTGGGCTTGGCGGTCTTGGTGACCGTGGCCTTCGGCTCCGGGCTGGCGGTGACGGTCGCCGTGGCCGTGGTGGTGACGCGGACGGTCGGCGCGGCCACCGTGGTGGTGTCGCTGCCTCCGGCCGAGACGACGAGCGCGCCGAGCGTGAAGGCGGTGAAGGCGCCGAACCATATGCGCTTGCGCTTGTAAAGCGGGCGCACGTCGGGCGTGTTCTGGGGAGGCTGGGGCTGAGGAGTGTACGGGTTGTAGGACATGATCCCCCCTGGGATGCAGAGATGAGAGATGTGCTGGTTGTCGTCAGTTAGAGCCGTTGGCAGCCTTGGACGCGGCCTCGTCTGTCTGCTTCTGAAACGCGTCCTGGACCTGCTTGTTCGCCGCCTGAAGGGCCTTGAAATAGTCGTCCGGCGACAGGTCCGTGCACTCCGGTGCGCCGTCCCCCTCGTCCTTCCCGGCGGCTATGGCATCGGTGCACGCCTTGATCTGCTCGGCCGGCGACGGCTGCGCCGGGGCGCTCGACTTGGCGGACGGAGTCGCAGCCTCCTTCGACGGCTTCACGCTGCCGCCCTTGTCCGCGCTGCCGCACGCGGTGAGCACGCCGAGGACCGCGACCGCCGAGACGGCCGTGACGGCATGCTTGTTGACCTCACTGGTATCCCCCCTGGGATGAGTGGTGCTTGGTGAAGCGCGCATTGGATGGGTGCGCGCGGTGCCTGCCCCCCGGTTCGACCCCGAGTCCCCAACTACAGGCAGGGGCAGGCTGCTTTCCTTCAGGCGGTCCGCGCAGCGCGCTTAGGCATGACGTCTGAGATGCCCTCGACGCCCTCGACACGCGCCGAGAATACGTAGTCCATGACGGCATCCGCAGGCGGGTCGTGCTTGCCCGGGTAGACGCTGCTGCTGAAGTCCAGCAACTCGAAGATCGCGACGGACTCGCCGACCTGGACCGAGTCGCGCCACTCCTCGATGTGCCGAACGATCTCGTCCTCAATGCCAGTGCGTGCCCCCCCGTAGTCACGACGGCGACCAACAGTCATAGCGTTGTCCAGGCCCGCGTCGTCCATGCCCTGGCCGTTGTCGAGGACGAGTAGCGACACAATGCGGTCGGCGTCGCGTAGGAAGTGCACCACCACCGAGTCCGCACCAGCGTCGATCGAGTTGTCGACGAGGTCGGCCACGGCAACCTCGAAGCCGTAACCCTGATTCGTCAGTGCCTTTGCGTACCCGGCATCCGGCGGCAGGCGTGTGCTGTCGGTGACAGACACGTCGTACTGCCAGCTGGCCGTGAGTGATGCAGAGTGAGTCATACGTTCGCAGTTCCTCGATCGCACTGGACGGTGGCCTACCTGGGCGGACAGCAACCTCAGCTCCAAGCCCCACAATTATGGAGATCTCGTATAGATCTTGTATAGCCCTTCTGTATCTTTGCGGCTTGAGGCCGACACGGGTCAAGGCAGCCGCGAGTGCCGCACCGCCAGGCCCCTGCCCGCGTCGTCCATCGCCCGGTCCTGCGCGCCGTGGTTTGCACCGTTCCCTTACGCGGCGCTCATCTCCCTGCCGCACTGGGTACACATGCCCAGTTACTGATGCTGCGTCAGCCTCAGCGCTTGTGGGTGCAGTTTCGCCGGAAGGCAGAACAGGGGGGCCAGGCCGTGTCGTATCCCGTAGAGCGTCCAAGAGGTAGAGCTAAGACGCCTCCGTCGCGAGACATACGGAGGGACGGTTCTCACTGCGAGAGATGCGGGTTGAGGTTGCCCAGAGACAGGCGGGGCCGGCTGAGCCAGTGCCCTTACGTGGACACGAAGTAGAAAACCGTCGTGGCAGCGATGTCACCGTGGGTTCAAATCCCACCGCCTCCGCGCGATGAACAGTGAGAACGGCCCCTGACCAGACAAGTCGGTCAGGGGCCGTTCTCGTTTGCCCTCTCCAACAGTCACCGCGGTTCCCCGTTAGTCCCCGGTCGATCGGGCACGCGAGGGGCACGCTAACCGCGAGGGTTGGGGACTTGCCTCCAGCCGTCGATCGACTTGGTCATGAACAGAACTCGATAGACCTCGCGGACCGGCGACTTCGTGGACGTCCAGTAGCCGGCCTCCATCCCGCTGCCGGCCGCGCCTCGCGCGGGCCCTGGGAAGGCGTCAGATACGCGAAGGCCCCCCGGCACTTCCGCCGAGGGGCCTTCCGGAGCTTGTGACCTGCTAGAACGTACCCAGCTTCACGATCGACAGCAGGGCGATCAGCTGGATCGCCGACGCGCCCAGTGCCTTCGGCCACGGCAGGTCGTGCGAGCGGCTGACCATCAGGGTGAGCAGCGCGCCCGCCGCGACCCAGGTGGCCCAGCCGAGCAGCTGTACGAAGCCCGCGTCGCCGCCGAAGAACATCGCGACGACCAGGCGGGGCGCGTCCGTGATGGACGTGATCAGCATGGACAGGCCGACCGTGGGCTGCCAGGCGCCGTCACCGCCGAGCTGGCGGGCCAGGGTGTGGGTGACCACGCCCAGGATGAAGGCGCTGAGCACCATCGCCACCGCCGTCGTCAGGACGATGGGTATCGCGTTCGAGAGGGTGGCGTCGATCGCGTCCCGGCGGGGCCCGTCGAAGCCGAAGACGGCCAGGAGGCCGTAGAGGAAGGTCACGATGAGGGCCGGGCCCCACATCGTGTAGTCGCGCATCTGGAGGAAGGTCTGCTTGGGGGCGAAGACGATGCCCCGCAGCAGGTCCTTCCAGTGCAGACGCGGTCCGATCGGGCCGGCCGGGGCCGAGCCCGCGCGGTAGGTCCCGCCCTGCTGGTACGGGTCCTCGTTGATCGAGAACGCCTGGGTGTGGCCCGGGTTGTTGGCCGCGTACGGGTCCGGGGCGCCGCCCTGCGGATACCCGGGGTCGCCGTAACCGTTGCCGAAGTACTCCGGCTCGCCGCTGCCCTGGCCCTGTCTCGGGTGGCCGCCGCCGTACTGCGGCCGCTGCTGCGGGTACGCCTGCGGGTACGGCTGCGGCGCCTGGGGACCGCCGTACGACGGTCCCTGCGGCGCCTGCTGTCCGTACGGGGGGTGTTGCGGTCGCGAGTGCGGGGCGCGGTTGTCCCGGCCGCCGCGTCCGTTCCTGAATCCAGCCACGTAATCGAACGTACCTGGTCCCACAGAGTGACGTGCCGGACCGGGCGCTTCGGGGGCGGCTTTGCGGCCGAGCTGTGACATCCCCTAGGGGACGACCAGGAGGGGGCCAGGGGCTCACCCAGGAGGAGGTCAGGGCCTCATCGCGCCAGGAACTCCGAGCTGGAGAAGACGACCGCCGGTTTCGGCTCGACCAGGCCCGTTCTCGTCCCCCGGTACACGGCGACCGTGTCCTTCGTCTCACCCCGGTAGGTGCGTACGGCCAGATCCGCCCGGCCGTCCCCGTCGAAGTCGCCGGTGGTCAGGACGCGGGTCGTGCCCTGGGCCGGGGGCTCGACGACGATCACGCGGTCCGCCGCGAGGCCCGACGCCCCGGAGCGGAAGATCCGCAGTCGGGAACCGCTGGAGATCAGCTCGTCGTGGCCGTCGCCGTCGAAGTCGGCGGCGTCGAGCATGGAGCCGGGGGAGGCGAGGGTGGCCAGGGTGGGGGTCGGGAGGTCGTAGCGGAGGGCCGTGCCGCCCATGGCGCCGACCGCCGCGTCCAGGGCCTTGCCCCGGCCGAAGCGGCCCAGCGCCACGTCGATGCCGGTGGGCAGGACGGTGCCGGTGCGGGTGGGGCCGTCCTGGCCGCCGAGGACCACCGCGGACTTGGCGCCGCCCTCCGCCGTACGGACCACGAGGTCGTCGTAGCCGTCCGCGTCGACGTCGGCGGCCGGGCCGGTCGGCACCTCGCCGGGGGCCGGGATCGCGGAACCGGCCGCGTGTGGGGCGCCCGTACGGCTGAACGGGCCCCGGAGATACGAGAGATGACCCGCCGAGGCGTGCACGACCAGGTCCGCCCGGCCGTCCCCGTCGAAGTCGCCGCACACCGGCTGGTCCGGCCAGTCGTTGCCGAAGCGCGCGCGGGCCGGAATCGCGAGGATGACCGCCCTGCCGGTCAGGCCGCCGGGGGAGCCGAAGAGGACCTGCAACGGCACCGGGGGCCGGCCCTGGCCGTCGTACGGCGGGTCCGTCGAGACGACCAGGTCGGTGAAGCCGTCGCCGTCCAGGTCGCAGCTCGCCTCCGCGTCGAAGAGGGCGGGGAGTTGGCCCTTCGTCCGGGCCCCCTGCTTGGCCGGGCTGATCAACTGCCGTGCGCCGGGCCGCAGTCCGTGCGCGCTGCCGTACACGATCCCGATGCCCGCGTCGTCGGCGTGGCTCTGCGCCTTCACCAGTTCGTCGAGGACGAGGTCGCGGTGGCCGTCGCCGTTGAAGTCGTCGGGGACCTTGCTGCCGTTGCCGTGGGGGACGGGGAGTTGGGCGGGGGCGTCGGCCTTGTGCACGGGCGCGTGCCTGGCCGGGGCGGAGTTGGTCGGGCCGCAGGCGGGGAGCAGCGCCGCGAAGCAGACGACGACCGTGGTGACCGTCCCGGCTCTCCCGCCCCCGCGCACGCGCACCGTCCACCTCGTCAGCCCCGTTGACAACGACCCGGCAATGATGCACGTGTTCGAGCGATGGGGACACCCCTGAGGCCTCCCGACTGTGACGGTCAGCGTGGTAGGTCATGGTCGGCGACAGGGGTGGCGGGCCGGGCTCTGCGGTCAGCGGGTGAGGGATCTCCCCGCGGTGGGGACCGGCCGCTCGCCTGAGCCGGCGGCGCCGGTTCCGCCTAGCCTGGACAAAAGGGGCAAACAATCCAGAAAAGGACCGTCATGGACCTGCAGCTCAAGGACGACGTCGCCGTCGTCACCGGGGCGAGCAAGGGCATCGGCCTCGCCATCGTCGACGCGTTCGCCCGTGAAGGCGCACACGTCGTCGCCGGCAGCCGGAGCATCACTCCCGAGCTCGAAGGACTTCACGAGAAGTACGGCGTCACCGCAGTTCCGGTCGACCTGTCCACCGCAGACGGACCGGACGGACTCGTCCAGCAGGCGGTGGACCAGTACGGCAGGGTCGACATCCTGGTCAACACCTTGGGTACCGCCACGCCCCGCGCGAGCTTCCTGGACATCGGCGACGCCGAGTGGCAGCGGATCTTCAACATGAACCTGTTCAGCGCGGTCCGGACCAGCCGCGCAGCGCTTCCCCACCTGCTGGACGCGGACGGGGGTTCCATCATCAACATCAGTTCCATCAACGCGCGTCTGCCCTTCCCCATGGTTGTGGACTACTCCGCAGCCAAGGCCGGGCTGACCAGCCTGACCAAGTCACTGTCCGAGGAGTTCGCCCCGCAGGGCGTCCGGGTCAACGCGATCGCCCCAGGACCGGTCCGCACTCCCTTCTGGACCGCTCCGGGTGGCTTCGCCGACGCCACGGCGGCCCAGGCCGGCACCACCGCGCAGGAAGCCATCGATGTGGTCGTGCCCCAGAGCATGGGCATCTCCACCGGGCGAGTCACCGAAGCTCACGAGGTCGCCGATCTGGTTCTCTTCCTCGCGTCGCCGCTCGCCGGCAACATCACAGGAGCCGAGTTCACCATCGATGGTGGCCAGGTCAAGACGTTGTGATCTGTTGTCACTGCTTGCGGCTCCGCCGGGGGAGTCGCGGAGCGGAGGGCGGTGATCCCGGGCAGGATGGAGCCATGAGCGTAGTCAAGATCAACGTACTGGCCGTCCCTGCTGAGCAGCGGGAGACGTTGGAGAAGCGGTTCGCTTCGCGGGCCCACGCCGTGGAGAACTCAGACGGGTTCGAGTGGTTCGAGCTGCTGCGGCCCGTCGAGGGCACCGACCAGTACCTCGTGTACACGCGCTGGCGTGACGAGGAGTCCTTCCAGGCCTGGATGGAGGGGCCGATGAAGTCCGCGCACCAGGGTGCCGGTGGCGCCGGTGGTCCCGGTGAGGGTGGGGAGCGGCCCAAGCCCGCCGCCTCCGGGTCCACCCTGTGGTCCTTCGATGTGGTCCAGCAGGCGGGGCCCAAGGGGGCCTAGTCGGGAGCCGGGCGTATCGCGCCCCGTCGCCGGACGGCCCTACGCGGACGGTTCGGACTCGTCGGCGGGGCGCTTCGCTACGAAGGAGCCGAGGCCGGGTTCCGTGTAGGTCAGGCCTTCCTCGCGCAGCGCCCGCAGCACCTTGTGTGCCGTCGCGTTGGCGATCCCGAACTCCGACGTGAGCTGTACGACGGACGGCACCCTGGTGCGCGGTGCGTACGTGCCGTCCGCGATGCGGCGCCGGATGATCTCGGCGACCTGACGCCAGCGGGGGATGTCGGGAGCGAATTCCATCACCGCACCATCATCCGCATGCCTGCACATCCGTGCGATGCAGGGAATCCCTGTGATCCCTAGCATGCCTAGAGTTCGCTAAGTTAGGCGTACGCAAGGTCCCCCGCGACGGGTGGAGCCGTCCGGGGGCGTGGCCACCAGCCAAACCTGAATGGAACTGATGACGTGACCGACCTCCCGCGTCACCGCAGCCGTACGGGCTCGACACGCCCCTCGACGGCAGCGCCAACATCGCCGTACGGCCGTACGTGACCGCGTACTGGACCCACGGGCTGGAGGTCGCGTGACGTACCCGCCGCGCCTGTTGCCGTGGACCGGCTCCGAAGGCAAGCCGTGCTTTCTGGTCACCGACGACTGCGACAGCCCAGTCTCCCGGTTGGCCGATGCCACGGAGTCCGTCCAACTCGGTATGGGCGGTCAACTTCTCGTGCACGCCCGGGAGATCCTGCCGGACATCCCGAACGGCGAACTCCGTTTACTCACCGAGTGTTTGAACCGGGCGCTCGATGACGCCCTCCGCGTCGCAGAGAGCAGCGGGCGGCGGCTGGAGCAGATGAACTGAGCCGGGCTGTTCAGTACAGCAGCGCAGGCAGCCTGATCAGCCAGAGGATCGCCGGGATTCCGCAGGCGACGCCGAAGAGGCCCGGCCCCAGGAACGCGGCCAGGGCGACCCCCAGCCGGGCCACGCGGGTCGGCGCGAGCACGCGAGAGGGGTCTTGCGGGTCGTACCGGATCTCGTCCCGGCGCCCTCGTATCTGCCCGCGCGCCGTGACCTCGCGGCCGTCGAGCGTGCGGAAGTGAGCGATGTAGGCGCTGGCGGCCTCGCTGTTGGCGTCGCCCTCGAACCTCGCCCGCACGGTGATGCCTCGTCGCCACATCACCCACCAGGTGTCCAGCTCAGCCATGACCGCCCATACGCGCAGCAAGGCCACGCTTGCCGGCAGCAACAGCCAGGCGAAGACACTCAGCGAGCGGGGTTCCACGGGCAGCCACACAGCCAGGGGCAACCCCAGGACCAGGTACCAGAGGGCACGCCGCCACCACGGGCTGCCGTGCAGCACCCGATCGCGCAGACCGGCCAACACCCGTAGGGGCCATACGCGTTCCGATCGACGCCGGACGGGCTGCGGGTTTTCTGCGGGCCCCGCGTCCGCCATGATCGCCTCGATCTCGGCGCCGAGCGCGGCGACCACGGCCTCATTGCGATGCCGGAGGGTCATGACCCTGCCGGCCTGCGCATCCTCGAAGAGGGTCACGGTGAGCGACTGCCCCGCGACCTCGACCTGACGAATCTGCGTCCCAGGCACGGTGACGGTCGTACGTCCCCGACTCCAGTGCAGCGCGTCCCGCTCCACCCACACCCTGGTACGGCCCTTGGCCAGGACGACTCCTGCCAAGGCCTCGCTGTTTGATTCCCCCACGACAGTGGATGCTAGTTCCACCACGCATACGACGGCGCCCCCTTACCCGTACACCGGGGTCAGGGGGCGCCGTTCGCGTCACGGCCGTTACTTCACCGGCTCGGGCTCAGGCTCGTTCGCCGACTCCGTCTCGCCCGCCGGGTCGACCGGCGTCTTCACGGACTCCAGGAGCAGCTGGGCCACGTCGACCACCTGGATCGACTCCTTCGCCTTGCCCTCGTTCTTCTTGCCGTTGACCGAGTCGGTCAGCATGACGAGGCAGAACGGGCAGGCCGTCGAGACGATGTCGGGGTTCAACGACAGGGCCTCATCAACACGCTCGTTGTTGATGCGCTTGCCGATGCGCTCCTCCATCCACATCCGCGCGCCGCCGGCGCCGCAGCAGAAGCCGCGCTCCTTGTGGCGGTGCATCTCCTCGTTGCGCAGGCCCGGGACGTTGGCGATGATCTCGCGCGGGGGCGTGTAGATCTTGTTGTGGCGGCCCAGGTAGCAGGGGTCGTGGTAGGTGATGATGCCCTCGACCGGGGTCACCGGGATCAGCTTGCCTTCGTCCACCAGGTGCTGGAGCAGCTGGGTGTGGTGGATGACCTCGTAGTCGCCGCCGAGCTGCGGGTACTCGTTGCCGATCGTGTTCAGGCAGTGCGGGCAGGTGGCGACGATCTTCTTCGCCGACTTCGGCTTCTTCGTCGACTCGTCCACCTCGCCCTCCTCGTTGAGGGACTCGCCGAACGCCATGTTCAGTGCGGCCACGTTCTCCATGCCGAGCTCCTGGAACAGGGGCTCGTTGCCGAGCCGCCGCGCCGAGTCACCCGTGCACTTCTCGTCGCCGCCCATGATCGCGAACTTGACGCCCGCGATGTGGAGGAGTTCCGCGAAGGCCTTCGTCGTCTTCTTCGCCCGGTCCTCCAGGGCGCCGGCGCAGCCGACCCAGTACAGGTACTCGACCTCGGACAGGTCCTCGATGTCACTGCCGACGACCGGGATCTCGAAGTCGACCTCCTTGGTCCACTCCAGGCGCTGCTTCTTGGCCAGGCCCCAGGGGTTGCCCTTCTTCTCCAGGTTCTTGAGCATCGTGCCCGCCTCGGACGGGAACGCGGACTCGATCATCACCTGGTAGCGGCGCATGTCGACGATGTGGTCGACGTGCTCGATGTCGACGGGGCACTGCTCGACGCAGGCGCCGCAGGTGGTGCAGGACCACAGGACGTCCGGGTCGATGACGCCGTTCTCTTCGACCGTGCCGATCAGCGGGCGCTCGGCCTCCGCCAGAGCCGCCGCGGGCACGCCCGCCAGCTGCTCCTCCGACGCCTTCTCCTCGCCCTCCATCGTCCTGCCGCCGCCCGCGAGCAGGTACGGCGCCTTGGCGTGGGCGTTGTCACGGAGGGACATGATCAGCAGCTTGGGGGAGAGCGGCTTGCCCGTGTTCCAGGCCGGGCACTGCGACTGGCAGCGGCCGCACTCGGTGCAGGTGGAGAAGTCCAGCAGGCCCTTCCAGGAGAACTGCTCGACCTGGGAGACGCCGAAGACGTCGTCCTCGCCCGGGTCGGTGAAGTCGATCGGCTTGCCGCCCGACGTCATCGGCAGCAGGGCACCCAGGGCCGTCTCGCCCTTGGCGTTGCGCTTGAACCAGATGTTCGGGAAGGCCAGGAACCGGTGCCACGCGACACCCATGTCCGTCTTCAGCGAGACGGTGATCATCCAGACGAACGACGTCCCGATCTTGATCATCGCCGTGAGGTAGACCAGGTTCTGCAGCGTGGTGACATCGAGGCCCCGGAAGGCGGCGACCAGCGGGTACGAGGTGAAGTACGCCGCCTCGTAGCCGTGCACGTCGGCCAGCGCGCCCTCCAGACCCCGCAGGGTCATGATCGCGAGGCCGATGATCAGGATCACGGACTCGACGAAGTACGCCTGACCGGTGTTCGAGCCGGCGAACCGCGACTTGCGCCCGGCTCGGCCCGGCCGCGACAGCTGCCGGATCACGATGAGGGTGAGGATGCCGAGCGAGGTCATCGTGCCGATGAACTCGACGAACATCTCGTACGGCAGCCAGTGGCCGATGATCGGCAGCGCCCAGTCGGCCTGGAAGAGCTGGCCGAACGCGTTGATCAGGGTCAGCACCAGGGAGAAGAAGCCGACCGCGACGAACCAGTGGGCGACACCGATGATGCCCCAGCGGTTCATCCGGGTGTGGCCGAGGAACTCCCTCGCCACCGTGAGGGTGCGGCTCTTCCAGTCGTCCGTGCGGCTGCCCGCGGGCACGTCCTGTCCGAGCCGTACGAAGTGGTAGATCTGTGCGATGGCACGGCCGAACAGCGCCACGCCGACCACGGCGAGTACCAGCGACACGATGATCGCGGCGAGTTGCATGGGGGCTCCTCGGGCCTGCGAGGGAGATTACTGAGCGGTAGCTTATGCAGCCGGTCTGAGACTACCCGTATCTTTCCTCGCACTGTAGCCAGGCATGGGGTGATCTGGATCGCTGAGGGTTGCCTGCACGGTGACACACCTTTCACACGATCCGATCGTGTTATTCGTACCGAATTGCCACATTTCGCCCTACTTTAGTAGCCGTGCTCTACGGGATCCTCGCTGCCACCACCGCTCTCCTGCTCGCTGCCCTGCTCGCGGCGCTCTTCCGCGGGCCCGGTCTGCGCGTCCGTGCCTTCGACCGGCGTCGGCAGCGGCCCGTGCCGCTCCTCGGTGGCGCGGCCGTCGTCCTCGCCACCTGTGCCGTCGCGGGCACGTGCACCTGGACGGGGGTCGCCCCGCTCGGCGCCGGCGTCGGCAGACTCCTCGTCGCGGGCGCCGGGGTCGCCCTGCTGGGGCTGGTCGCGGACGTGTGGCGGCTGCGGGCGCGGGTGCTCGTCGCCGGTACGGCGATCGCGGCCGCCTGCGTCGTGCCGTACGACGAGACAGGCGTCCCGGCCGGGATGCTCGCCGTCGGCTGGACGGTCTTCGTCGCCCTCGCCTTCCGCTCCCTCGACCACGCCGACGGGCTCGCCGGCACCGTCGGGGTCGTCACCGCCTTCGGGGTCGCGGCCTGTGCCGCCGCCGACCTGATGGACGGGCTCGCGGTGCTGCTCAGTGTGCTCGCCGCCGCGCTCACCGGGTTCCTGATGCACAACTGGCATCCCGCGCGGATCGGGCTCGGTGCGTGCGGGTCGCTGTTCGCGGGGTTCCTGCTGGCCTCGTCCGCCGTGTTCACGCGGGCGGGGTACGGGACCTGGTCCAGTTCCGGGGTGCTGTTCGCGCTCACCGCCGTCGGCAGTGCGGACGTCGCGCTCGTGGTGCTGTCGCGGCGTACGGCCAAGCGGTCGCTGCTGCGGGCGGGGCCCGACCATCTCGCCCACCGGCTGCGGCGGCTCGGGCTCACCCCGCAGGGCGCCACTGTCCTGCTCAGCCTCGGCGCGTTCTCCGGGGTGCTCGTCGGGGTGCTCGCGCACACCGGCTGGGCGGACGAGGAGAACGTGCTCTGGGTGGCCGGTGGGGCCCTTCTGGTCGTGCTCCTCCTCCTTCGTGTTCCTGTGTACGGGGCACGACGTGTCGTATCGTCGCAGGTCAGAGCCCAGTTGCGTGTAAGGAGCGGATAAGAATTGAGTCTGGACGACTCAGGTCTGTTGACCCAGGGCGGAGCCTCGTGCACACTTGAGTCCGTTCCACTCAAGTCAGCTGGAGGAAATCACCATGGCACGTGCGGTCGGCATCGACCTGGGCACGACTAACTCCGTCGTCAGCGTTCTGGAGGGCGGCGAGCCCACCGTCATCACCAACGCCGAGGGTGCCAGGACCACGCCGTCCGTCGTCGCCTTCGCGAAGAACGGCGAGGTGCTGGTCGGCGAGGTCGCCAAGCGCCAGGCGGTCACGAACGTAGACCGGACCATCCGCTCCGTGAAGCGCCACATGGGCACGGACTGGAAGATCAACCTGGACGGGAAGGACTTCAACCCGCAGCAGATCTCCGCGTTCATCCTGCAGAAGCTGAAGCGCGACGCCGAGGCCTACCTGGGCGAGAAGGTGACCGACGCGGTCATCACCGTCCCGGCGTACTTCAACGACTCCGAGCGTCAGGCGACGAAGGAGGCCGGCGAGATCGCCGGTCTGAACGTCCTGCGCATCGTGAACGAGCCCACCGCGGCCGCGCTCGCGTACGGCCTCGACAAGGACGAGCAGATCATCCTCGTCTTCGACCTCGGTGGCGGCACCTTCGACGTGTCCCTCCTCGAGATCGGCGACGGCGTCGTCGAGGTGAAGGCCACCAACGGCGACAACCACCTCGGTGGTGACGACTGGGACCAGCGCATCGTCGACTTCCTGGTCAAGCAGTTCCAGTCCGGCCACGGCGTGGACCTGAGCAGGGACAAGATGGCTCTGCAGCGTCTGCGCGAGGCTGCCGAGAAGGCGAAGATCGAGCTGTCGAGCTCCACCGAGACCTCGATCAACCTGCCCTACATCACGGCGTCCGCCGAGGGCCCGCTGCACCTGGACGAGAAGCTCACCCGCGCCCAGTTCCAGCAGCTGACCGCGGACCTGCTGGAGCGCTGCAAGACGCCGTTCCACAACGTCATCAAGGACGCCGGTATCAGCCTCTCCGAGATCGACCACGTCGTTCTCGTCGGTGGCTCCACCCGCATGCCCGCCGTCGCCGAGCTCGTCAAGGAGCTGACCGGCGGCAAGGACGCCAACAAGGGTGTGAACCCGGACGAGGTCGTCGCCATCGGCGCCGCTCTCCAGGCCGGTGTCCTCAAGGGCGAGGTCAAGGACGTCCTGCTTCTCGACGTCACCCCGCTGTCCCTCGGTATCGAGACCAAGGGCGGCATCATGACCAAGCTCATCGAGCGCAACACCACGATCCCGACGAAGCGTTCGGAGATCTTCACGACGGCCGAGGACAACCAGCCGTCCGTGCAGATCCAGGTCTACCAGGGTGAGCGCGAGATCGCGGCGTACAACAAGAAGCTCGGCATGTTCGAGCTGACCGGTCTGCCGCCGGCCCCGCGTGGCGTCCCGCAGATCGAGGTCGCCTTCGACATCGACGCCAACGGCATCATGCACGTGACCGCGAAGGACCTGGGCACGGGCAAGGAGCAGAAGATGACCGTCACCGGCGGCTCCTCGCTCCCGAAGGACGAGGTCGACCGGATGCGCCAGGAGGCCGAGCAGTACGCGGAGGAGGACCACCGCCGCCGCGAGGCCGCCGAGACCCGCAACCAGGGCGAGCAGCTCGTCTACCAGACGGAGAAGTTCCTCAAGGACAACGAGGACAAGGTCCCGGGCGAGATCAAGACCGAGGTCGAGGCGTCGATCGAGGAGCTGAAGGCCGCGCTCAAGGGCGAGGACACCGCCGAGATCCGCACGGCCACGGAGAAGGTCGCCGCCGTCTCCCAGAAGCTGGGCCAGGCGATGTACGCCGACGCGCAGGCCTCCCAGGCCGCCGCCGGCGGCGCCGAGGCCCCGCGGGCCGACGACGACGTGGTGGACGCCGAGATCGTGGACGACGAGCGCAAGGACGGTGCCGCGTGACGGAGGAGACCCCGGGCTTCGAGGAGAAGCCCGACGTCCCCTCCGGCGCCACCCCCGATGACGCCGAGCCGCAGGCCGCCTCCCCCTCTGCGGAGGAGGCGGCGGCCCCGGCCGGGGACGCTAGTCAGACCGCTGGCCTGGTCGCCCAGCTGGACCAGGTGCGCACGGCGCTCAACGAGCGTACGGCGGACCTCCAGCGCCTCCAGGCCGAGTTCCAGAACTACCGACGCCGTGTCGAGCGCGACCGGATCGCGGTCCGGGAGGTCGCCATCGCGAACCTCCTGACCGAACTCCTGCCCGTGCTCGACGACATCGGCCGCGCCCGGGAACACGGCGAGCTTGTCGGCGGTTTCAAGTCCGTCGCCGAGTCGACGGAGACCGTCGCGGCCAAGATGGGCCTGCAGCAGTTCGGCAAGGAGGGCGAGCCCTTCGACCCGACGATCCACGAGGCCCTGATGCACTCGTACGCGCCGGGCGTCACCGAGACGACGTGCGTGGCGATTCTGCAGCCCGGGTATCGCATCGGCGAGCGCACCATCCGCCCCGCGCGGGTGGCCGTCGCCGAACCGCAGCCCGGCGCGCAGCAGGCGAAGGCCGAGGGGGCCGACGAGGCCCCGGCGGCCGGCGACAAGGAGAACGGTGGCCCGGAGGAGGGCTGACGTAGCAACCGCACGGAAGTCTGTACAGAAGTCCGTACGAAAGGAGGGACGTCGGGGATGAGCACCAAGGACTTCATCGAGAAGGACTACTACAAGGTCCTCGGCGTCCCCAAGGACGCCACCGAGGCCGAGATCAAGAAGGCGTACCGGAAGCTCGCCCGCGAGTTCCACCCGGACGCCAACAAGGGCAACGCCAAGGCCGAGGAGCGCTTCAAGGAGATCTCCGAGGCGAACGACATACTCGGCGACCCCAAGAAGCGCAAGGAGTACGACGAGGCACGCGCCCTCTTCGGCAACGGCGGGTTCCGCCCGGGGCCGGGCGCGGGCGGCGGCAACTTCAACTTCGACCTGGGCGACCTCTTCGGAGGCGGCGGCTCGGGCGGGGGCGCCCAGAGCGGCGGCTTCGGCGGCGGGTTCGGTGACGTCCTGGGGGGCCTGTTCAACCGGGGCGGCACGGCGGGCACGCGTACGCAGCCCAAGCGCGGCCAGGACATCGAGTCCGAGGTCACGCTGAGCTTCACGGAGGCCATCGAGGGCGCCACGGTGCCGCTGCGGATGTCCTCGCAGGCCCCGTGCAAGGCCTGCTCCGGCACCGGCGACAAGAACGGCACACCGCGCGTGTGCCCGACCTGCGTCGGCACCGGCCAGGTGGCCCGGGGTTCGGGCGGCGGCTTCTCGCTGACCGACCCGTGCCCCGACTGCAAGGGGCGCGGGCTGATCGCCGAGCACCCCTGCATGGAGTGCAAGGGCAGCGGCCGTGCCAAGTCGTCCCGGACCATGCAGGTCCGCATCCCCGCGGGGGTGACGGACGGTCAGCGGATCCGGCTGCGCGGCAAGGGCGCTCCGGGCGAGCGAGGCGGTCCGGCGGGCGATCTGTACGTCGTCGTGCACGTCGGCGAGCACCCGGTGTTCGGGCGCAAGGGCGACAACCTGACGGTGACGGTGCCGGTGACGTTCGCGGAGGCGGCCCTCGGCGGTGAGGTCCGGGTCCCGACGCTCGGCGGCCCCGCCGTCACCCTGAAGCTGCCCCCGGGCACGCCCAACGGCCGCACCATGCGGGCGCGGGGCAAGGGCGCGGTCCGCAAGGACGGCACTCGCGGCGACCTGTTGGTCACCGTCGAGGTGAGTGTTCCGAAGGACTTGTCGGGGAAGGCTCGTGACGCGCTCGAGGCGTATCGCGAGGCGACCACGGGCGAGGATCCGCGTTCTGAGCTGTTCGAGGCCGCGAAGGGAGCTTGAGAGTGATGGACGGCCGTCGGCGTAACCCGTACGAAATGACCGAGGAGACCCCGGTCTACGTCATCTCGGTGGCGGCCCAGCTCTCCGGTCTGCACCCGCAGACGCTGCGTCAGTACGACCGCCTGGGCCTGGTCTCCCCGGACCGCACCGCGGGCCGGGGCCGGCGCTACTCGGCCCGCGACATCGAACTGCTCCGCCAGGTGCAGGCGTTGTCGCAGGACGAGGGCATCAACCTGGCCGGAATCAAGCGCATCATCGAACTGGAGAACCAGGTCGCCGCGCTGCAGTCCCGCGTGGCGGAACTGCAGTCGGCCCTGGACGGCGCCGCGGCGGCGATGCAACAGCGCGAGGCCGCGGTGCACGCCTCCTACCGGCGCGACCTGGTGCCGTACCAGGAGGTCCAGCAGACCAGCGCGCTGGTGGTGTGGCGGCCGAAGCGGCAGCAGCAGTCCGACTGACGGCACCGGCGAAGGAGCCGGGAGGTTTCACGACCTCCCGGCTCCTTCGCGTGCTCACGGCGCCAGGACCACGTAGTCGGCGCCGGGCGCCGACTCGGTGCCGTCCGCGTACACGGCCGTCACCCAGTAGTAGTGGGTGGTGCCCTTGGTGGCGGTGGTGTCCTCGTACGACTCCTGCGAGGTGGCCGCCAGCTTCTCGTACGCCGCGGTGTCGGGGTTCCAGCGGTAGACCTGGTAGCCGGTGGCGTCGGTCACCGCGTTCCAGGACAGCGCGGCGGGCGCCGCGCCCTCCCCGCCGACGAACGCCGTCAGCTCGATCGGTGAACCCTCGGGCGTGGCCACGCCGGGCGTGGTGTCGAGCTCGGTGGCGGTCACGACCTCGGGCGCGCGCGTCCACTCGTAGTGGGAGTTCCAGTCGTCGTCGACGGCATCGACGAAGAAGCACCGGTCCTCGCCGTCCGGCAGGGTGCGGTACGCGTACGAGGTGGTCTCGGTCCACAGCCACTCGACCTCGTGGACGGAGCAGACCTTCTCCTCGTCGTCGCCCAGGATCTCGCCCGCGTAGACGACGTACCGCGCCAGGTCGGGCGTCTGATTGGCGTCCCAGTGCAGGGCGAAGCCGTACTCGGTCGGGGTAGCGGTCAACCCGGTGACGGCGGACGGCGGGGTGAGGTCGTAGCGCTTGGCGCTGAGGGCGGCCGGCGCCGACTCGTTGCCCGCCGCGTCGAGGGCCGTCACGCGGTAGTACGAGGTGGCGCCCTCGACGGCCGAGGTGTCCAGGTAGGACGTCTGGTCCGTGCTGCCGACCTTGGTGTAGGCGCCGTTCGCGCTCGTCGCCCGGTAGACCCGGTAGGACACCGCGTCCGTGACCCGGTCCCAGGCGATCCGCAGCCCGCCCGTCCCGGAGTCGGCGGTCAGCCCGCCGGGCGCGGCGGTCGGCGTCCGGTCGGCGGTGGTGACGCCCTGGTCCGCCGTGCCGGCCGACGTGTTGCCCGCCTTGTCGTAGGCGCGGACCTCGTAGTAGTAGGTCTCACCGGTCTTCGGCAGGGAGGAGTCGACGTACGACGTGGAGGTGGTCGTGCGGAGCGGCGTGCTGCCGAACGACGTGCCTTTCAGACGCCGGTAGACCCGATACCCGGCGAGGTCCATCTCCTTGTTCTTGGCCCAGGTGAGCTTGGCCGCACCCGTCGTCTTGTCGTAGGTCACCGAAGTCCCGGTCGGGGTGAGGGGTTTGACCTTGTCGACGGTGGCGGAGGTGCGGGGCAGGTACGCGAACGAGACGTTGGCCGTGCCGGTCCAGTTGACGTAGTCGACGCGGAGGCTGTGCTTGCCGGAGGGGATGGTGACGTTGACGGTCTTGGAGACCGTCGACGACACGTTCTTCCACAGGTCGACCTTGCGGACGCCGTCCAGGTACACCCGGATGCCGTCCTGGGTGGTGACAGGCAGGGCGAAGGGGCCGCCCGAGCCGAAGTCGCGGGTCACGGTCCAGCGGACGCTGAAGTTGTCCTTGGGCAGGCCGGTGGCGGGGGCGCCGGTGCGCCAGTTCTCGCTGATCGTGGAGTCGCAGTCCGTCTTCTTCGGGGTGCCGGAGAAGGTGGTGTTCGCGAAGAACTGGCGTTTGTAGACCGGCGAGGTGCAGCTCGTGGCGGCGGAGGCGGGGACGGTGACCGCGCTCAGCAGGGCGCCGGTGGCGGAGAGCACGGCGGCCGTGGCCACCGCGCGTCTGGCTGGGTTCATTCGGTCCTCTGGTCGAGTCGGGGGCGGCGCACATGGCAGCCGCCGATCATGACTCGCGGGGGAGGGAGTTGGTTGTACGAATCTTTGCCTTCCTTTGGGCTTCCTGGTGGGGCGGGAACGCCTGGGGGCGGCATCAGAGCGGCGGTGCCGCGGTGGACCTCCAGGAGCTGGAACTGGTCCGTGCGGCGGCCGGGTTCGCGCCGGCGTCCGGCGAAGTCCTTCCCCGGTTTCGTGAACTCCTCTTGGATGTAGGGTCCGTAAAGGGTGTTTGGAGGGGGTTCCGCTCAACCTCCATAAGTGCAGCGGAGCGTGGTGTTGCGCACTCGTTAAGTAGTTCCGCTTGACGCCGGGTGTTGCTGGCGCGTTGGCTTTTCAGTCATCTGGGCCGTAAAGCAGCCCCCACGTCCAAAACGCACCTGAAGTGAGCCTCCGAATGCGTCGTATCGCCATATCCGTGGCAGCATCCTCGATGGTCCTCTCGCTCGCCGGTTGCGGCGTCCTCAACGCGACGGGGGGGTCCGGCGACGCGAGCCCGACGAAGGGCAATGACGTCACGGTGGGGCTGCTGCTGCCCGAGACGGCGAACACGCGGTACGGCAAGTTCGACTACCCCATCATCAAGGACAAGGTCGCCGAACTCACCAGAAAGCAGGGCAAGGTCGAGTACGCCAACGCCGACGCGGACGCGGCGAAGCAGGCCGGCCAGATGCAGCAGATGATCGACGACCACGTCGACGTCATCCTGCTCGACGCGGTCGACGCGCACGCCATCGCCGGCCAGGTGAAGAAGGCCAAGGACGCGGGTATTCCGGTCATCGCCTACGACCGGCTGGCCGAGGGGCCGATCGACGCGTACATCTCCTTCGACAACGAACTCGTCGGCGAGGTGCAGGGCCGTACGCTGCTCGAGGGGCTCGGCGCGAACGCCGACACCTCCGACAAGATCGTCATGATGAACGGCTCGCCGACCGACCCCAACGCCAAGCAGTTCAAGGAGGGCGCCCTCTCCGAGCTGAACGGCAAGGTGACGATCGCGGCGAAGTTCGACACCAAGGACTGGAAGCCGGAGAACGCCGAGGCCAACATGACCCAGGCGATCAACTCCATCGGCAAGGACAACATCGCCGGCGTCTACTCCGCCAACGACGGCATGGCGGGCGGCATCATCAAGGCCCTCAAGGCCGCCGGCGTCACCACCCTGCCGCCGATCACCGGTCAGGACGCGGAGCTGGACGCGGTGCAGCGGATCGTCTCCGGCGAGCAGTACATGAGCGTGTACAAGTCCTACCCGGACGAGGCCCAGGCCGCCGCCGAGATGGCCGTCGCCAAGGTCCAGGGCAAGGACATCCAGTTCGACGCCCTCACCCGGGACAAGGTCGACAGCCCCACCACCAAGGGCATCCCGGCCCAGCTGGTGCAGGTGAGCGCGCTGACGAAGAGCACCATCAAGGACACGGTCGTCGCGGACGGGATCTACAAGGTCTCCGACATCTGCACGGCCAAGTACCAGGCCGCCTGCGACGCCCTCGGCCTCAAGTAGTCCGGTCCGCAGTATTAACTTCCGCCAGGCGCGAGTTCACGCCACCGGCGTGAACTCGCGCCGCCACCTCCGGCGGTCCGCCCGCCACGCTCCGTCGGGTTCCGGCCACTCCCGTCAGCTTGTTGCAAAAGGAAGGGCATGAGGCCAGGAGGAAGCGGGAAATAACGGCACTTTACGGCGGTCCTGGCGCGGGAAGCCGTGTTGCGGAGCCGGAATCGTCCGCGCATAGTTGCGCCACGGAAGTGGCAGCAACCGGGGGTGGAATGGGCGATGGCCGGGCACGGGACGCAGGAGCATCCCCACGGTGCCGACCGACTGTGCGAGGCCGGGGAGCGCGTGTACTCCCGGGCCGTATGCCGGGGACGGGTGCCGCGCACGGACGCCGGGCCGGTGCCCTGCCTGCTTGAACTGGCCCTGCTGCACCCCGACCCCGACGCCATGGACTGGCTGGTGCCGACCTCGCCGCAGGAGGTCATGACCCGGCTGCTGCGCGGGGTCTACGACGAGGTCAGCGAGAGCCAGCGGCGGGTGGGCTCGGCGGTCGCGGCCTTCGAGCGGTACGCGGGTCTCGGCCGCCGGCTCCAGGCCTCGGCGTCGGCTGCGGCGGAGGGCACGTCGATCCGGGTCCTGGACGGGCTGAGCCGGATCCAGGCGGCCATGGACGAGGCGACCGACGCCTGCACCAGCGAGGTGCTCACGGTGCAGCCCGGCGGCATCCGGCGGGAGGCCGAGCTCACCGAGGGCCTGCACCGGGCGCTGGCGTTGCGTGGCCGCGGCGTGCGGATGCGCGACCTGTACACGCACGTGGCCCGGCACGGCCAGGGGCTGCTCAACTACCTGGAGCTGATGGGCGACGCGGTCGAGGCCCGTACCCTCGACGAGGTCATCGACCGGCTGATCCTCTTCGACCGCACGGTGGCCTTCATCCCCGCGAACGCCGACCGCACGATGGCCCTCGAACTGCGCCACCCCGCACTCGTCGAGTATCTGGTGACGGTCTTCGAGCGGCTGTGGCGCCTCGCGATCCCGCTCACGGCCGCCCTTCCCGACACCGGCATCGAGGGCATCTCGCACCGCGAGCAGTCCATCGCGGCGCTCCTGGCGGAGGGGCATCAGGACGCGGTGATCGCCGAGCGGCTCGGCATCAGCGTGCGGACGTGCCGTGCCCACATCGCCCGGCTGTCGGAGACGCTCGGCGCGGCGAGCCGCACCCAACTGGGCGTGCGGATAGCACAGGTGGGCCTGGACGGGGCGCCGCGCGGCGCCGGGGAGACCGCGATCGGCATTCCCGACCAGGGGTCCCCGAGCGTGCGCTGAGCCGCAGAGCGCCTACTTAGGCCCGTCCTGGCCCAGGATCGCGGTGTCCTGGTTGAGGATCCCCGACTGGGCGATGAGATAGCCGAGTTGGGCCCGGCTGCCGCTGCCCAGGGCCTGCGCCAGTTTGGCTATGTGGGCACGGCATGTGCGCACGTTCATGCCCAGGCGGCGCGCTATGGCCTCGTCGACGTGGCCCTCGACGAGCAGCTTGGCTATGGAGTGCTGGATGTCGGTGATGCCGTCGCGGGCGTTCTCGTAGGGGCCGTCGTTGTTCAGGGGAACCGCTCGGGTCCACATGAACTCGAAGACCTTGATCAGATAGCGGACCAGGCCCGGTTGGCGCAGTTCCAGCGCGATCTGCTGGTCCTCGCTGATGGGGATGAAGGCCACGGTCTCGTCGCAGATGATCAGCCGCTCGACGAGTTCGTCGATGGTGCGGTACTCCGCCTTGCCGTCGGCGAAATAGGCGGAGTAGGCGAGCTTCCCGGGGCTGTGGCGGGCCGTGTGCTGGTACAGGGTGCGGATGCGGACGCCGCGGTCGATGAGGGGCCGGTCGCGCTCCAGGCCGCGCAGCACGCTCGCCTCGGACACGCGGTCGCTCGGCTGGACCGTGAGCACTTCCGTCTGGCACTGCTCGGTCGCCAGATTGAGCGCCGCGTTGATACGGTCGCCGCCCTCCAGGACGATGATGGAGTCGCTGGTCGTGGTCGCCTGAGTGCTGAGCGTGAGGAACGGCTGGAAGGCGTCGGCGAGTTCGGTCGACAGACGCCGGCGGTCGGTTATCTCGCGCTCGATCGGGGCCAGCTGGTGGGCGAGGGCGACGGCCGGGGGGACCGGGCGCAGCCAGTCCGGGTCGTCCGGATCCGGGTGGAGCAGCGGGAACTCCAGGAGGCACGGCGCGACCTCGGCATCCGCGCGGGCGACGCGACCGGCGCGTAGAGCTGTGGCATAAATGCGGCCACCGTCCTCACACAGTTCCGTCACCGCATGGGGATGTGTCGCTTTTATGCGATTCGTTGTCAAATCTCCACCCCCCAGGGTCCTGAACATGCAGGAACATGATGCACCGATTGTGTGGCCATGACGTGTCCGAATGAGCCATCGTCGTACTCGACGGGGGAAAGGGGACCTTTCAAGTGAGGACGAAGCCGATTATGCGTAGGAAAATGCTTCGCTCGGTGCTTGTCGCCGCCTTCTCTGCCGTTGTGGCCGTGGGTGCCTGGAGTGCCTTCTCCGGCGCGAACGGCGACGTTCGGGCGAACACCACGTGGCCCAGCATCTCGGCGACGACCACGGGTACGGACAACACGACGTGGCCGATCCCGCCGGCCGACGGAGCCGGGAGCTGACGTGAGCATCCCTCCCGACGACCGATCCTTCCGCCGTGAGATGGCGACCGCCTACCGCTCGGGCTGGCACTTCATCGACCTGGCCACCGCCATCCCCCACAGCGGTGACTCCTTGATGGTGACCGTGTTCGGTGAGCCGGTCGTCGTCACACGCGACGAGGACGAGGACGTACGGGCGTACCGGTGCCTACGGAAGCCGCGTGGGGCGCCGCAGCCCGTGCGCTGCACCATCCGGTACGGAATGATCTTTGTGAATCTGGACCAACGGGACCACCGGCTGGCTGAGCCGGAGATCTCCGACGTGCGAACCATCTCGGCCACCCCCCGCAGTGCCTGACGCGATTCCCCCGTTGTAACAGATCGCTCAGGTACTTCCCCCCCGCAGCGGCGTCACCGTGACCTGAACACGGTGACGCCGCTGCAGTTTTTGGGGATATTTCGGGGTATCGACGCGTTTTGACAGTGGCTGAAAGTTCATGGTGGCCAAAAGCGTGGCCGAAAGTCTTCAGCCCCTCCCCAGCGCCCGCTCCAGCTCGATCTCGATCACCACCCGGGACGGGTTGGGCGAAGGGTGCCTCTCGTAGCGCTCGGCGTAACGCCGTTCCGCTTCCGCGACCCGCGCCGGGTCCGTGCGGACGAAGGCGTGCCCCTCCAGGGTCGCCCAGCGCCGGCCGTCCACCTGGCAGACGGCGACGCGCGCACCCGCCTCTCCCGCCGCCAGCACGTGGGCCGCCTTCGCGCTCGCCTTGTTCGTGATGACCCGCGCCAGCCGCGCCTGCGGGTCGTACGTCACTCCGACGGGGACCACGTGCGGGCTGCCGTCCGGGCGGAGCGTCGTCAGGGTGCACAGGTGGCGTTCCCGCCAGAAGGCGAGGTACGACGCGTCCGGGGCGCCCGGGTCCAGCGAGTGTCTGCTCATGCCCCGGAAGCTAGCCCGAGATGGCCCCCTGCACCTACCTTGAGTGGAATAGACTCAACTTTGTGTACGTTGGTTGAAGCAGCACTGGGAGACGTGGCAGACAAGCCGACGCCGAGGAGGAGAACGCGAACGTGGACGCCGAGCTGACCAACAGGAGCCGGGACGCGATCAACGCGGCCAGCAACCGGGCCGTGACCGAGGGGCACGCGGACCTCACGCCAGCCCACCTTCTCCTGGCTCTGCTCCAGGGGCAGGAGAACGAGAACATCACTGATCTGCTCGCCGCCGTCGACGCCGACCAGGCCGCCGTGCGCGCCGGGACCGAGAAGGTGCTGGCCGGGCTGCCCAGCGTGACCGGGTCCACCGTCGCGCCGCCGCAGCCGGGGCGTGAGCTGCTCGCCGTCATCGCGGATGCGGCCGAGCGGGCCAAGGCGCTGGGGGACGAGTACCTTTCCACCGAGCACCTGCTGATCGGCATCGCCGCGAAGGGCGGCGCCGCCGGTGAGGTGCTGGCGCGGCAGGGGGCCAGTGCCAAGAAGCTTCAGGAGGCCTTCCAGAAGGCCAGGGGAGGACGCCGCGTGACCACCGCCGACCCCGAGGGCCAGTACAAGGCGCTCGAGAAGTTCGGCACCGACTTCACCGCCGCCGCGCGGGACGGGAAGCTCGACCCCGTCATCGGTCGGGACCAGGAGATCCGGCGGGTCGTGCAGGTGCTGTCCCGCCGTACGAAGAACAACCCGGTTCTCATCGGTGAGCCCGGCGTCGGCAAGACCGCCGTCGTCGAGGGGCTCGCCCAGCGGATCGTGAAGGGCGACGTGCCCGAGTCCCTCAAGGACAAGCGGCTTGTCGCCCTGGACCTCGGCGCGATGGTGGCCGGGGCCAAGTACCGCGGTGAGTTCGAGGAGCGGCTGAAGGCCGTCCTCGCGGAGATCAAGGACTCCGACGGGCAGATCATCACCTTCATCGACGAGCTGCACACCGTCGTCGGCGCGGGTGCCGGCGGCGACTCCGCCATGGACGCGGGCAACATGCTCAAGCCGATGCTCGCGCGCGGCGAACTGCGCATGGTCGGCGCCACGACGCTCGACGAGTACCGCGAGCACATCGAGAAGGACCCGGCGCTGGAGCGGCGCTTCCAGCAGGTGCTGGTCGCCGAGCCGAGCGTCGAGGACTCCATCGCGATCCTGCGCGGGCTGAAGGGCCGCTACGAGGCCCACCACAAGGTGCAGATCGCGGACAGCGCGCTCGTCGCGGCCGCGACCCTCTCCGACCGCTACATCACCTCCCGCTTCCTGCCCGACAAGGCCATCGACCTCGTCGACGAGGCGGCCTCCCGTCTGCGCATGGAGATCGACTCGTCGCCCGTCGAGATCGACGAACTCCAGCGCGCCGTGGACCGGTTGAAGATGGAGGAGCTGGCCCTCAGCAAGGAGACCGACGCCGCCTCCCGCGAGCGCCTGGAGAAGCTGCGCCGCGACCTCGCCGACAAGGAGGAGGAGCTGCGCGGCCTCAACGCCCGTTGGGAGAAGGAGAAGCAGTCCCTCAACCGGGTCGGCGAGCTGAAGGAGAAGCTCGACGAACTGCGCGGCCAGGCCGAACGCGCCCAGCGCGACGGCGACTTCGACTCCGCGTCCAAGCTGCTGTACGGCGAGATCCCGCAGCTCGAGCGGGACCTGGAGGCCGCCTCGGAGGCCGAGGAGGAGGTCGCCCGGGACACCATGGTCAAGGAGGAGGTCGGCCCGGACGACATCGCCGACGTCGTCGCCGCCTGGACCGGCATCCCCGCCGGGCGTCTGTTGGAGGGCGAGACGCAGAAGCTGCTGCGGATGGAGGACGAGCTGGGCCGCCGGCTCATCGGCCAGACCGAGGCCGTACGGGCCGTGTCCGACGCGGTGCGCCGCAGCCGGGCCGGTATCGCCGACCCCGACCGCCCGACCGGGTCCTTCCTTTTCCTCGGCCCGACGGGTGTCGGCAAGACCGAACTCGCCAAGGCGCTCGCCGACTTCCTCTTCGACGACGAGCGGGCCATGGTCCGCATCGACATGTCGGAGTACGGAGAGAAGCACAGCGTGGCCCGACTGGTCGGCGCGCCTCCCGGCTACGTCGGCTACGAGGAGGGCGGCCAGCTGACGGAGGCGGTGCGCCGTCGGCCGTACAGCGTGGTGCTGCTCGACGAGGTGGAGAAGGCGCACCCCGAGGTCTTCGACATCCTTCTCCAGGTGCTGGACGACGGCCGCCTGACGGACGGGCAGGGCCGCACGGTCGACTTCCGCAACACGATCCTGGTCCTCACCTCCAACCTGGGCAGCCAGTTCCTGGTGGAGCCGCTGACCAGTGAGCACGAGAAGAAGGAGCAGGTGCTGGAGGTCGTCCGCTCCTCCTTCAAGCCGGAGTTCCTCAACCGGCTCGACGACCTGGTCGTCTTCTCCGCCCTGAACCAGGAGGAGCTGGCCCGGATCGCCCGCCTCCAGATCGACCGCCTGGCCAAGCGCCTGGCCGAACGGCGCCTCACCCTGGAGGTCACCCCGGAGGCCCTTGCCTGGCTCGCCGAGGAGGGCAACGACCCGGCGTACGGCGCCCGCCCGCTGCGCCGCCTGGTCCAGACCGCTATCGGCGACCGCCTCGCCAAGGAGATCCTCTCCGGCGAGGTCAAGGACGGCGACACGGTCCGAGTGGACGCGTTCGGGGAAGGGCTGATCGTGGGGCCGGCCACCGGCAAGACGCTCTGACCTGACGGGTCCAGCACGTACGACGGCCCGCCCCGCGTCCCCGGGGGCGGGCCGTCGTACGTGCGGTCGTCAGACGGTGAATGCCGAGAAGCGCACCAGCGCGGTCGTGGCGTCCACGTACGTCACGTTCACCGTCACCGCGTCGGCGTCGGCGCCGGGCGGGGGCGGCGCCTCCGACGAGTTCAGATTCAGACAGAGGCCGGCTCCGTGGTCGCAGAACTCGGTACCGGGCTGCGGGCCCCCGGGATAGGTGTCCGTCAGCCACTTCCGTACGTCCGCCCGCGGCATCCGGAACTCCGCGTGATAACTCGTGTCCAGCCAGGTCTGCACCGTGCACTGCCCGCCGTACGCCCCGTCGGGCAGCTTCGCCCCGCCGAACTCCAGTGCCTCGGCGCACGGGACCTGCTCCGGCTCCCCGCCCAGTGGATAGTCCGAGGTCATGAACCTGATCACCACCGCGGTCAGCCCGGCCACGATCAGCATCGGCAACGCCATGACCGCCGCGAACAGCCCCCATCTGGTCCGGCCCCGGCCCACCGACCCGGCTGCCATACCGCCCCGCGCTCCCGCCATCGCGCCCCCGTCCGCCCACCGGAACGTCGTCCACCGGCCAGATCATGTCAGCCGAGAGCCGACAGGCCACGACGGGGCTTGCCACCCCCCTCCCCGCATGGGGGAGGATGGCGGAATCCGTACGAAGGGAAAAACACGGTGAGCATCGACCCGTCCTCGATTCCGAACTTCGGGGGCCAGCCCGAGCCGCAGCCCCAAGGACCGGCGGGCCCCGTCGTCCCGGATCAGGATCTTGTGAAGCAGCTCCTCGACCAGATGGAGCTCAAGTACGTCGTCGACGAAGAGGGAGACCTCGCGGCGCCGTGGGAGCAGTTCCGTACGTACTTCATGTTCCGCGGGGAGGCCGAACAGGCGGTCTTCTCGGTGCGGACCTTCTACGACCGTCCCCACAAGATCGACGAGAAGCCGCTGCTCCTCGAATCGATCGACGACTGGAACCGGCGCACCCTGTGGCCCAAGGTGTACAGCCACACCCACGACGACGGCACTGTCCGCCTCATCGGTGAGGCGCAGATGCTGATCGGCACCGGCGTCGACCTCAACCACTTCGTCTCGTCCACGGTCAGCTGGGTGCGCGCCGCGATCGAGTTCGACAAGTGGCTCGTCGAGCAGCTGGGCATCGAGCAGGAGGTCAACGAGGCCGACAAGCCCGAGGACGACGAGGAGTAGTCACTCCCGTCCTCCTACAGAGGCGTGTGCGCGAGCACGACCAGATACGCGCCGTACACGAAGGAGAGCCCGGCCAGGGCGCTGACCACCACGGTGGCGTGCCACGGCCGGGCTCTCGCCGTCCGCACCAGCGCCCGGGCCAGTGGCAGCAGCAGCGGGAACGCGGGCAGCAGGAAGCGAGGCTTGGACTCGAAGAAGCCCGAGCCGCCGAGTGCGATGAGCAGCAGGACTCCGCTGTAGACCAGGAGCGGCAGCGGGGGCCGGTCGGCGAGCAGGAGCGCGTAGAGCAGGACGGCCGCCGCGACGATCACCATGGACATCGGAAACACGAACCGGTTGCCGTGCAGCAGCATCTGGCGCACGAAGTGCAGCGAGCCGTGCCCGAGGTCGAACCGCGACCCCCACAGCCGCTGCACCTCGAAATAGCCGCCCAGCAGATCGCCCTTGCGCCGGCCGACCCACAGCACGTACGCCGTCCACCCGAGCGGCGCGAGCACGGTGCCCGTCCACAGTCTGTGGGAAACCCGCCCGCGCCGCCGCCACGCCTCGCACGCCGCCGCGGCCAGCACGGCGGCGGCCACCGCGAAGCCATTGGGCCGGGACAGCCCGGCGAGCGCGGCCAGCAAGCCCGCCCACAGCCAGTTCCCGCACAGCACCGCGTACAGCGACCAGGCGGCGAAGGCGGTGAGCACGGGTTCTGTGTACGCCATCGACAGCACGACGGAGTGCGGCAGCAGCCCCCACAGCAGCACGAGTGCGGTGCCGGTGCCCCGGCCGTACAGCCGGGCCCCCACCGCGTAGATCCCGCACGCGGCGACGCCGGCCGCGGCCCAGGACACGATCAGGCCCGCGGCGCCGCCGCCGAGCGGGGTCAGCGCCGTCACGACCCTCACCAGCCCCGGATAGAGCGGGAAGAACGCCAGGTCGCTGTGGATGACGGTGGGCCGGAAGTGCAGGCTGCGGCCGTATCCGTGCGCGGCGATGCCCAGGTACCAGGCCGAGTCCCAGGACCGCCCGAGCAGCAAGAGCGGCTGCCTGCCCGTGGCCCAGGCGACCAGGGCGACCACGACTACCCCGGCGAGCCGGGCGGCGGCGAACATCCCGAGCGCGGCCCCACCGGTGGCGGCGAGCGACAGCCGCGGCCGGACCCGTTCCCGGGGGCCGGGCTGCTGCGTGACGGCGGGCGGACCGAGAGTGGTACTGGCGTGGGTCACATTTCCGCACCCTGCAATGGCGAGGCCGGGTCCGCGACCGCTGGACGCCTGACGGGGTACGGTTCCGCGCCATTCGGCGTGGCGACGTGGCAGAAGGGGGCAGGCCCTGAAAAGGCCCCGGCTCTAGAGGCGCCGCAGCCGATCGACCGCCTCCGCGAGCACTTCCTCCCTCTTGCAGAACGCGAACCTGACGAACGGCGCGCCGGCCTCCCTGTCGTCGTAGAAGACCGCGTTCGGGATGGCCACCACGCCCGCGCGTTCCGGCAGGGAGCGGCAGAAGGCGAAGCCGTCCTTCTCGCCCAGCGGGCGTACGTCCGTGGTGATGAAGTACGTGCCGGCCGGGCGGAAGACCTCGAAGCCCGCCTCCGCGAGGCCCGTCGCCAGCAGGTCCCGCTTGGCCAGCATCTGCGCGCGGAAGGAGTCGAAGTAGGAGTCGGGCAGCGCCAGCGCCGCGGCCACGGCGTACTGGAACGGGCCGGACGCCACGTACGTCAGGAACTGCTTCACCGACCGCACGGCGGCCACCAGTTCCGGCGTCCCCGTCACCCAGCCCACCTTCCAACCGGTGAACGAGAAGGTCTTCCCGGCCGAGCCGATCGTGACCGTGCGTTCGCGCATCCCGGGGAACGTGGCCAGCGGCAGATGCTCGGCGTCGTCGAAGACCAGGTGCTCGTACACCTCGTCCGTCACGACCAGCAGATCCCGCTCCACCGCCAGCTCGGCGACCGCCGCCAGCTCCTCACGGGTGAGCACCGCCCCGGTCGGATTGTGCGGCGTGTTGACGAGCAGCAGCCGCGTCCGGTCCGTCACCGCGGCCCGCAGCTCATCGAGATCGAGCCGGAAACGGCCGCCGTCCGGGCGCAGCGTCACCGGCACGCGCGTGCCGCCCGCCATGGCGATACCGGCCGCGTACGAGTCGTAGTACGGCTCGAACGCGATCACCTCGTCACCCGGCTCGAGGAGCGCCAGCAGCGCCGCCGCGATCGCCTCCGTCGCCCCTGCCGTCACGAGCACTTCGGTGTCCGGGTCGTACGACAGCCCGTAGCGGCGCAGTTGGTGCGCCGCGATCGCCGTACGCAGCTCGGGCACGCCCGGGCCCGGCGGGTACTGGTTGCCGTGTCCGTCGCGCAGCGCCCGTACGGCCGCCTCCCTGATCTCCTCGGGGCCGTCCGTGTCGGGGAACCCCTGGCCGAGGTTGATCGACCCGGTCCGTACGGCCAGGGCCGACATCTCGGCGAAGATCGTCGTCCCGAACTCGGCGAGCCGGCGGTTGAGGAGAGGGCGTGCGCTGGAGGTCATGCCGGTCATCCTGCGCCCAAGCTCTGGAGTTCCTCAACTTACGTTCGGGGATGAGGACATGCGGCGGTACCCAGGCCACAGCCTCTGAACAGCGGGAGAACCGTCATTGCCCGTCGCTGCCTGTCGTTGCTGGTCACCCTCGGACGGCCCACAGACGGCCGGCCCAGGGCCCGGAAGAGCCTCTAGCGCTAGCGGGAGGGACCGCTAGCGGCCAAAATCCCAGGTGACCAGCACGTTAGCGGATAGCGGGCCGTCTTGGCAGATCCCGAATCCGGTCCGTTGGGCGCCTCCGAGAGAGGCGTGGCCGGGTCGCTATCGGGCCGGGCCGCGCCGTGGCCGGCCGCCGTCCCGCCGTGCGGCGAGAGCAAGAAGGAGCGGCCTCGGCCGCGCGTCCCGACGCCCCATCGCCTAGGGGCAGACGCGCCGGATCAGGGTGACCCTGCTGCGCCTACGCCTGCGGCAGTGTCTCCCCCTGCACCGCCTGGATGTCCAGTTCGACCTTGAGAGTCGTACCGACCAAGGCGATGCCGGCCTGGACCATCTGGTTGTAGTTCATCGCGAAGTCCTCCCGCCGCAGTTCCGTCGTCGCACGGAAGGCCGCTCGGGTGCCGCCCCACGGGTCGGAGCCGGTGCTGAGGTAGGCGAGGTCCAGGTTGACCGGTCGTACGACACCACGCATGGTCAGCTCACCGTGGACCGTCCAGCGGTCGGCGCCGGACGCGGTCAGGCCCGTCGAGCGGTAGGTGATCTCCGGGTACTTGTCGATGTCCAGGAAGTCGGCCGACCGCAGGTGGGTGTCGCGCGTACCGTTGCCGGTGTCGATGGACGCGGCGCGGATGACGGCCTCGACGCGGGACTTCGCCACGTCGTCCGGGGCGATCTCGATGCGCCCGGTGAACTCCGTGAACCGGCCGTGCACGCTGGAGATCCCCAGATGCTGAGCGACCGCGCCCACGGAGGAGTGCGCCGGGTCGATGGTCCACGGCCCGGGCGGCGGCAGCTCGGTGCCGCCCTGCCGGGCCAGCGCCACGGTGCCGATCTCGGCCCGACCACTCGCCGTGACGATTGCGCTGGAGGCGGCGGGCGCGTACCCGACCGCGGTCACGAGCACGGTGTACGCGCCGAGGGTCAGCGCGGTCGTATCCCGTACGACCCCGTCCCCGTCGGCCTCGGCGCGCACCACCTGGGTACCGGTCATGTCGGTCACGGTGACTACCGCGTGCGACACGGCCCATCCGTCCCGCGTACGGATCCGTGCGGTCAGTCCCATCGTGTGGTCTCCATCTAAATCCTTGAATATCCCCGTATAAGGTTAAAAAAATCCGGCCCGCGGGGCGCACCTCCGCTCAGAGCGCGCCCCCACGAGCCGGTCCGACTACTCGCCCGGGTAGGCCAGTTCGATGTCGTGGTCGTCGACGCCGCGGCCGCTCACCATCACCGCCGCCGCCATCGGCGGGTAGCCCATCGCGATGACCGTGTACTCGTCGCTGTTCAGGTCGGTGAAGGCGTACGCCCCGTCCGCGCCGGTCCTGGCCGTGCCGACCACGTTGCCCGCCCCGTCCACCAGCGTCACGCGGGCGTCCGTGAGGGGGCCGTGCGGGGCCCGTACGACACCCTGCACCTGGGCGCCGGAGTCGAGATCGATCTCGATCCGGGTCACTCCGGTGGCGCCGACCTCCACGGGCAGCGCCCGCGGCCGGTGCCCGGCGGCGTTCACCGCGAGGATCACGGAGCCAGGCACCAGTTCGGCGAAGGAGAACTCGCCATGCTCGCCCGTGGTGGCGGTGGCCAGCAGATCGCCGCGGACGTCCGTGACGATCACCATCGCGTCCTTGACCGGCAGCACGGTCTCGGCGGCCCGGACGACACCGCTCAGGCCGCTGGTGCCGCTGAGCAGGATGTCGTACGCCACCGGCTCCTTGTGCACGAGGACCGTCGAGGCCTGCGGCTGGTAGCCGTCGGCGGAGGCGACCAGGAAGTAGCTGCCGGTGCCCGGCGCGTCCATGGCGTAGGAACCGTCGGCCTTTGTGACCGACCGGCCCAACTGCCGTCCCCCGAGTGAGATCAGTGTGACGGCCGCCCGCGCGACCGGCGCGCTCCCCGCGCCACGGACGAAGCCGCGGACAGGGACACCGCCGCCGCTTTCTCCGGCAGAGGTGGGCGGGGTCAGGGTGGCGACCGTGGCCAGCTTCTGCGTGCCGTCGGGGGCGACCTCGGTGCTCGCCACCGCCCAGCTCGGGACCTTCTCCTCGGCGGGGGCGGAAGCCCCGGCGGCGGCATGACGGGCGCGGCGGCCGGGGATCGCGAGGGTGACCAGGGCGGCCAGGAGGGCGCCGGCGCCGGCGATGACGAAGCTGGTGCGGAAGGCGTTCTGGGTCGGGATGATGGCAGGGCCGAGGTGGGTGGTCATGTGGGCCAGGACCACGCCGACGACGGCGGCGGAGGAGGAGGAGCCGATGGAGCGGAACAGGGTGTTGAGCCCGTTGGCCGCGGCGGTCTCCGTGACCGGTACGGCGCCCATGATGAGGGCGGGCATGGCCCCGTACGCGATGCCGACGCCCGCGCCGACGATGATGGAGAAGATGAGCACGCCCCAGGTGTGGGCCATGAGCAGCAGGCCCACTACGTAGCCGACGCAGATCACCAGGGAGCCGATGAGCAGCGTGACCTTGGCTCCGCGCGCGGCCGAGATGCGCGCGCCGAGCGGCGCGACGGCCATCATCGCAAGGCCCGAGGGGACCAGCCACAGTCCGGCGCTGGTCAGGGACTGGCCCAGGCCGTAACCGCTGGCCGTGGGCAGTTCCAGCACCTGCGGGGCTATCAGGGCCATCGCGTACGTGGCGAAGCCGACCACCACGGACGCCAGGTTGGTCATCAGCACCTGGCGGCGGGCCGTGGTGCGCAGGTCCACCAGCGGGTCGGTGGTCCGAAGCTCCCACCAGCCCCAGAGGAGCAGTACGACCACGGAGGCGACCAGCAGACCCAGCGTGCGGCCGGTTGCCCAGCCCCAGTCGCCACCCTTGGAGATCGGCAGCAGCAGGCACACCAGGCCGATGCTCAGGCCCAGGGCGCCGACGACGTCGAACCGTCCGTGGGCGGTCCGCGGGGGACTGGGGACGAACAGCACGAGGAGGGCGGCGACGATCACGCCGAGGCCGGCCGAGCCCCAGTACAGGACATGCCAGTCGGTGTGCTGCGCGACTACCGCCGCCAGCGGCAGCCCCAGCGCACCGCCGACACCGAGCGAGGAGCTCATCATCCCCACGGCGGAGCCGAGTTTCTGCGGCGGCAGCACGTCCCGCATGATGCTGATGCCGAGCGGGATCAGGCCCACGCCCATGCCCTGCAGGGCGCGGCCGGCGACCTGCGGAACCAGGCTGCTGGTGAGCGCGCATATCAGCGAGCCGAGCACCAGGAGCAGGGTGCTGGCGACCATCACACGCCGCTTGCCGTAGAGGTCGCCGAGCCGGCCGGCCACGGGGGTGGCCACCGCGCCGGCGAGCAGCGTCGCCGTGACCACCCAGGAGGCGTTGGAGGCGCTGGTGTGGAGCAGGGTGGGAAGTTCGGGGATCAGCGGGACCACGAGGGTCTGCATCAGCGAGACCATGATGCCGGCGCCGGCCAGTACGCCGACCACGGCGCCGTCGCGCCGTGGGGCAGTCGCAGAAGTCACAGGGGTTCTCCGGAGGTTCGGGTGGCGGTCGCGTACGCGACGGCCGGGGTGAGGGTGCGGCCGGCATCGGCTGGTACCGGTCCTGGCGCTCGTGCTGGGGTGCCGGTGTCGATGTGCACGGTACACATAATATGCACACTACACATACGGCAACTCGGGCGATACGGTGGTGCTGATGAGCGAGAAAGACAGGCAGCAGGGGAAACGGGCGCGGATCGCCGGACTGGCGCGCGAGCTGATGCTGCTCGGCCGACACGGGGTACTCAAATACCCTCACGGCGAGGCTCCCGCGCCGGACGCCCGTCTGGAGCGATCCGCCTACCTCCTGCTCAGCCGGATCGAGCGCGAAGGCCCGCTGTCAATCGGCCAGTTGGCGGACGCCTTCGGCCTGGACACCTCGACCGTCAACCGGCAGACGGCCGCGATGCTCCGCGCGGGACTCGCCGAACGCATCCCCGACCCGGACGGCGGCGTGGCCCGCAAACTGCGGATCACCGCTGAGGGCGAGCGCAGGATGCGCGCCTACGGGGCTTGGGTGCTCGACGGCCTCGACGATCTGCTCGCCGACTGGACCCCGGAGGAGGTCACCGCCTTCTGTAACGCCCTGGTCCGGTTCAACGAGGCGATCGAGCACAAGGAGGAACGTCCCTGGCCCCGCTAGGGCTAGTGTCCTGCGCCAGAAATGACGAGATGCCCGCAACATCTACGCGGACGTTCAGGCGGTCCTCTCCGCCGCGGTCGATGACGGGCTACTGTCCCGTAACCCGTGCTCCGCGCGGACCGTGATGCGGCCCAAGCCCGACTCTCAGCCAGTGGTCCCGTGGGCGCCCGCTCAGGTGTTTGCCGTTCGAGCGGCGCTCTTGGAGCGGTACCGCGCGATGGTCGACGTCGGAGCCGGTGCGGTCTGCGGCAGGGCGAGGTGTTCGGGCCGGCCGAAGACGCTATCGCCTATGCCTCCGCCTTGCTGGATGCGGGTGAGAACATCAAGGCCGTCAGCGAGTACATGGGGCATGCCGACCCGGCGCTGACGCTGCGGGTATACGCCCACCTGATGCCCGACAGCCGCGAGCGTGCCCGTCGTGCCATCGATTCCGTGTTTCAGCGCATCTCTCAGGAAGATCACGGCCCGCAGACGGCCCAGTGAGACTCAGACGACCCCTGACCTGCCCTTCTGTGCAGGTCAGGGGCCTTTTTCTTGGGAGAACCCTCTGAAGTTCCTCAACTCTGCTTTGGGCCCCGGTACGGCAGGGCATTCCACGTGCACGCGACAAGCGAGGCGCCCACGGGGGGCCGCTTCGGGGGAACGAAGGGAGGGTGGCGCCATGGTCTTCGGCATCATCCTGGCGGTGATCGCGGTCCTGTTCATCGGGGCCGTGGTGAGCGCGGCGCGCAAGGACAGGCGCAAGGTCGTACTGAACAAGCGCGGCCGGAACAGGCGCTCCGGCGGCAGCGACAGCAGTTGGTGGGCGGCGGGCGGAGCCGCGGGAGCCGGCTCGTCGTGCAGCTCGTCCTCGGGCGGGCACGGGGGACACGGCGGGCACAGTGGGCACTCCTGCGGGGGCGGCCACTCGTGCGGCGGCGGCTCGTCCTGCGGCGGGGGTTCGTCGTGCGGCGGCGGGGGCGGATGCGGCGGAGGCAGCTGACACGGGGCAGCTGAGCTCCACACAGGGGGAGTCGTATCCGGGCCGTACAACGGGCGCCCGCCGGTCATGACATCCGGCGGGCGCTCGCCCGTAAGGGGCACGCGCCGGGCGCACGCTGTTGTTGAACATTTGAGCTGAGTAGCCCTCTGAGGGATGGAAACCCTATGAAGTTGGGTAAAAACGCTGTGGCGGCGCCACTGTTCATGATTCCCTCTAAATCACCAACGCAGCCCCTCGGACGTCCTGAGACACCTACTCCCCGCCTGGGCCGGCGGGGTTGACCGGGCTGACGTGGCCGATCGCCCGGTGTCGACCGGGGTGCGCCGGGCCACACTCCTTCTTCTCCCTTTGCGTGCTAGCGGAGCCGATCCATGCTCACGACCCTGAACACCTCCTACACAGACACCAGCGCGGCCGACCTCGCCTGGGCACTGGGACGCGAGCCGCTCCCCGCCCTGGCCACGCTTGACCTCGAACTCACCGGGACGAAGCTGCAGTTGAGACTGCTCGGCGCGTCCCACCAGGTGCTCCTGGACGAGGAGCGGGGCCGCTGTTCGGAGACGGTGGCGTGTATTGCGGGGTCCAGCACCCCGCTTCCGCTGGGCGTCGCCAAGCGCGTCGGCGACTGGGAGTACGAGTTCGCGGCGCGCGTGGAACTCCTCACGCCCGGCTCCTTCGCGGGCCGCGCCCAGGAGTTGCTGGCCCTGGTCTCCGACCACCCGCACGGCCTCGCCGGTGTCTTCCCCGGCAGCCCGCACGCGTTCACGGCACTGCTCGCCCACCAGCACGAGGGCCAGGTGCACTGGCGTACGTGGCACGCGTATCCGCAGGACGGGCAGTTGGTGGCGACGCGGACGCGCGTGGGCGTACGGGTGCCGACGGCCCCACCCCGTATCGGCGAGGGTCCGAAGAGGCAGCGAGCCGCCCGGGACGACGTAAACCCCCAGCGCGTCAGAATCGGCTAGTTCCACACGTGTGGGTGACGAAGCGTGCCCGGCAAGTGACGTAACGTCGCAGGATGATCGAACCGCACGCCCCCGCCCGTCCGGGCGCCCCGCCGTCCTGGCGTGGTCCCGCGCGGTTGCCCGTCCGGCCGGGGACCGGCCGGTTCCTGGTCCTCGCGGGCGTCTTCGTCTGCGCGGCCTGCGGCCTCGTGTACGAGCTCGAACTAGTCGCCCTCGCCTCGTACTTGATCGGCGACTCGGTCACCCAGGCCTCCGTCGTGCTGTCCGTCATGGTGTTCGCGATGGGGATCGGTTCCCTCGCCGCCAAGCGGCTGTCCGGGCACGCGGCGATCGGTTTCGGCGCGGTGGAGGCGGCGCTCGCCCTCGTCGGCGGGTGCAGCGCCATGGCCCTGTACGCCGTCTTCGCGTGGACCGGCGACTGGGGCGGGCTGTGGGCGAGCGGCCCCCGCTGCCTCCTCGTCGCCTTCTCCCTCGCCATCGGCCTGCTCATCGGCGCCGAGGTCCCGCTGCTGATGGAGCTGATCCAGCGCATCCGCCGCCAGGACGCGGGCGGCGCGGTGGCCGACCTGTTCGCGGCGGACTACGTCGGCGCGCTGGTCGGCGGCCTCGCCTTTCCGTTCCTCCTGCTGCCGTTCCTGGGCCAGTTGACGGGCGCGCTGCTCACCGGCACGGTCAACGTCATCGCCGGCGGCGCCCTGGTGCTCGGCCTGTTCCGCCGCGACCTGAGCCCTCGGGCGCGCTGGGTGCTGCTGGTCGCCAACCTCGCCGTTCTCGGCGTCCTCGCCTCCGCCGCCGCACTCGTCGGCGACTTCGAACGGGCCGCGCGGCAGGCGGTGTACGGCAGGGAGGTGCGCGTGGCGCTCCAGACCGACGTGCAGGAGGTCGTCCTCACCGGCGGCACCGGGGGACACCCGCTCGACCTGTTCCTCGACGGCCGGCTCCGCGTCGGCGGCCGCGACGAACGCCGGTACCACGAGGCGCTGGTCCACCCCGCGATGACCGGGGCCCATGCGCGCGTGCTCGTCCTGGGCGGCGGGGACGGTCTCGCCGCGCGGGAGGTGCTGCGGTATCCGGACGTACGGCGGGTCGACGTGGTCGAACTCGATGCCGGGCTGGTGCGGTTGGCGCGCCACGACCCCGGCCTGTCCGCGCTCAACGAGCACGCGTACGGCGACGCCCGCGTCCATGTCACGGCCGAGGACGCGTTCCGCTGGCTGCGCGGGACGCCCTCGGCGGCGTACGACGTGGTGATCGCCGATCTGCCCGATCCCGGGATCACGGCCAGCACGAAGCTGTACTCCCAGGAGTTCTACGGCCTCACCCGCCGCGTCCTGAGAGGCAGCGGGCGGCTGGTGGTCCACGCGGGACCGGTGACGGCCCGCCCGCGCGCGTTCTGGACGGTGGACGCGACGATGCGGGCGGCGGGCCTGGCAACGACCCCCTACCGCGTCTCCGGCCGCGACTCCGGTTTCCCGCCGGGCCCCGACCTCTCCGCCGACGCGTCCCGGGCCCCGCACGACTGGGGCTTCGTCCTGGCCACCGCGGGCACGTCACCGCCGACGCTGCGCCTGGACCCGCTGGGCCCACGCCTGCACACCCTGACGGGGGCGGATCTCACGGCGGACGAGTGGTCGGCGGCACGGACCCGGGTACCGGGGCTGCCGGCGTCGACGTTGGTGCACCCGCGGTATTGAGAACGCAGCGATACGGAGAAGCCAGGAGAACGGGAGGGTACGTCCCGGCCACACCTGGGTAGGCTCAGGCGACATGGAGTACGAGGTCTTCGTTCCGGTTCCGGTCGAGCGGCTCAGGGAAGCACTCGCCGATCCCGCGCGGGTCGCGAGGGCGGTGCCCGGTCTCCAGCAGGACGCCGGCGCCGAACCCGTCACCGCCCGCCTGAAGGTACGGTTCGGCAGCCACTCGGTCACGTATCGCGGGGTGGTACGCCTGTCGGCGCTGGACGCCGACGCGTACGCCATCGAGGGCGACGCCGTGGAGGCCCGAGGCACGGGCACGGTGAAACTGTCCCTCACCGTCCACCTCCACCCCACGCCCGACGGCACGACGGTCAAACTCGACGGCACGGCAACGGCAGACGGCCGAGTGACGGAACTGCGGCCGGAAACGGTGACATCGGCAACGATCCGTTTGTTGAACCGGTTCGTGGAGGCGCTGGCGGAGGCACCGACGGCGGGGGAGCCGGCGGAGGCCAAGAGCGGCGAGGGGACGGAGGGCGACCCGGGGCGGGTTCCGGAGCCCGGGGGCGAATCGCAACCGGAGCCGGAGGCGGATTCGGAGGCGGAACCGGAATCGGAGGCCGAGCCGGAACGGACCCCGGAGGCCGAGGCTGAGCCCACGAGCGAGGCGGGCGCGCCGCAGGCGGATGGGGCGGACGGCGGCGCGGACGAACCCGCAGCCGCCGACGGTGAGAGCGCCCCACAGGGGCCACCCCCACCCGACGACGAAAGTGGTACGGGTGGTGCCGGTGGGAAACATGAACCCGGCGATGGCGAAGCCGAGCCGCACGCCTCCGTCTTCGACGCCGAGATCCCCCCACCGTCCCTCGACCCCACCGCCGACGACGAAGAACCCCCCGCCGAAGCCGCGCACGCGCGCCGCACGATGATCGGCCGCAGCGCCGAAGAGGTCGACCACGCCCCACCCCGCGGTCGGTACGCCCCCGTACCCGCCCCCCAGACCATCGCCGCCGGCTCCACCCTCCGCTGGGCGGCCCCCGCAGCCGCGCTCGTCGTCGCGTCGGCGATCATCGTGGGCCGCGCCCTGCGCAAGCGCCGCTGACCCGCACCAGCGACACGACCGGAAACGCCCTCTTGATCGCCCAAGTAAAGTCGTCCCGTGAGTAACGAAGACATCACGCTGACCGCGGGCGACGCGGAAGCGACCGTCCGCCCCGGCAACGGCGGCCGCATCGGCAGCCTCCGTGTCGCCGGTGCCGAACTCCTCCGCCAGGGCGACCGTTTCGGCTGCTTCCCGATGGTCCCCTGGTGCGGTCGCATCAGGGACGGCCGCTTCGTGAACGGCGCCACCGTCCACCAGATGCCGCTCAACTCCCCGCCGCACGCCATCCACGGCACCGCCCGCGACGGCTCCTGGCGCACCGCCCGCGTCACCGCCGGCGAGGCCGTCATCACGTACGACCTGGTCGATCCCTGGCCCTACCCGGCCCGAGTCACCCAGGCCGTCGCGCTGACCGAGGACAGCCTGACGCTCACGATGTCCGTGGAGACGTACGACTCGTCCTTCCCGGCGCAGATCGGCTGGCACCCGTGGTTCAACCGGAACCTGGGCGGCGAGGACGTCCAGGTCGACTTCACCCCCGCCTGGCAGGAGGAGCGCGGCGACGACCACCTGCCCACCGGGAAGCGCATCGACCCGAAGCCCAGCCCCTGGGACGACTGCTTCGGCATGCCCGACGGAGTCGACGTCACCCTCACCTGGCCGGGGCAGCTGGAGCTGAAGGTGGCGAGCCGCGAGGAGTGGGTCGTGGTGTACGACGAGCAGGAGGCCGCCGTCTGCGTCGAGCCGCAGACCGGTCCGCCGGGCGGCCTCAACACCCTCCCGCACCTGGTCACACTGCTGGAGCCGCTCGAGGCCTCGACCACCTGGACCTGGCGCCGCCTTTAAGCTGGCTGCCATGACGGACGTACGCGGCGTGCTGCTGCAGCAGATCAAGGACAAGGCCGTGGTGCACGGCAAGGTGACCCTGTCGTCGGGTCTGGAGGCCGATTACTACGTCGACCTGCGCCGCATCACCCTCGACGGCGAGGCCGCCCCGCTGGTCGGCGAGGTGCTCCTGGATCTGACCGCGGACCTGGAGTTCGACGCGGTCGGCGGGCTGACCATGGGCGCCGACCCGGTCGCCGCCGCGATGCTGCACGCCGCCGCCGCGCGGGGCCGCAGGCTCGACGCGTTCGTCGTCCGCAAGGCGGCCAAGGCGCACGGGCTGCAGCGCCGCGTCGAGGGCCCGGAGATCAAGGGCCGGCGGGTGCTGGTCGTCGAGGACACCTCCACCACCGGCGGTTCGCCGCTCACCGCGGTGGAGGCCGTGCGTGAGGCGGGCGCCGAGGTCGTCGCCGTCGCGACCATCGTCGACCGGGCGACCGGGGCCGCCGAGAAGATCCAGGAAGGCACGGGAGTTCCGTACCGGTTCGCCTTCTCGAAGGACGACCTCGGCCTCGGCTGAAGCGTCGGCTGACCGCCACCGGACGACTCCTCGACCGAAGCACCGGGCAGCGGCCCATGTCTGGAAAGATGGGGACGACGACGACGTCACCCCCAAGGTCTAGGTCAGGGCCGTAGTACGCAGAACGCCGACCGCACACTCAAGGAGCGGACAGATGCCCATCGCAACCCCCGAGGTCTACAACGAGATGCTCGACCGGGCGAAGGCAGGCAAGTTCGCCTACCCGGCCATCAACGTCACCTCTTCCCAGACCCTGAACGCGGCGCTGCGCGGCTTCGCGGAGGCGGAGAGCGACGGCATCATCCAGATCTCCACGGGCGGCGCCGAGTTCCTGGGCGGCCAGTACAGCAAGGACATGGTCACCGGCGCGCGGGCCCTGGCCGAGTACGCGCACATCATCGCCGAGAAGTACCCAGTGACGGTCGCCCTGCACACCGACCACTGCCCGAAGGACAAGCTCGACGGGTACGTGCGCCCGCTGCTCGCGATCTCCGAGGAGCGCGTGAAGGCCGGCCAGAACCCGCTCTTCCAGTCGCACATGTGGGACGGCTCCGCCGAGACCCTCACCGACAACCTGGCCATCGCGCAGGAGCTGCTCGAGCGCGCCCAGGCCGCGAAGATCATCCTCGAGGTGGAGATCACCCCGACCGGCGGCGAGGAGGACGGCGTCTCCCACGAGATCAACGACTCCCTCTACACGACGGTCGACGACGCGATCCGTACGGCCGAGGCGCTGGGCCTGGGCGAGAAGGGCCGCTACCTGCTGGCCGCGTCCTTCGGCAACGTGCACGGTGTGTACAAGCCGGGCAACGTCGTCCTGCGTCCCGAGCTGCTGAAGGAGCTGGCCGACGGCGTGGCCGCGAAGTTCGGCAAGCAGTCGCCGTTCGACTTCGTCTTCCACGGCGGTTCCGGCTCCACCGAGCAGGAGATCGCGACCGCGCTGGAGAACGGCGTCGTCAAGATGAACATCGACACGGACACGCAGTACGCCTTCACTCGTCCGGTGGCCGATCACATGTTCAAGAACTACGACGGCGTCCTGAAGGTCGACGGCGAGGTCGGCTCCAAGAAGACGTACGACCCGCGCACCTGGGGCAAGCTCGCCGAGGCGTCGATGGCCGCGCGTGTCGTCGAGGCGACGCAGAACCTGCGGTCGGCGGGCACGAAGATCAAGTAAACGTCGCCTGCATTTCCGCCTGCATTTTCAGCGAGCCCGCGCCTCAGTGCCGGGCTCGCTGTATATCTATGGTCATGCCCGATGTCCGGTTGGCCTCGTCCCAGGGCAAGTGGATCCTGCTCACGACCGTGCTCGGCTCCAGCATGGCCATGCTGGACTCGACCGTCGTCAACGTAGCCCTGCCCACCATCGGCCGCGATCTGAACGCGAGCCTGTCCGCCCTCCAGTGGACCGTCAACGCGTACATGCTCACCCTGGCCGGGCTGATCCTGCTTGGCGGCTCCCTCGGCGACCACTACGGCCGCCGCAAGATCTTCGTCATCGGTGTCGTCTGGTTCGCGGCCGCGTCCCTGCTGTGCGGCCTCGCGCCCACCGACATCGTCCTGATCGCGGCTCGTGCCCTCCAGGGTGTCGGCGGCGCGCTGCTGACCCCCGGCTCCCTCGCCCTCATCCAGGCCTCCTTCCACCCGGACGACCGCGCGAAGGCCGTCGGCCTGTGGTCCGGGTTCGGCGGCATCGGGGCGGCCGTCGGCCCGTTCCTGGGCGGCTGGCTGGTGGACGGCCCCGGCTGGCGCTGGGTGTTCCTGCTCAACGTCCCGCTGGCCGTCGTCTGTGTCCCCGTCGCCCTGCGCCACGTCCCCGAGTCGCGGGACAAGCAGAGCCACGGCCGCTTCGACATCCTCGGCGCGGTGCTGGGCGCGCTGTCGCTGGCCCTGGTGACGTACGCCCTGATCGAGGCGACCAACGGTTCGGTCGTCGTCGCCGTCACGGCGGTGGCGGGCGTCGCGGCGGGCGTGGCCTTCGTGTACGTCGAGAAGCGGCGCCAGGACCCGATGATGCCGCTGGACATCTTCGCGTCGCGCCAGTTCACCGCGGTCAACCTGGTCACCCTGTGCGTGTACGCGGCCTTCGGCGGCTTCTTCTTCCTCACCGCGCTCCAGCTCCAGGTCGTGGTCGGCTACTCGGCCCTCCAGGCCGGTACGGCCCTGCTGCCGACCACCGCGCTCATGCTCCTCTTCTCGGCCCGCTCCGGCGCCCTAGCCGACCGCATCGGCCCGCGCATCCCGCTCACCGTGGGCCCACTGCTGTGTGCGGTCGCGATGCTGCTGATGCTGCGCGTGGGCAAGGACGCGAACTACCTCTACGACGTGCTGCCCGCCCTGGTGGTGATGGGCGCGGGCATGGTCACCCTGGTGGCCCCGCTCACCGCCACCGTCCTGGCCTCCGTGGACACCGACCGGGCGGGCCTGGCCAGCGGCATCAACAACGCGGCGGCGCGCGCGGCCGGTCTGATCGCGGTGGCCGCGCTGCCGCTGCTGGCCGGGATGGGCCCGGAGGCGTACCGCTCGGCGGACGCCTTCAACGCGGCGTTCGACCGGGCGATGCCCCTCTGCGCGGGCGTCCTGGTCGTCGGCTCGATCCTCGCCTTCGCGACGGTCCGCCGCCCACCCCCGGACTGCACCCGCGCCCAGTGCCGCGTCCACGGCAACGTGACGTCCCCACCGGTGGAGCCGGGCCGCGGCTCTACGGCTTCCAGCGCTGATCGAGCCGCGTGAGCGACCGTTTTGTCGAGAACGGCGGTGCGTCGGTGGGGGAGGTCGGCAGGGGCCGTACGCGATCGTCACCGATCAGGGACGATGCAGCAGACTGGAACCCATGAGCATTCACGAGAACCTTCTCGGGGGGCCGCCCCCCACCCACCTCCCCGACGACCCGGCGCCCCGGGAACTGCTTGCGTCCGGCACCGCACCCGCCGATGTCGCCGCCAAGTACCCCACCTCCTCGCTCGCCTGGGCTCAGCTGGCCGACGACGCATTCGAGCGGGGCTCGGTCGTCGAGTCGTACGCGTACGCCCGTACGGGCTACCACCGAGGGCTTGACGCCTTGCGCCGCAGCGGCTGGAAGGGTCACGGCCCGATCCCCTGGGAGCACGAGCCCAATCGCGGCTTCCTGCGCGCCCTGCACGCCCTCGCCCGCGCCGCGCAGGCGATCGGGGAGCAGGAGGAATACGAGCGCTGCACGCAGTTCCTGAAGGACTCCTCGCCGGCGGCGGCCCAGACCCTGGGCTGAACCGCGGAGACCGGTGTGGCCCGTCTGGCGGCAGGCGGGCCTTGCCGGATCCGGGGTGATTGCGGAGGATGCCGGTGGGGACCGGGGCCCCCGTGCCGGCATCGGCAGGGGCGGACCGCTACCCGGAGCAACAACAGGAGACAGCGATGTCCCAACAGGCTCGCCCCCTTGCCGAGGCCGCTGAGCCCGAGACCCCGCATCTCGACTTCGCGGGCACGACGCCGTACGAGGACTACGTCCGGGCCGATGTGCTCACCCACCTCCAGCACACCCTCTCCGACGACCCTGGAGAGATGGTCTTCCTGGTCACCACCCAGGTCATGGAGCTGTGGTTCACGGTCGTCGTGCACGAGTGGGAGACCGCGGCGCGGGCGCTGCGGTCCGACGACGTGCCGGTGGCGATCGACGCGCTCAAGCGGTCGGTACGCGAGCTGGAGGCGCTGAACGCCTCCTGGAAGCCGCTGGGCCAGCTCACCCCGGCCCAGTTCAACTCGTACCGTTCCGCCCTCGGCGAGGGCTCCGGCTTCCAGTCGGCGATGTACCGCCGCATGGAGTTCCTGCTCGGCGAGAAGTCCGCGTCCATGCTCGTACCGCACCGGGGCGCCCCGCGCGTGCACGCCGAGCTGGAGAAGGCCCTGCACGAGCCGAGCCTGTACGACGAGGTGGTACGGCTCCTCGCGCGCCGCGGGCATGCGATTCCGGAGGCGGTGCTGGGGCGGGACGTGTCGCAGCGGTACGAGCCCGTGGAAGCCGTCGAGGCTGCGTGGACGGCCGTCTACTCCGGCGACCAGAACGCCGAACTCGCCCGTCTCGGCGAGGCGTTGACCGACGTCGGTGAACTCGTGTGGCGCTGGCGCAACGATCACCTTGTCGCCACCCGCCGTGCGATGGGTGCCAAGCCCGGCACCGGCGGCTCCGCCGGTGTGGCCTGGCTGGAGAAGCGCGCGCGAGGCAACGTGTTCCCGGAGCTGTGGACGGCGAGGTCCCATGTCTGAACTGGCCTTGCGGGCAGAGAAGTTGGATGCCGAGGACGAGCTGGGGGCGGTGCGTTCCCGGTTTGTGCTCGATGACGTGGTGTACCTGGACGGGAACTCACTGGGCGCGCTCCCCGCCCACGTCCCAGGCCGGGTCGAGGGCGTCGTCCGCCGGCAGTGGGGCGAACTGCGCATCCGCTCCTGGGACGAGAGCGGCTGGTGGACCGCGCCCGAGCGGATCGGCGACCGGATCGCTCCGCTGGTCGGGGCGGCACCGGGGCAGATCGTCGTGGGAGACTCGACAAGTGTCAACGTTTTCAAGGCACTTGTGGGTGCGGTGAGGCTGGCGGGCGAGGGCCGGGACGAGATCCTGGTCGACGCGACCACGTTCCCCACGGACGGGTACATCGCCGGGTCGGCCGCCCGGATGACGGGGTGCGCGCTGCGCCCGGTGACCCCGGCCGAGGTGCCGGACGCGCTGAGTGACCGTACGGCGGCCGTACTGCTCAACCACGTCGACTACCGCACCGGCCGACTCCACGACCTGCCGTCGCTCACGGCGGCGGTGCGGGAGGCGGGCGCCGTGTCGGTCTGGGACCTGTGCCACAGCGCGGGCGCGCTGCCGGTGGGGCTCGACGAGCACGGGGTCGATCTGGCGGTGGGCTGCACGTACAAGTACCTCAACGGCGGCCCGGGTTCACCGGCGTATCTGTATGTGCGGAGCGGGTTGCAGGACCGATTCGACTCGCCGCTGCCCGGCTGGAACTCCCATGCGGAGCCCTTCGGCATGCGGTCGTCGTACGAACCAGCGGCGGGCGCGGTGCGCGGGCGCGTCGGTACGCCGGACATCCTCTCCATGCTCGCCCTGGAGGCGGCGCTGGAGGTCTGGGAGGGCGTGTCGGTGGCGGCGGTCCGCGCCAAGTCGCTCGCCCTGACGGACTTCTTCCTGGAGTGCGTCACGGCCTACGTCCCGGAGGGCCTCGTCGAGTCCCTGACCCCGGAGCCGCACGAGGAGCGCGGCAGCCAGATCGCGCTGCGCTGCTCCCCCACCCTCGGCTTCGCTCGAGCGGGAGGTACCCCCATCGCCGGTGAGGTGATGAAGCGGCTGATCGAGCGAGGGGTGGTGGGTGACTTCCGCCACCCGGACGTGGTGAGGTTCGGCTTCACACCGTTGTATGTGGGCTACGGCGACGCGGAGAGGGCGGCGCGGGTACTGGGCGAGGTGCTGTAACCACCAGCCGCCCTGCGGGCAGTCGTGCCTCCCCCCACTCTTCGAGCGGGGGGGGGGACCCCCGGCGGCACGGGTGGGCGATGGGGGTCCCCCCGCTCGAGCGAAGCCGAGAGTGGGGGAGGCACCCCGCAGGCGCGGGCAAGTCCCCCCCCCGCTCAGCCCCAACGCAGCGTCACCCGCCAACACCACCACGTCACCACCCCCCACCGCCAAACGCCCACGTCACCGGCCTGATACCGTCACCGCCATCTCACCTGGTCCGCCGAACCCCGTTACGCCGCTGAGAGGTTGGAGCATGCCGGACGACGCCGCCGCAGCCCGGGCCGCCGCCGAAGAGGAGTCGGCCTTCTCCCACCCGCCCGTCGACCCCGACGCCACCGCCGCGTACGGCGACCACCCCGACCAGGTGATCGACTTCTACGCCCCGCACGCCCCGGAACTCCCGGAGTCCGACGCCCAGGCCCCTCTCGTCGTGGTCCTGCACGGCGGAGCCTGGCGCGCACCGTACGACCGCCGCCACATCACCCCCTTCGCCGACTACCTCGCCCGGCGCGGCTTCGCCGTGGCCAACGTCGAGTACCGGCGCGGCGCCACACTCCCGGCCCAGGGCGGCGCCGGCCCGGTCGCGGGCCGCTGGCCGGACACCTTCGACGACGTCGCCGCCGCACTGGACGCACTGCCCGCGCTGGTCCGCGAGGCGCTCCCGCAGGCCGACCCGCGCCGCACGGTGCTCACCGGCCACTCGGCCGGCGGCCACCTCGCCCTGTGGGCCGCGGCCCGGCATGTCCTGCCCGCCGACGCCCCGTGGCGCACCGGTGGCCCCGCCGCCCTGCGCGGCGTGGTCGCCCTCGCCCCGATCGCCGACTTCGCGGTGGCGGAGAAGCTGGACGTCTGCGGCAACGCGGCACTCCAACTCCTGGGCGGAGAAGACAAGTTCGCCGACCGTCAGCCGTACGCCGACCCCGCCCTGCTCCTGCCGACGGGCATCGCGACGGCCCTGGTCCAGGGCCGTACCGACATCGTCGTCCCGCAGGCGGTGGCCGAGGCGTACGCGGAGGCGGCGGCGAAGGCGGGCGAGGTGGTGGGGCTGACGCTGCTCGAGGACGTCGGCCACTTCCCGCTCATCGACCCTGCGGCGGACGCCTGCGCGGTGGTGGCGGAGGAGATCGCGCAGCTGGCGTGGTGATGAGGTAGTACCTGAGACGGACCCCGAATGACCCGTCTCACAGGTGACGACGGCGACCCGGACCTCGCCCTACGGTTCTGTGCGTGACCGAGACGACCCACACGCAGCCGACGCCGCCCAAGAGCACGAACGAGGCGTACGAGGCGTACAAACCGCGCAGCCCCGAGGTCCGGGCGGCGCTGGAGGCCCTGCGCGGGCTACGGCAGGACCTGTTCCGCGACGCGTTCGCGTACCGCCCGCTGCCTCACATGAGCGTCGACGGCCCGATCACCCGCAGGCTCCGCGGCCGTAAGCGGGAATGGGCGGCCTGGACCCCGCACGCGATGGTGGCCGTGGCCGGGGCGGTGGCGTTTCTCCTGGCCCTGGGGAGCAGTGACGGCAACGCCCGGGCCCTGCTGTACGGTCCCCTGGCCCTGGCCCCGGTCCTGCTGACGCTCGTCCGTCCGGTGGGCGCGTTCTGGCTGTCGCTCGTGGCGGCCACGGCCGTCGCGGTGGTGAGCAGGCCCTGGGACAGCTGGCCCTGGCTGCCGGGGAGCTTCGTCTCCCACCTGGTGGTGCTCACGGTGGTCGCGATACGCACCCGCCCGCGTACCGCGGCCTGGATGTGGGTGGTGACGGCGGTCTACGGCTTCGCGGCAGAGTGGTTCTTCGGCGGGTTCCACTACGACACCAACACCGCACCCATGCTGGTCGTCTCCGCCCTGGTGCTGTTCGCCGTGACCGTCCGGCACGTCCGCCGTGACGCCAGGCAGGAGGTGACCGCGCAGCAGACGGTGACCGCGCACGAGCGCTCCCGCCGCACGCTGCTGGAGGAGCGGACGACCATCGCGCGTGAGCTGCACGACGTGGTCGCGCATCACATGTCGGTGGTCGCCATCCAGGCGGAGGCCGCGCCCTACCGGGTGGAGAACCCGCCGCCGGAACTGGAGAAGGCCTTCGCCACGATCCGGGAGAACGCGGTGGCGGCGCTGACGGAGCTGCGCCGGGTGCTGGGTGTCGTACGGGCCGAGGACTACGAGGCCCCGGACGCCCCGCAGCCCACCCTCGCCGACCTGGACGGACTGCTCGCCAACGTGCGCGAGGCGGGGCTGGCCGTCGAGAAGGTGGTGACCGGCGCGGTGCGTGAACTCCCGCAGGGTGTGGAGCTGTCGGCGTACCGGATCGTCCAGGAGGCGCTGAGCAATACGTTGCGGCATGCGCCAGGGGCGAGCGCGCGGGTGGAGATCGGATACGTGTTGGGCGGGCTGGGCCTGCGCATAGTCAACGGCCCGCCGCCCGCGCCGGCGCTGATCAAGCCGTCGCCGGGGGCGGGGCACGGGATCACCGGGATGCGGGAGCGGGTGTCCATGCTGAACGGCGAGATGACCGCGGGGCCGGTGGAGCTTCAGGACGGCGGTGGATACGAGGTGGCGGTGTTCCTGCCCGTCGCGGTCGAGAGTGGTGGTGAAGCATGACGACCGGGACGATCCGGGTACTGATCGCGGACGACCAGATGATGGTCCGCGAGGGCTTCTCGGTGCTGCTGAACGCGATGCCGGACATCGAGGTGGTGGGGGAGGCGGTCAATGGACGTGAGGCGGTGGACCGGGTACGGGAGCTGACTCCGGACGTGGTCCTGATGGACATCCGCATGCCCGAGCTGAACGGCATCGAGGCGACGCGGGAGATCGTGGTGGCCGACGGTACGGCGAAGGTGCTGGTGCTGACGACGTTCGACCTGGACGAGTACGTGTACCAGGCGCTGCGGGCGGGAGCGTCGGGCTTTCTGCTGAAGGACGCGTCGGCTCGCCAACTGGCGGACGGGGTGAGGGTGGTGGCGGCCGGCGAGGCGCTGCTGGCACCCTCGGTGACGAAGCGCCTGATCACGGAGTTCTCGAAGCTGGCCGAGGCACCGAGGTTCGCGCCTATGGCGCATGCGGCGTACGGCGACCTGACGGAGAGGGAGACGGAGGTCCTGATCCTCATCGCCCAGGGCCTGTCCAACGCGGAGATCGCTGAGCGGCTGGTGGTGGCCGAGTCGACGATCAAGACCCACGTGAGCCGGATCCTGGTGAAGCTGGGGTTGCGGGACCGGACGCAGGCGGCGGTGTTCGCCTACGAGGCGCGGTTGGTTACGCCCGGGTGAGATTTGAGGGCGGTGAGGCGGCTCGGGTTCGGTGGGTTTCGGCCGGGGAGAGGGTGGGTGTTCCTCGGTTTTGGGTTGCCCCTGTGGCACAAATCCACCCATCGGCTAGCGTCCGGGCATGGCTGATGATTCCGAGCTCGCTTTCGCCCCCTGGGACCCCGCGTTCCTCGCCGACCCCTACCCGGCCTATGCCGAGCTGCGGGGGCGGGGGAGGATCCTTCACTACGCCCCGACCGATCAGTGGCTCGTGCCGCATCATGCCGACGTCAGCGCGTTGTTGCGGGACCGGCGGCTCGGGCGGACCTATCAGCACCGGTTCTCGCACGAGGACTTCGGGCGTACCGCGCCTCCGGTCGAGCACGAGCCGTTCCACACGCTCAACGATCACGGGATGCTCGACCTCGAACCGCCGGACCACACCCGGATCCGGCGGCTCGTGTCGAAGGCGTTCACGCCCAGGACCGTGGAGCGGCTGAAGCCGTACGTCGAGGAGCTGGCCGGGGAACTGGTCGTCGGGCTGGTGGAGGCCGGGGGCGGTGATCTGCTGGCCGATGTAGCCGAGCCGCTGCCCGTTGCCGTGATCGCCGAGATGCTGGGGATCCCTGAGGCGGATCGGGGGCAGTTGCGGCCCTGGTCGGCCGACATCTGCGGGATGTATGAGCTGAACCCCGGGGAGGATACGGCGGCCAAGGCCGTGCGGGCGTCGGTCGAGTTCTCGGAGTATCTGCGGGAGCTGATCGCGGCACGCCGCAAGGAGCCCGGCGAGGATCTGATCTCGGGCCTGATCGCCGCCCACGACGAGGGCGACCGGCTCACCGAGCAGGAGATGATCTCCACCGCAGTACTGCTGCTCAACGCCGGCCACGAGGCCACGGTGAACGCGACGGTCAACGGGTGGTGGGCGTTGTTCCGGAATCCTGAGCAACTCGCGACCCTGCGCGCCGATCACTCGCTCGTGCCGTCCGCCGTGGAGGAGTTGATGCGGTACGACACTCCGCTCCAGCTCTTTGAGCGATGGGTGCTCGACGAGATCGAGATCGACGGCGTCACCGTTCCGCGCGGTGCGGAGGTCGCCATGCTCTTCGGGTCCGCCAATCATGATCCCGGCGTCTTTCCCGAACCCGAGCGGCTGGATCTCACCCGCAAGGACAACCCGCATATTTCGTTCAGCGCCGGCATCCACTACTGCATCGGCGCCCCCCTGGCCCGCATCGAACTGGCCGCCTCCATGAGGGCCCTGCTGGAGCAGGCTCCGTCCCTGACCTTGGCGGCAGAGCCGGAGCGGAAGCCGAACTTTGTGATCAGAGGCTTGAAGGGGCTGAGTGTGGAGGTGGGTTGATCACCCGTTCGGATGATCACTGGACGAATCCGGGCGATGGGTGCGGCACGCTCGCCAAGCTGGTGCCCGCCTGCGAAGGGAGGCACCATGACGGTTATGGCAGAGCGCACGTCGTCTCAGTTGTCAGTGGACATGTTCGAGCGAATCGCCGAGTTCGCCGCCCGTGAGGACGAGACCGTCAGGTTCGAGTTCATCGACGGACGGATCGAGGTCAAGAAGGTGACGAACGGCAGCCACGGCGAGATCGCCATGTGGTTGGTCTTCCAGTGCAAGCAGGCTCGGTCCGACCTCACCCTCAACACCACAGGCCAGGGCTTGAAGGTCGAGGCGTACCGGAACGGTCGAGCACGGCCCGACGCCGTGCTCGCTCCGGTGGGTCACTTCAACGGACAGGGCGAGTGGGCCGATCCCGAGGGCGTGCTCATGGTCGTCGAGATCACCTCCTTCGACTCGGACACCCACAAGCGGGACCGAGTCGAGAAGCCTCAGGCCTACGGGGAGGCCGGTATCCCCGTCTACCTCCTGATCGATCGCGACAGGATGAAGGTGGTGGTACACAGCGACCCGGACCCGCGGATCGGGTACCGCGACGTCCACATGGCGGAACTCGGCGAGAAGGTGGTCCTTCCCGGACCTGTCGGCTTCGAGCTCGACACCGAGGACCTCAAGCAGTACGTCGACTGACGTCCCCGGCCGCCGTCACGTCGTCATGTCCCGCCTCCGCAACCCCACCAGCCCCGCCGCCACCAGTGCCACCGCCAGCGCCGTGAGGATCAGGACCGGCGTCCAGGCCATCTCCCCGCCCGGCATCTTCGGCAGGTGGCCGAAGGGGGAGATGTCCAGGAGCGTTTGCGGGAGGTTCAGCGCCGGGCCGACCCAGCCGATCAGCAGGACCGCGCCGGCTACGCCCCAGGCCGCGGTCGCCGCTCGCGGCAGCAGGCCGTAGAGGAGTACCGCCACTGCGCCGATCACCCAGATCGCGGGCACCTGGACCAGGCACGCGCCCAGGATCGGGCCCAGCTTCTTGCCGTAGCCCGCGGCGAAGCCCAGGCCCGTCAGCAGCATGAGCAGGGCCGCGCCGCCGAAGGCGATCGTCAGGTGGCCTGCCGCCCAGCGCAGGCGGCCCACCGCTGCCGCCAGGAGTGGTTCCGCTCGGGCCGACGTCTCCTCGCCGTTCAGGCGGAGGACCGATGCCACCACGTACAGCGCCGCGATCAGGCCCATCAAGCCGATCGTCGAGGCCAGGAACGCGTCCGTCAGGGCCGCGTGGCCGCCCATACGCTCGAACATCTCCCTGGCCTGCTTGTTGTTGCCGACCAGGTCGGCAGCTCCGTCCGTCAGGCCGCCGTAGATCACCCCGGCCAGGAAGAAACCGATCGACCAGCCGAGGACGCTGCCCCGCTGGAGGCGCCAGGCCAGGGCACCCGCCGACGCCAGCTTTCCCTGGGCCGGGCCGGGGCGGGTGGGCAGGAAGCTCATGCCGATGTCCCGGCGGCCGGCGAGTGTGTAGGCGGCGGCTGCTTGGACCGCCGTCGCCGCGATGAAGAGGAGGAGGACCCAGGCGTGGTTGTCCGCGAAGGCGCGGGTGTTTTCCAGCCAGCCCAGGGGGGACAGCCAGGTCAGGATCGAGGAGCCGTCCGTCGTCGCCGAGTCGCCCGCCGCTCGTAGGAAGAATGCCGCGCCGAGGACCGCCGCCGTCAGGCCTCGGGCCAGGCGTGCGCTCTCCGTGAGCTGGGCGATGATCGCCGCCATAGTCGCGAAGACCATGCCCACCCCGAAGATGCCGAGGGCGAAGAGCAGGGCTCCGGCCGCGCCGTACGTCGCCAGGCCTGCCGTGATCAGCAGGGCCAGGGCCGCGTTCGCCACCGCCGCCGCCAGCAGGCCCGCCGTCAGCGGGGCCCGGCGGCCGACCATGCCGGACGACAGCAGTTCCTGGCGGCCGCTCTCCTCCTCGTCCCGGGTGTGGCGTACGACCACCAGGAGGCTTGTCACGGCCGCGAGCGCGCCCGCGTAGACGCCTACGCGCCACGCTGTGAGTGCGCCGAAGTTGTCGTCGAAGACCGGGCCGATCAGGGCGCGCAGGGAGGCGTTGGTGGACAGTTGGTGGATCAGGTCCGCTCGGTCCGCCTGGGTGGCGTACAGGGTCTTCAGTGAGCTCGGCATGGAGAGGACCATCAGCGCGTTCACCGCGACCCAGACCGGGATCATCACGCGGTCCCGGCGCAGGGCGAAGCGCAACAGGGTGCCTGTGCCTGCCAGTTGACGAGAGCCGCCGGTGCGGGCGGCGAAGGTCGTGGCGGTCATCGTGCGTCCACCTCGTCCTGGTAGTGGCGCAGGAACAGCTCCTCCAGGGTGGGAGGCGTCGAGGTGAGGGAACGAACGCCCGACTCGCTCAACTGGCGCAGTACGGCGTCCAGTTTGTCGGTGTCGACCTGGAGGCGGACGCGGCGGCCCTGTACGTCGAGGTCGTGGACGCCGGGGAGGTGGGCCAGGCCGTTGGGCGGGCCCGCCAGTTCGGCGGACACGCTGGTGCGGGTCAGGTGGCGCAGGTCCGCGAGGGAACCGCTCTCCACCGTGCGGCCCTTGCGGATGATGCTCACCCGGTCGCACAGCTCCTCCACCTCGCTGAGGATGTGGGAGGACAGGAGGATCGTGCGGCCCCGGTCGCGTTCCTCCTCCACACAGCGCTGGAAGACCTCCTCCATGAGGGGGTCCAGTCCGGAGGTCGGCTCGTCCAGGATCAGCAGGTCCACGTCCGAGGCGAAGGCGGCGACCAGGGCGACCTTCTGGCGGTTGCCCTTGGAGTAGGTGCGGCCCTTTTTGGTCGGGTCGAGCTCGAAGCGTTCGATCAGGTCGGCGCGGCGGTGTACGTCCAGGCCGCCACGGAGACGGCCGTACAGGTCGATGACCTCGCCGCCGGAGAGGTTGCGCCACAGGGTCACGTCGCCGGGGACGTAGGCGATGCGGCGGTGGACCTCCACCGCGTCCTTCCACGGGTCGCGGCCGAGGATCTGCGTGGCGCCGGCGTCCGCGCGCAGGAGGCCGAGCAGTACGCGGATGGTGGTGGACTTGCCGGCGCCGTTGGGGCCGAGGAAGCCGTGGACCTCGCCGGTCTCGACGTCCAGGTCGAGACCGTCCAGGGCGTGCGTCGTACCGAACGACTTGTGCAGCCCGGAGACCGTGATTGCCTTCGTCATGGTTCAGAACGTACGCTTCTTTCAGAAATTTGTGAAGTTAAGGAAGCATATAAAGCTCTCGATAGACTGGTGAATGGTGTCTGAGCAGGGGAGATGATCAGGCGATGACGGATGTCGCGGGACGGGACGCGAGGGCGGTCTCGAAGTTCGTGGAGAGCTTCGCGGCCCAGCTGGTCGAGGCCGGGATGCAGCGCATGCCGGCGCGGGTGTTCGCGGCCCTGCTGTCCTCCGACTCCGGCTCCCTGACCTCGGCCGAGCTGGGCGTACTGCTCCAGGTCAGCCCTGCCGCCGTGTCCGGCGCGGTGCGCTACCTCGCCCAGCAGCACATGGTCTCGCGCGAACGCGAACCCGGCTCACGCCGCGAGCGCTACCGGGTCCACAGCAACCAGTGGTACGAGGCCCTCACCAACCGGGACGCCGTTCTCAAGCGCTGGGAACACGCCCTGCGCGAGGGAGTCGACAGCCTCGGCGAGACCACCCCGGCGGGACGGCGCCTCGCCGAGACACTCGCGTTCTTCGAGTTCGTCGACGGCGAGATCGCCAAGATGATGGAGCGCTGGCGGGTCCACCGGGACGAGCTCTTCGGCGAGGGGTGAGGGGTGGTGGTTGAGGGGGCGCGGGGCCCCGTCCACCTGATCCTGACTCACCGACGCACTGACTCACGCGGATGACGGCACGGTGAGCCCCCAAGCCCCCTCCACCATCCGCCACGTCCGCCTCCGTACCGGCCCCGCCACCGCCGCATCCGCCCGGTAGCGGAAATCCGGCCCCGTCACGGTCACCGTCTGCCCGGTCGTCCGGAGTGGAGGTGCGGTCTCCGCGCCGAGCGGAACCGGGTGGATCTCGACCTCGGCCAGGCCGGCGGAGCCAGGCGTCACCGAGACTGCCTCCAGCGGCTGGTCCAGGTCGACGACCGTCACCCCGTCGACCTCCACGCGCAGCCGCGCGGGCGCGGACCGGGGTCCGCTCGCCGGTGGGCCCGGCCGGGACGGGCGGGGGCCCAGGGTGCGGACCAGGGACTGGTACGTCGTACGCAGCCAGGGGCGCCCCGGCCCAGACATCGCCGACTCCGCCGCCGGAGCCTCACGCACCAGGACCGGAGGGATCCGCAGCGCGCCCAGCACCACCCCGTCGCTGTCATCCACCAGCAGGTCCATCCGGCGCTCGACCCCGTCGAGGACCGCCCGCGCCGCCGCCACCGCCCCGGTCGGCACCCCCAGGGCCTCCGCCAGCGCCACCACACCCCCCACCGGCACCACCGACAGCGCGCATCCGGCCAGCTCCCGCTGCCGGTGGAGCAGGTACACCGCACGGACCAGTGCCCGGTCGTCGCCCACCACCACCGGGCGGCGGGACCCGCGTCGCTCCAGCGCGCGGGCGAATTCCTCCGGCCCCTCCGGCAGGCACACCTTCATCGCCGCACCCGCGCTGAGCACGTCTTTCGAGATCCGTACGGACTCGCCGTCCGTCCGTTGGGCGACCGGATCGATGATCACCAGCAGCTGATCGGACGTTGCGAAAGTCGCCACCTCGGTCCTGCCTCGCTTCCTCGGGTAGCATCTTTGTGCAAGAGCCCCTTGCGCTATTGCGCCAGGGGCTTCGTCTATTCCGGGGCATCCGGTCCGACGGTTGTGCGACCAACGACGGTCGCGGTGGTGCGCGGCGGTGAACCCTACGCGTACGCCCCTGACCTTGGACATGCCCCGCCCGGAAGGGGTGTACGCGCGTGCCCGCACTTGTGCTGCTCGGTGCTCAGTGGGGTGACGAAGGCAAGGGGAAGGCCACCGACCTGCTCGGTGGCTCGGTGGATTACGTCGTCCGTTACCAGGGCGGAAACAACGCCGGCCACACGGTGGTCGTCGGCGACCAGAAGTATGCACTCCACCTCCTCCCTTCCGGAATCCTCTCTCCCGGATGTACGCCGGTCATCGGCAACGGCGTCGTCGTCGACCCGTCGGTCCTGCTCTCCGAGCTGAGCGGTCTGAACGAGCGTGGCGTCGACACGTCCAAGCTCCTGATCAGCGGTAACGCGCACATCATCACGCCGTACAACGTCACCGTCGACAAGGTGACGGAACGCTTCCTCGGAAAGCGGAAGATCGGCACGACCGGGCGCGGTATCGGACCGACCTACGCGGACAAGATCAACCGCGTCGGTATCCGGGTCCAGGATCTGTACGACGAGTCGATCCTGCTGCAGAAGGTCGAGGCGGCCCTCGACGTCAAGAACCAGATCCTCACCAAGCTCTACAACCGGCGCGCGATCGCCGCCGAGCAGGTGGTCGAGGAACTGCTGGGCTACGCCGAGCAGATCAGGCCGTTCGTCGCCGACACGGTCCTGGTCCTCAACCAGGCCCTGGAGGACGACAAGGTCGTCCTCTTCGAGGGCGGTCAGGGCACGCTGCTCGACATCGACCACGGCACGTACCCCTTCGTCACGTCGTCGAACCCGACCGCGGGTGGCGCCTGCACCGGCTCCGGAGTCGGCCCGACGAAGATCAGCCGGGTCATCGGCATCCTGAAGGCCTACACGACTCGCGTCGGCGCCGGCCCCTTCCCGACCGAACTCTTCGACGAGGACGGCGAGGCGCTGCGCCGGATCGGCGGCGAGCGGGGTGTCACCACCGGCCGTGACCGCCGCTGCGGCTGGTTCGACGCGGTGATCGCCCGCTACGCGACCCGCGTCAACGGCCTCACGGACTTCTTCCTCACCAAGCTGGACGTCCTCACGGGCTGGGAGCAGATCCCGGTGTGCGTGGCGTACGAGATCGACGGCAAGCGGGTCGAGGAACTGCCTTACTCGCAGAGCGACTTCCACCACGCGAAGCCGGTCTACGAGAACCTCCCGGGCTGGTCCGAGGACATCAGCAAGGCGAAGTCCTTCTCCGACCTGCCGAAGAACGCCCAGAGCTACGTCAAGGCCCTGGAGGAGATGTCGGGCGCCCCGATCTCCGCGATCGGCGTGGGCCCGGGCCGCGACGAGACGATCGAGGTCAACTCGTTCCTGTAGGCGCCGACGCGCCGCGACACGCCCTCAGCCGGTTCTCGTCGGCTGGGGGCGTGCGTTGTTGCGGGCCAGGGTCACCGGGGCGGTGGGGGCCGTGCAGCCCGGGTCGGAGTGGGGCGCGTCGAGGACGGGTGGGGTGGTCCGCAGGACGCTGCCGGCGTCCAGGACGACGGCCTTCCATGTGCAATGGCGGCCGGATGAGGTCCGGGTACCTGTGACCAGTGGTTCTCCGATGGCACCCTTGCGCACGCTTACGGTCCAGCCGCGGAATGCACGGGTGCCGATGAAGGACGACGGGACGGAATCGCCTGGGCGGCCGCCCAGCTCCAGAGGGGTGCCCCAGTGCCTTTGGGTCATCCACACGACGTCGGGGTCCGCCAGTTCCAGTCGGATCGTGCCGAGCTCAGGGCACACGCTGTTCGGGGCACCCTCGGGAAGGATCACGGAGCGGCTGGGCCGCCTCAACTCGACCCCGTCCGGTTTCACGGCCACCTCACCGAAGGTTCCCTTGCACACCGCTCCGGGTGTCCCCGCGACATAGCCCGTCTTCGCGGGGTCGTACAGAGACAGGTGCAGGGTGAACGACTGCTGGCCCAGATACGCCTTCGCATGGGCCTCCGTCTCTCCGTATGCGGCGGCCACGATGTCTCCGGTGGGCACTACAAAGGGTTCGTCGCCACCGGGCTCGTCCTGCGCGAACGCCGCCCACACCGTCACCCCGCCCACCGCGACCGACAGCGCGGCCACGCTCGCCAGCAGCCCGCCGGCGAGCCGCTGTCTGACGTGCACCGCCCGGGACAGCGGCTTCCGCAGGATCCGGGGCGGGACGATTCCCGCCTCCGGCACGTCCAGCGGATCGCGGTCGGGCACCGGTTCCGAAGGCTCGGGGAAGTCGGGGAACTCCGTGGTCTCCTGCGGTGCGGTCTCCGCCCGCTGCGGAGCGTTCGGTACGGGCTCCGCCGCTATCCGGTCGAGGCGGACCAGAAGGGCCGACGGCAACCAGGCTCCGGCCGGGGCTCGTCGAGTCAGTTCCACCAGCTCCGCCACCTCGGGCCGCTCCTCCGGGTCCTTCGCGAGGCAGCGACGTACGAGGTCCGTGAGTGCCTCGGGCACGCCGTCGAGTAAGGGCTCCTCGTAGGCGATGCGGAACAGGAGTGCGTGTACGCCGCCTTCGCCCGCGCCCTGGAAGGGGGAGCGGCCCGTGGCGGCGTACGTCAGGACGCTGCCGAGCGAGAATACGTCGCCGGCCGGGGTGACCCGTTCGCCTCTGACCTGCTCCGGGGACATGAACTCCGGTGTGCCGACCAGGCTTCCGGTGCGGGTGAGCGTGGAGTCGGCCATGACGTCGTGGGCCACGCCGAAATCGATGACGCGGGGACCGGCGGCGGTGAGCAGGATGTTGGACGGTTTGAGGTCCCGGTGGACGAGATCCGCCGCGTGGATGGCGTCCAGTGCCTGCGCGAGGCGGTGCGCCAGGACGTGCGCGGAGGCGGACGGCAGTGGCCCGAAGTCCCCGCGTACGACGGCCCGCAGGGTCGGTCCGGCCACGTACTCGGTGGCCACCCATGGCTGTTCGGCGTCGGTGTCGGCGTCCAGCACCCGTGCGGTCCACCTGCCGCTCACCCGACGCGCGGCGGCCACCTCGCGGGCGAACCTCCGCCGGAACTCGTCGTGCCGGGCGTCGGGATCCGTACGGATCAACTTGACCGCGACGGCCATGGAAGTCGGCGAGGCCGGGACGTCGCTGTCGTCGCCGTCGTCCCGCCGGGCGAGGTAGACCCGGCCCATGCCGCCCGCTCCCAGGCGGGACAGCAGACGGTACGGGCCTATGCGGGCCGGGTCTTCGGGGGCCAGGGGCTGCATGGCACGCGATCATTCCAGACGGGCGGGTCGCGACCTCAGCAGTTTGGACAGACTGGTGGGAGGCCGAGACATGCGTGTGTTGCCAGAGCCAGCCGTCGGTCGATAGCTGTGCTGTCAGCGGCGGGGTCCGGAGAGGCCTGCGGTGGGGTGAGCGCGTACGGCAAGGTCGTGGTGAGCACCGCGAGCGCGGCCGCTTCCTGCTCGGCGCCCCTCGGGAGATGTGCCGTCACGTGCGCGGTCAGCCACTGCCACGCCGTGTCGTGCCACACCGTTGTGGGCCGCAGCACGGCCGTGTGCGCAAGTGCCGGCTCGTTCAGTGCCAGGGCTCTGACTACGGGATGTTCCCGCAGCAGACGCGTCGCCCGCACTCGACCCCGAGATCACGGCATGGATCCCGGATGTCGGCATCCAACTCCGCAAGGCGGGCGTCCAGTTCGACGCGATCAGGGTCGACGGCGATGAGGGCCGCGCCCTCGCCGACCGGCTGGCCCGGCTGACGGGTGGCGACCCGGGACCGGTGATCGAGCAGGCGAACGGACGCCGGGCGGTCTACTTCCTGGTCCCTGCGGGCAGCACAGCCCACCGGGCCTGGCCCGACGCCGTCACCCGTCCGACCACGGGACCGAACCACATCTCGTACGTCCCGATTCCCGCCCTCGACGGCACGACGTGGCCGTTGAGCTGGTGCCACGCGCCGACGTCGCCCTGCCGACTGGTGCACACCCTTCTGCTCCGCACCGCGCTTCACTGCGACGGGTCCGTCAGCTGAAGACGATCATCGAGCCCTGGGCCAGGCTGCGGGTCGTCGCCGCGTGCAGGCCCAGCCAGACGTGGCGCTCGCGGGCGAAGGGGCTCGGGTCGTAGGGCGGCGGGACCGCCGGCTCCTCCAGTTCCGTGGGCGCGCGCGGGGGTGCGGGGGCCGGCGGCGGGTTCGTCGGGTCGATGCCGATCGACGGGGCCACGAGCTCCAGCTCCCGAAGGAGCGACTGCGAGGAGCCCAAGGGGCCGCCCCCCGCGAGGAGTTCGTCGTTGGAGAGCGGGTGCGGGAAGTCGACCGGGACGTATGCGCCCGCGTGGTCGTAGTGCCAGACCAGGTGCGACTGCTGGGCCGTCGACTCGAACATCTCCAGCAACTGCTGGTAGTCACCGCCCAGTTCGTCCACCGGCGTCACCGGCAGCCCGCACATCTGCAGGAGGTAGACCCGGCGCAGGAAGTGCAGCGCGTCGTAGTCGAACCCGGCCACCGGGGCGACCTCGCCGGTCAGTCCCGGCATGTACTGGTACACCGGCACCGGCGGCAGCCCGGACTCGGCGAGCACCTTGTCGTATTGCGCGAGTTCCTCGGCGAAGGGGTTGTCGGGGGTGTGGCACAACACGTCGACGAGCGGTACCAGCCACAGGTCACAGGCCAAAGAAAGCTCCTCACACGGGGCGGTGCTCAAGGCACGGGTAAGCAGAGTAATGGGGGCGACGCGAGGTCAGCTCCCCTCGTGCAGGTCCCATACCCACACCCCGCCGGTCCACTTCCCGGGCCGCCCGGTCAGCTTCTCCAGGGTGTCGCGCAGGGGGCCGTCGTTGGGCTGCGGGGCGAGCACCAGGGCGCCCGCCTTCCAGTACGCGAAGTCCTGCTTGGCCTGTGCCTGCCAGTTCGGGCCGATCGTCGGCGCCTTGCCCGTGTAGCGGACGTCGCGCAGCATGTTGGAGGTGTAGCGCGGGGAGGCGCCGTAGATGCCGATGCGCTCGGTGCCGTAGGGGCCGTTGAAGTAACCGCCGGGGAGTTTGAAGCCCAGGTCGGCGGCCGTCTGCCAGTGCAGGGCCTCGGCGGCGCCCGGGTCCGGCAGCGGCACGGGGACCAGTGACTCGCCCTCGTGGACGTACGACTTCCACATCCCGTCCGCGATGAACGCCGGCACCTGGGCCCGCGGCTCGGACCTCAGCGGTGCCGGGACGATCGGGATCAGGGCGAGGGCGATGCCCAGCAGGCCGACGTACTGCGTCGTCGGGCGGCGCGTCGCCGCCAGCCGCTCGAGCGCGATCGCGAGCAGCAGGCCCAGGGCCGGGGCGCAGATCATCGCCAGCCGGCCCTCGATCACCGACTCGAACAGCGGCTTGTGCGCGAGCAGCGCCCAGGGGCCGGAGTAGACGGTGTCGGTGAGCGGGATGCGGATCTTCGGGCCGAGCGACAGCAGCGCGGCGGCGACCGCGGTGAACGCCAGTGCCTTGACGAGGGTCCGCTCCCACAGTCGTACGACGATCGCGAGCGCGACGGCGACGAGCGGCCAGCCGTAGAACGCGTTCTGCTCGGTGGGGTTGAGGGACAGGGAGTTCGCCCGCTCCGCGTTGCCGGCCATCAGCGAGCGCTCGGCGAAGGCGATCAGGGCGAGGGGGCTGTTGCCCGCGTTGTCGCCGTGCAGGACGCTCTTGTAGCTCTGCGGGCCCGCGAACTGCCAGTAGAGCGGGTAGGCGACGATCGGCAGGCAGACCGCTCCGGCGATCATGAGGCCCTTCAGCAGCGGGCGCCAGGACTGCCGGGCCACGTCCCGGCGGAGCACAGCGTAGGCGGCGGCGAACAGGGTCATGCCGATCGACGCCAGCAGGAGGGGTTCCTCGCCGAGGAAGATCTGGTACGTCGCCATCAGGCCCAGCACGATCCCGTCCCGCACGACCCGCGTGCCCGCGCACAGACGCAGGGCGCGGTCGATGATCAGCGGGATCATGAAGAGGATCACGAAGTTGGGGTGCGCGTTGGCGTGGCTGACCATCGGCGGCGCGAACGCGGCCAGACAGGCGCCGATGAAGGCTGCCGCCCGGTGCCGTACGACGCGCTTCAGGAACAGCCAGTACCAGGCGGCCGCCGTCGCTGCCAGGCCCAGGGTCATGCAGAGGCTGAGCGCGACCGCCGGGCCGAACGCCAGCGTGATGGGCGCGAAGGGCACCGACAGGCCCAGCATGACCGTGTTGGCCATCAGGTTCACGCCGTCGGGGAAGCCCTGGAGGTCGGAGAAGAGCGGGTTGCGCAGATGCGCCACGTTGTCCGCGGTCACCGCGAAGAACCACTCCCACTGGTTCTGGTCCTGGAGGGAGTCGGGGAGGTAGCGGTGGGCCGGGTCGAAGAAGCGGCCGGAGTAGAGGGCGACCGCCAGGAGCAGGAAGAGGGTGACGGCCAGGAGGTCGGCGGGGCGCACGGCGCGGGCCCGGATGCGGGCCAGGTCGGCGAGGACCCGGCCGTAGTCGAGCGGGCCCACCTTGGAGCCGGGCTGGTGGCTCCAGCGCACCGGGACCTCGGCCACGGTCCAGTCCGCGCGGTGGAAGTGCCGCAGCACCTCCACGTCGATGCCCCAGCCGTCGAGCCGCGAGGCGGCGAAGGCCGCGCGGGCCCGGTCGCCCTCGAAGAGCTTGAAACCGCACTGGGTGTCCCGGATGCCGGGCACCGCCGTCGTGCGTATCAGCAGGTTCCCGGCGCGGCCGAGCAACTCGCGCACCGGGTGCTGGTGGTTGGCTATGTCCGCGCCCGGCACCGAACGCGAGCCGATCGCCGCCGCATGGCCCTCGCTGAGCGCCTTGTCGAGCCGCTCCAGCTCCTCGATCGGGGCCGCCAGGTCGGCGTCGGTGACCAGCACCCGGCGGCCGTGCGAGGCGGCGACGCCGAGGCGCAGGGCGTGGCCCTTGCCGCGGTTGCGCGGGGCGCCGACGAGCTGGACGCGGGGATGCGCAAGGGCGGTGACCACGTCGCGGGTGCCGTCGGTGGAGCCGTCGTCGGCGACGATCACCTCCCACGCGCCCCAGCGGCCCTCGTTGGCGTCCAGGTAGGCGATGACGGCGGTGAGGGTGGGGCCGAGGCGGGTTTCCTCGTTGTAGGCGGGGACGACGACGGAGAGGTCGACGAGTTCGGGACGGTCGCTCGCCTCGCGGACGGCCTCGGGACGGTGGCCGCTCATCCGGCGGCCAGTCGCTCGATCAGGGCGAGGTTGTGCTCGTTGTACTCGGTGACGATCGCGCGGGCCCCGGCGAAGTCCTGGCCGGCCAGCGCGTCGACCAGCGCGGCGTGGCCGCACCACAGCGCGCCGCGCGGCTCGCTCAGCCGGCGCAGATGCTGCACCGCGCACACCCAGGACTGCACGCGCAGCCGGTGCAGGAAGTCGGCGAGATAGGGGTTGCCGAACAGGGCGCTCAGCTCGCGCCAGAAGCGCAGGTCGTAGCCGATCAGGACGGTGAGGTCGCCGGCGTTCGCGGCGCGCTGCGCCTCCTCGCCGCGCCGCCGCACCGTGGCGAGCGTCGCCGCCGTACGGGCGTCCTCCGGGTCCTTGAAGGCCGGGTGGCCGCCCGCGATGAGGGCCTGGAACATGCCGTCCGTGACCAGGCTGCGGGCCTCGATCATGCCGCGGAAGTCGTCGAGGGAGTATTCCGGGACGCTGAAGCCGCGGTGCTGGTCCGCCTCCAGGATGCCCTGCGCGGACAGGTCCACCAGGGCCTCGCGGACCGGGGTGGCCGAGACCCCGTACTGCTCGGCGATCTCCTTCACCGTGAATGCGCGCCCCGGCTGGAGCCGCCCGGCCAGCACCTCGTCACGAAGCGCGTCCGCGATCTGCTGGCGCAGGGTACTGCGCGTCACGGCGCCGTTGCCCGGCATGGTCGGGGGCCTCTCCTCACACGTGCGGGTGACGTACTCGCTTATGTCTATGAGCACGCCACCTTACGCGTTCGGGTTCCCCCGACGGCAGTTCCGGGGGCGTTACTCCGTGTACTCGTCGGCCACGCCCAACCCCGCGTCGAGCGCCGCGAGGCCTTCCTTCAGCTCGGCCTCGGTCACGTTGCACGGCGGGACGACGTGGGTGCGGTTCATGTTGATGAAGGGCCACAGGCCGTGCCCCTTGGCGGCGGCGCCGAACGCGGCCATGGGGGCGTTCGCCTCGCCGGCCGCGTTGTACGGCACCAGCGGCTCCCGGGTCTCCCGGTTCCGCACCAGCTCGAGCGCCCAGAACATGCCGACACCGCGTACGTCGCCGACGCTCGGGTGCCGCTCGGCGAGCTCGCGCAGCGCGGGCCCGAGGACGGTGGCGCCGAGGTCCTTGGCGTTCTCGACGACACCCTCTTCCGCCATGACATTGATGGTGGCGACGGCGGCGGCGCAGGCGAGCGGATGGCCGGAGTACGTCAGCCCGCCCGGATAGGCCCGCTTGCCGAAGGTCTCCGCGATCTTCCCGGAGATGGCGACACCGCCGAGCGGCACATACCCGGAGTTCACGCCCTTGGCGAAGGTCATCAGGTCCGGCACGACGTCGAACAGGTCGGCCGCGAACCACTCACCGGTGCGCCCGAACCCGGCCATGACCTCGTCCAGGACGAACACGATCCCGTACTTGTCGCACAGCTCCCGCACCCCGGCGAGATAGCCGGGCGGCGGCACCATGATCCCCGCCGTACCCGGAACGGTCTCCAGGATGATCGCGGCGATGGTCCCGGGCCCCTCGAAGGCGATCGTCGTCTCCAGGTGCTCCAGCGCCCGGGCGCACTCCTGCTCCTCGGTCTGTGCGTAGAAGCGGGAGCGGTAGAGGAAGGGCGCCCAGAAGTGGACGACACCGGCGGTGCCGCTGTCCGACGGCCAGCGGCGCGGGTCGCCGGTGAGGTTCACGGCCTGCTGGGTGCCGCCGTGGTACGACCGGTAGGCCGACAGCACCTTGGGCCGCCCGGTGTGCAGCCGGGCCATGCGGATCGCGTGCTCCACGGCGTCGGCACCGGCGGTCGTGAAGAAGATCTTGTCCAGGTCGCCCGGGGTCCGCTCGGCGATCAGCCGGGCCGCCTCGGAACGCGCCTCGACGGCGAACGCGGGTGCGAACGTGGACAGGGTTGCGGCCTGTTCCTGGATCGCGGCGACGACCTTCGGGTGCTGGTAGCCGATGTTGGTGAAGACGAGCCCGCTGGTGAAGTCCAGGTAGCGCTTGCCGTCGTAGTCCCAGAAGTACGACCCGTCGGCGCCGGCGACGGCGAGCGGATCGATGAGTTCCTGTGCGGACCAGGAGTGGAACACATGAGCACGGTCCGCGGCCTTCACCGCGGCGCCGGCTTCGGGGTTGGGCTGAGGGGTCATGCCGGCGAGCGTAGATGTCCGGGATGCGGAGGGGATATCGGCGGTCTGTTCCTTGGTCGGGGGGTTTCCGCGACAGGGTGTCGATGGTGGGAGTCGGGACGCCGAGGCCGTGGAAATGGCCGATGAAGGCGCCGAACCAGCTCTTACCGCTGGTTGAGGAACCGTGGGCACCTCCCCCGCGACTCTCCAGCAGGCAGCACTATTCTCGGGCTGTTGTTCACGGGCGGGGGGAAGGCGGGGCGGCCATGGAGAAGCTGGGGACCGGGGATCCGAAGCGGATCGGGGCGTACCGGCTGCTGGCGCGGCTCGGTGCGGGCGGCATGGGGCATGTGTATGTGGCGCGGTCGGACCGGGGCCGTACCGTCGCCGTGAAGCTGGTGCGCGAGGAACTCGCCGCGCAGGAGGAGTTCCGGGCGCGGTTCCGCCAGGAGGTGCAGGCCGCGCGGCGCGTCGGCGGCTACTGGACGGCGCCGGTGCTGGACGCGGACACCGAGGCCGCGGTGCCATGGGTGGCCACCGGGTACGTCGCCGGGCCGAGCCTTCAGCAGGTCGTCGGCCGCGACCACGGCGCGCTGCCCGAACGCTCGGTCCGCATCCTCGCGGCCGGGCTCGCGCACGCCCTGACGGACATCCACGCCGCCGGGATCGTCCACCGCGACCTCAAGCCGTCCAACGTGCTCGTCACCATCGACGGGCCGCGCGTCATCGACTTCGGGATCGCGCGTGCGCTGGAGACCTCGGCCGGCGACGGGCTCACCCGCACCGGCTCCATGGTCGGCTCGCCCGGCTTCATGGCGCCCGAGCAGGTGCGCGGCGACCGGATCACGCCGGCCTGCGACATCTTCTGCCTCGGCTCCGTCCTTGCCTACGCGGCGTCCGGCGTGCTGCCGTTCGGCGCCGCCAACAGCGGAGTGCACGCCCTTATGTTCCGCATCGCCCAGGAGGAACCGGACCTCGACGGCGTTCCCGAGGGCATCGCCGACCTCGTGCGCGACTGCCTGCGCAAGGACCCCGCGTCCCGTCCCACGCTCGACCACATCCTGGAACGCACCGGCGCCGAGGACACGGTGTCGGGCGGCCGGTCCCGGGACCCGTGGCTGCCGGGGGCGCTGGTGGCCCAACTGGGGCGGCATGCGGTGCAGTTGCTGGATGCCGAGGACCCGGAGTCGACGCTGGGGGAGGGGCGGACGGTGGTTTCGGGGGGCGGGGCTGGTTCGGGCGCCGGGGCTGCTTCTGGTTCCGGCGGTGCCTCTGGTCCCGGGGCTGCTTCTGGATCCGGTTCTGTTTCGGACTCCGATCCTGCCTCTGATCGGGCGGCTGCTCCCGGTGGTTCCGCTTCGGGCGGTACGGCCGCGCCGGGGGCCGGCGTTGTCCCGGGCCCCGTTACGGCTCGGGACCCCGGGGTCGCGCCCGTCCCCGCCGGGATGCAGAAGGAGGACCCCGCGCCGGGCCAGAGCCCCGCACTCGGTCAGCCCTCCGTGCCCGGCCAGGGCCCCGCGCTTGGTCAGCCC
>NZ_JBIAQV010000002.1:0-193737 GCF_042889305.1 Streptomyces sp. NPDC002619 | reverse complement strand
CCTCCGTGCCCGGCCAGGGCCCCGTGCCGGGCGGATCCTCCGTGCCCGGCCAGGGCCCCGTGCCGGGCGGATCCTCCGTGCCCGGCCAGGGCCCCGTGCCGGGCGGATCCTCCGTGCCCGGCCAGGGCCCCGCGCCGGGCGGATCCTCCGTGCCCGGCCAGAGCCCCGCGCCCGGCGGACTCTCCGTACCCGGCCAGAGCCCCGCGCCCGGCGGACCCTCCGTACCCGGCCAGAGCCCCGCGCCCGGCGGACCCTCCGTACCCGGCCAGAGCCCCGCGCCCGGCGGACCCTCCGTACCCGGTCGAACCGCCGTGCCCGGCCAGGCGCCCGGTCCAGGTCTGGCTCCTGGCCCGGTCCCCGGTCCGGGTCTCGCTTCCGGCCAGGTCCCCGGTCCAGGTCTCGCTCCCGGCCAAGCCCCCAGCCAGGGTTCCGCCCCCGCCGCATCCCCCGAGCACGCCCCCGCGTCCGACGACGTGTCCCTGCCGCCCGGCGCCGGGGGGCCGCGGCAGCCGGGGCTGGATCATGTGCCCACGATGGTCGCCGGGCAGCCGCTCCCGCCCGGCGCGCCCCTGGCCCACCCCGCCTACGGCTACCCCCAGCAGCACCCCCAGCTCCCGCCCGCCCAGGGCCACCCTCAGCAGCCCGCCGCCGGTGCCTGGCCCGGGAACCCGCAGCCGTACAACCCGTATGCCGGCGGCCCGGGTTCGACCCCGCCGTACGGCCCGCCGCCCGTCGGCGCCACCCAGCCGTACGGCCCCGGCGTCCTTCCGCCCCAGGAGCCGTCGCGCGGCGACCGGCGGTCCACGGTGCTGCTCGTCGTGATCGCGCTGGTCGTCGCGCTCGCCGCGGGCGGCTCGGTGTACGCGCTCATGCAGGGCAACACCGGGCGCGACGACAAGGGCAGCGGCACCGTCAGCCCCGCCCCGAGCACCGGCGCGCCCACCACCCCCGGCCCCTCCCCGACGAACTCGGCCTCGGCCTCGGCATCGGCGTCGGAGACACCGTCGGACGGCGCGGTCCCGGACGCGTACCTCGGGACCTGGAAGGCCTCGATCGACAACGCGACCGGCCACAGCACCCGCGAACTCACCCTCACCCAGGGCGAGGTGGACGACACGGTCCTCGAACTCGTCGCCGACGGCCCCGTCGCCGGCGGCGGCACCTACCACTGCGTCTTCCAGGCCAAGCTCACCGAACGCCCCAGCGGCGACGGCCCGTTGAGGATCGGCCCGTCCACAGTCACCTCAGGCGAACCGCTTTCCTCCTGCAGCCCCGGTGAGGCCACCGACGTCACCCTCCTGCCGGACGGCAGGCTGCGCCGGGAGAGCCAGGGCGGCGGGGAGACCCTGACCTACACCCGGCAGTGACCGAACTCCGCTGCCGCACAAGGTCGCTGAACGTCGGGCGAACTTCAGCGTACGAGACCGGAATGTCCCTTCCGGCGCACATACGGTGACCCCACTATCCGGCTCTGGGGAGTGGCGGGGGCACCCATATGGACTGGCTGAGTCCGGAGAATGTCGTAGCCGTGGGTACGGCGGTACTGGGCATCGTCGCGTCCGCGGGCATGGTCTGGTATGAGCGCCGGGTACCCCGCCGTAAACGCGTCGGCTACCGCGTACAGATGGACAACCCGATAGGCGACGACGTCCGTTCGGGCCGCGCCAACCGCCGCCTCGGCCTGTTCGACGAGGCGCCGGACATGACGGACGCCACGCTCGTCCTGCTGCGCATCGAGAACGACGGTTCGCAGAGCATCGACCGCGACGACTACACCAGTCCCGAACGGCACGGTCTGACCGCGGTGTTCACCGACCGCACCATCCGCGGCGTGTCGGTCACGCAGCCGGACGACACCGACCACCTGATGGATCACTTCAGCCCGGACCGGGGCTTCGGCTACTCCGGCAACACCCTGCGCATCCCGCGCGTCCCGCTGAACCGGGGCGACCACTTCAAACTGCTCGTCCTGCTGTCCGGCGGGGACGTGGGCTGCGACATCCGGCTCGTCGGCGGCATCCGGGACGGCGAGGTCCACCCCAACCGCAGTGCTACGCCGGACGAGAAGCCGCCCCTGTTCAGCCGGGCGTCCCGGCTCATCACCATCATGCTCACGGTCTGCGTGGTCACCCTCGCCACGATCGTGGTGGCCCGCGACGACGTTCCGATCGGCTGCGCGCAGGGCAGCATGACGGTCATCGGTTCGACGGCCTTCAAGCCCGTGCTGGAGGAGGCGGCGAATCAGTACGAGGCCGACTGTGCGGGTTCGGCGATCAACGTGGACCAGCGTGGATCGGAGGCGGGACTACGGGAACTGGGCGACGCCGGCTCCAAGTGGAAGAAGAAGGGCTCCCCGCCGGTCGTGGTCTTCTCCGACGGCCCCACGAGCAGGGGCAATCCCGACCTGCGCGGGACCAGGGTCGCGTTGTCCGCGTTCGCGCTGGTCGTGAACGACGACGTTCTCCTGAAGAACCTCTCCACGAGCCAGGTACGACGCCTCTACCGCGGCAAGGTCACCAACTGGCGCCAGTTGGGCGGCCCGAACCTCCCGGTTCGCCTGATCAGCCGGGACGCCGGCTCCGGTACTCGGCAGGTTCTGCAGCGTCGGCTGCTCGGCGGGCGCGGCGAGATGGCCAACTCCTCGATCGACTGCGTCCACAAGGACGACAGGACTGCTCCGGTGATCCGCTGCGAACTCGACTCCACGGAGAAGCTCCTCCCCGAGGTGGCCAAACGCACTGGCGCCATCGGCTACGGCGAACTCAACCAGGCGACGGCCGCCAAGGGGCTCCACGTCCTGTCCATCGACGGCAACGCGCCGTCGGTGGACGAGATAGAAGACGACAACAGCCCGTACGCCTACCGCGAGATCGAGTTCGCGTACACGTATGACCAACCCCTGACGGGCTCCCTGGTCGCAAGCTTCCTGACATACCTGTCGGAAGGCCGCGGCCAGAACGCGATCAGAGCCCACGGCCACATCCCGTGCTCGACCCCGAGGGGCATGAAACTCTGCGCGTAACAGTCCCAGCCGTCGGCAGTCGCCGCACCCGCCATAGCTGCGGGCAGTCGTGCCGCTGGGGCGATGGGGGAGGGTGGGCGCAGCGGCACCCCGCAAGCGCGGGCAAGCGAAACCCACCCCCCACAGCGCAACCCCGGGCAACAGACCAGCACCGGCAAGCGAAAACCCCCGCCGCTCAGCCGCGAGGCTCCGGCGGTCGCTGCCGAGGCATATTCGGCCGAGCCCCCGCACCCCCCGGCGGCACGGCAAACCGCCCCACAAACACCCCGGAATCCGCCCGCCCCCCACCACTGACCGCCCCCTGAATCCCGAGCGGCGCCACCCCCGTCCGAAACTCCACCATCCAGTCAACAGTCTCGGTCCGCACCAACTCCGTCACGTCCTCGGAGAACCTCCGCAGCACCCCAAGACACCGCTCCGCAGCCTCACTCGCCGTACCCTCAGCCGGCCCCAGAACCTCCCGCACACACTCCGACGCCCAGTCGAACTGCAGCATCTGCAACCGCCGCTGCACGGCCTGCGCCGTAGCCACGTCCCTTATCCACCCGGACGTCACCCCGAAGAACCGGTCGGCCCCCACACACGCCACGGCCACCAGCAACGCCAGATACCCCCACGGCGCCACCCCACCGACCACTCCGGTCAGATCCAGCAACGGAAGCGCCGCCCCGCACACCGCTCCCACCGCCGCCCCGGCCCGCAGCGCCCGCGCCCCCCGCCGCTTCCACACCCGGTCCGCGAGATACCACGCCGCCGTCTCCAGAGCCCCCCGCTCCACCCACCGGTACAACTCGTCGAGCCGCTCGGCGGGCTCGTCCCAGTCCCCGAGCGGAAACGCCCGCCCGGTCAGATCGTCCGACCGCAGTCCGGCCGCACCCTCGCCCCGCCCGTCCTGAGGCGGACCCTCGGGCTGCATCTCCGGCTGACCCACCCGGCACTCCCTACTGAACTGACCACGGCTGATCACGAACGAAACGAATGGTCACGTCACGCTGCGTGACATCGGATGCTGACGCGCGGCACCCTTCCTACCGCCCAATGGGTGGCGATGCCGTAGCTTTCACCGCTTTTCCGCCCGGAAGAGGGCCTTGATCAGGTATAGGGCGAGGGTTGTTCTCACTCGAAAGAGTGGCGGGGCGATGCCCACGTGGACCACGTAGGCTCATGCACAAAAGAGAAGGACGACGAACCGAACCAGGAGCTGATCGTGATTCCCGGTGGTGGCCAGCCCAACATGCAGCAGCTGCTCCAGCAGGCCCAGAAGATGCAGCAGGACCTGGCGAGGGCCCAGGAGGAACTGGCGAACACGGAGGTCGACGGGCAGGCGGGCGGCGGCCTGGTGCGAGCCACCGTGACCGGCGCCGGCGAGCTGCGCGCACTGAAGATCGACCCCAAGGCGGTCGACCCCGAAGACACGGAGACCCTCGCGGACCTGATCGTCGCCGCGGTCCACGCGGCCAACGAGAACGCGAAGACGCTCCAGGAGCAGAAGCTGGGCCCCCTCGCGCAGGGCCTGGGCGGCGGCAGCGGCATCCCGGGACTGCCGTTCTGACGTTCTCCACCGGCGCGACACCCGCACCGCCTTCCTAGGACAGGCGGCAGCCAACTACGGTACGTACCGGGAATGATTCCAGGAAAGGCAGTCCGTTGTACGAAGGCGTGGTCCAGGACCTGATCGACGAGCTGGGGCGGCTGCCCGGCGTCGGTCCCAAGAGCGCGCAGCGGATCGCCTTCCACATCCTCCAGGCGGAACCGACGGACGTACGGCGCCTCGCGCAGGCCCTCCTCGAGGTGAAGGCGAAGGTCCGCTTCTGCGCGACCTGCGGCAACGTGGCGCAGGAGGAGCTGTGCAACATCTGCCGCGACGCGCGCCGCGACCTCTCGGTCATCTGCGTGGTGGAGGAGCCGAAGGACGTCGTCGCGATCGAGCGCACCCGTGAGTTCCGGGGCCGCTACCACGTCCTGGGCGGAGCGATCAGCCCGATCGAGGGAGTCGGCCCCGACGACCTGCGCATACGAGAACTCCTGGCCCGCCTGGCCGACGGCACGGTCACCGAGCTGATCCTGGCCACGGACCCGAATCTCGAGGGCGAGGCGACCGCCACGTACCTCGCGCGCATGATCAAGCCCATGGGCCTGAAGGTCACCCGCCTGGCCAGCGGCCTCCCTGTGGGTGGCGACCTGGAATACGCGGACGAGGTGACTCTCGGCCGCGCCTTCGAGGGGAGACGACTCCTAGATGTCTGACGCCACGCTGCACTCCACGACACAGGATCCGGACGACTTCGCGGTCCAGATCGCCGACCAGATCGAGAGCTTCCTGGTGGCCGTCACGGAGGTCGCGAAGGGCGACGAGCCGGCCTCGGCGGTACCCTTCCTCCTCCTGGAGGTCTCCCAGCTCCTCCTGGCCGGCGGCCGCCTCGGCGCGCACGAGGACATCGTCCCGGACGAGCGCTACGAGCCCGACACGGGCCCGGACGCGGACGTGGACGAACTCCGCGAGAACCTGGCCCGCCTCCTGGAACCGATCGACGTCTACTCGGAGGTCTTCGACCCGTACGAGCCCCGCAAGGCGCCCGTCCCGGCCCGGATCTCCGACGACCTGTCCGACGTCATCACCGACCTCCGCCACGGCATGGCCCACTACCGAGCCGGCCGCACCTCGGAGGCCCTGTGGTGGTGGCAGTTCTCGTACTTCTCCAACTGGGGCTCCACCGCCTCCGCCACCCTCCGAGCCCTCCACTCGATCCTGGCCCACATCCGCCTGGACCAGCCCCTGGAGGAACTGGACGGCCTGGACACGGACCAGGGCGTGGGCGACGACACCCTCGAATTCGAGGCGGGCAGAGTCATGCAGCAGGAGATCGCGCGCCCCCTGGGCATGCGCCCGGGCCAGTAACCGGCCCTCGACCGGCCGGGCCGTCCGGCGGCTGGTACGCCGCTACAGCCGCCCGGCCTGGAAGGCGTTCCTTTCCGCGGTTCGGCCCGAGGCCTGAGCCCCGGGCTCACAGCCCCCACAGCCCCTTCCCCACCGCCGTGACCCCGCCGGTCAGCGCCAGCAGCAGCACCAGTCGCCGGGCGTGCCGGTCCGGTATGCGTCCGGCCAGCGTTCTGCCGATGACCGCGCCGACGGCCATCGCGGCGACGACGGACGCCCACTGTGGGTTGCCGAGGTGGGGGACGCCGTTCGCGGCGATCGAGAACGCGTTGACGACGACGCTGTAGAACTGGGCGTTCGGCACGAACTCGCGTACCGTCCAGCCCGCGTTGAGGGCGTACAGCGAGATCGGGGGACCCCCGACGCCCGCCGCGGAGTTCATGAAGCCGCCCACCGCGCCCGCCGCGACCGCGCCCCTCGCGCCGCGCAGCGCGGACACGCGGGTGCCGCGCATGACCAGGAGGACGGCGACGGTCACCAGGCCGCCCATGACCAGCAGCAGGACCGGCGCAGGGAGCCGTCGGGTCAGCCAGGAGCCGGCGGGAACCGTGCAGGCGGCCGCCGCGCACAACGGCACCATGGGGCCCGGCCGCACCCGGCGCCAGCCGCCCGCCAGCCCTACGACACTGATGGCCCCGGCGGCGCAGTTCGCGAGGACCACCCCCTCGGCCGGACCGATCAGCAGGACGAGTGCCGGTACGGCCACGAGCGCGAAACCCATGCCGGTGAGCCACTGGACGGACGAGCCGAGCAGCACGATCACGGTCAGTAGTGCATCACTCGCCCACCCCTGAGTCATGGAAGCGATGATGCTTGAAAATTGACTCACCGATGTCAATGTGACCCGAGGCACTTTGCGAGTGGTGTGCTGCAGGGCGGGCAGATGACGTCCGGAACGAGCGACCCGACATCTCACCATGCGACACCGCGGAAGGGAATTTCGGACGCTCGTTAAACTGAGCTGACCGCACTACATACCGAGCGAGGAGCGCACGTGGGCCTTGTCGTGCAGAAGTACGGAGGCTCCTCCGTAGCCGATGCCGAAGGCATCAAGCGCGTCGCCAAGCGGATCGTGGAAGCGAAGAAGAACGGCAACCAGGTGGTTGTCGTCGTTTCCGCGATGGGCGACACGACGGACGAGCTGATCGATCTCGCCGAGCAGGTATCCCCGATGCCGGCCGGGCGTGAGTTCGACATGCTGCTGACCGCCGGAGAGCGGATCTCCATGGCCCTGCTGGCCATGGCGATCAAAAACCTGGGGCACGAGGCCCAGTCGTTCACCGGCAGCCAGGCAGGCGTCATCACCGACTCGGTCCACAACAAAGCCCGGATCATCGACGTCACGCCGGGTCGGATCAGGACCGCGCTGGACGAGGGCAACATCGCCATCGTCGCCGGGTTCCAGGGTGTGAGTGCCGACAAGAAGGACATCACCACCCTCGGGCGGGGAGGCAGCGACACCACCGCAGTGGCGCTCGCCGCCGCGCTCGACGCCGAGGTCTGTGAGATCTACACCGACGTCGACGGCGTGTTCACCGCCGACCCGCGTGTGGTGAAGAAGGCCCGAAAGATCGACTGGATCGCCTTCGAGGACATGCTCGAACTGGCCGCGTCCGGGTCGAAGGTGCTGCTCCACCGCTGTGTGGAGTACGCCCGCCGCTACAACATCCCGATCCACGTCCGCTCCTCCTTCAGTGGGCTCCAGGGCACGTGGGTCAGCAGTGAGCCGATCGAGCAAGGGGACAAGAAGGTGGAGCAGGCCATCATCTCCGGTGTCGCGCACGACACCTCCGAGGCCAAGATCACGGTCGTCGGCGTGCCCGACAAGCCGGGCGAGGCCGCTTCCATCTTCCGTACGATCGCCGATGCGCAGATCAACATCGACATGGTCGTGCAGAACGTGTCCGCCGCCTCCACCGGCCTGACGGACATCTCCTTCACGCTGCCGAAGACCGAGGGCCGCAAGGCCATCGACGCACTGGAGAAGAACCGGCCCGGCATCGGCTTCGACTCGCTGCGTTACGACGACCAGATCGGCAAGATCTCGCTGGTCGGCGCCGGTATGAAGACCAACCCGGGCGTCACGGCCGCGTTCTTCGAGGCGCTCAGCGACGCCGGCGTGAACATCGAGCTGATCTCGACCTCCGAGATCCGTATCTCGGTCGTCACGCGTGCGGACGACGTCAACGAGGCCGTGCGCGCCGTGCACACCGCCTTCGGACTCGACTCCGACAGCGACGAGGCCGTCGTCTACGGAGGCACCGGCCGCTGATGGCCGGCAGCACGCTGATGGCCGGCACCACCGGGGCCGTACCCGTACCCGTACGTCCGACGCTCGCGGTCGTCGGCGCGACCGGGGCCGTCGGCACCGTCATGCTCCAGATCCTGTCCCAGCACGCGGACGTCTGGGGCGAGATCCGTCTGATCGCCTCGCCGCGCTCGGCCGGCCGCAAGCTGGCCGTGCGCGGCGAGGACGTCGAGGTGGTGGCCCTGTCGGAGGAGGCCTTCGACGGGGTCGACGTCGCCATGTTCGACGTACCGGACGAGGTCTCCGCGCAGTGGGCGCCGATCGCCGCCGCCAAGGGCGTCGTGGTGGTCGACAACTCCGCCGCCTTCCGGATGGACCCCGATGTGCCCCTTGTGGTGCCCGAGGTCAATCCGCACACGGCACGCGTACGGCCGCGCGGGATCATCGCCAACCCCAACTGCACGACCCTGTCGATGATCGTCGCCCTGGGCGCGCTGCATGCCGAGTTCGGGCTGCGCGAGTTGGTGGTGTCGTCGTACCAGGCGGTGAGCGGGGCCGGGCGGGCCGGCGTGGAGACGCTGCGGGCCCAGTTGTCCCTGGTGGCCGGTACGGAGCTGGGGACCAGCCCCGGTGATGTGCGCAGGGCCGTGGGGGACAACACCGGGCCGTTCCCGGAGCCGGTCGCGCTGAACGTCGTACCGTGGGCCGGGTCGCTCAGGGACGACGGCTGGTCGTCGGAGGAGATGAAGGTGCGGGACGAGTCGCGCAAGATCCTCGGACTGCCGAAGCTGCCCGTCGCCGTGACCTGTGTGCGCGTCCCGGTCGTCACCACGCACTCCCTCACCGTGCACGCCCGCTTCCAGGGTGAGGTCACCGTCGACGGCGCCCGTGAGATCCTCGCCACGGCGCCCGGGGTCGTCCTCTTCGACAACCCGGAGGCCGGCGAGTTCCCCACACCCGCCGACGTGGTGGGCACGGACCCGACGTGGGTCGGGCGGGTGCGGCGCGCGCTCGACGACCCGACGGCACTCGAGCTCTTCGTATGCGGGGACAATCTGCGCAAAGGTGCCGCTCTCAACACCGCGCAGATCGCCGAGCTGGTGGCGGCGGAGTTCTCGTGAGGTCCCGAAGACGCCGAAAGTTTTCGTGAGGGTCCCGAGCGCCGAAAATGAAGTGGATGGGAGCGCATCCATTTATAGGATCTCCGCAAGAGGTGTGGTCAGAAGCATGGTCTCGACCACTTGATTGAAGCCCCTTCGGCGACCGAAGATTTTCCTCCCCGTCCTCCGCAACCGCGCGGAGGGCGGGGAGCGTCTTTGCGGTCGCCTTTCCGGGGCGCGGGGACGCCTGCCACGTACGGGAACTAGGGGATGAGCGGGACGCATGACGGCATGTGAGGCTCCGTCGGCTGTGCCGCCCGACGCGGAAACGTTGTCGGGTGCGTCGCCTGACGCAAAAGTGACGCTCGGCACGTACAACCCATGCGGGGGGATGCGTGTCCAACTGACGTGGCAGAGGTACTCGAATTCACCGTGGCGACGCGTGGCACGACCCTACGGCCCCGCCCCGCGCCCCTCCGACCCCGCATGCCCGGCACGTCCGGCGGCATGCCGGTGATCGCGCCCATGCCCGCAGCGCGGCCAGCCCGCATCCCCAGCCAGCGTGACGGCTCCGAGGAGGTCGAGGCGGCCGGCACGACCGTCGACCACCTCACCGAGACCTACCGGGCGCACTACCGCTCGCTCCTCGGCCTCGCCGCGCTGCTCCTCGACGACACCGCCTCCTGCGAGGACGTCGTCCAGGAGGCCTTCATCCGCGTCCACTCCGCCCGAAAACGCGTCCGGGACCCGGAGAAGACCCTGGCCTATCTGCGCCAGACCGTCGTCAACCTCTCCCGCTCGGCCCTGCGCCGCCGCATCCTCGGCCTGAAGCTCCTGTCCAAGCCGATGCCGGACATGGCGAGCGCGGAGGAGGGCGCGTACGACCAGCTGGAGCGGCGCGACCTCATCAAGGCGATGAAGGGCCTGCAGCGCCGCCAGCGCGAGGTCCTGGTGCTGCGCTACTTCGCGGACATGACAGAGGCGCAGGTCGCCGAGACGCTCGGGATCTCCCTGGGCTCGGTGAAGGCCTACGGCTCGCGCGGCATCGCCGCGCTCCGCGTGGCCATGGAGGCGACGGCATGAACGACGGCGCCGAGGGTGGCGATTCCCATGAACGCCATGAGCCCTACGCTTGGCACGAGCCGATGCGGGAATACGAGCCAGAGCACACGTCATCGCACGCTGGGAACGGAACTGTGAACCACGGCCCCGACGAAAAGGGCCCCAAGGGGCTCGACTCGGACGAGTTGGCCCTGCGCCGGATGCTCCAATCGGCGGTCGAGGACATCGAGCCGAGCGACGGCACCCTGGACCATCTGCGGCGCGCGGTACCCGCTCGGCGGGCGCGCAAGCGGCAGGCCACCGTCGGCATGGCGGCCGCCGCCCTCTTCCTCGGCACCGCCATCCCGGCCCTCGTGCACGTGTCCAACTCCGGCGGCTCCAGCCCCAACACCTCGATGGCGGGCGACTCCTCGACGGCCCAGGGCGGCGTCGGCCAGGGCAAGAACCCGGACGGCGGCGCCAGCACCGCGGGCGGCACCGGCGGCAAGGCCCCCGGGCACGGCCAGGGCGGCAAGAAGGAGACCGGTAAGGGCAAGACCGGCGGCACCGCCACCGGTACGACCGGTGGGACGGGCCCCACGGCCTCCACCGACACCGCCACCCCGGTGTGTACGGCGGCCCAGCTGGGTTCCCCGACGGCGGTCGCCGCCGGGCCCGACTCGGCGGGCATCGTCTACGGCAGCTTCCGGATCACCAACATCTCCATGACCAGCTGCACCGTCGGCGGGCCGGGCAGCGTGGACGTCCTCGCGCAGGGCGCCGCTGACCCCACCAAGATCGGTACGGCCCGGCATGTGTCCGGGGACGCGGCGACGGGACTGCCCGACCCGTCCCTGGAGGTCACCGGCCTGGTTCTGCTGCCCGGCTCGGCCTACGAGGAGAAGTTCGCCTTCGTGCCCTCGGAGACCTGCCCCCCGGCCGGCGGCCCCTCGCCCGACCCGAGCACGGACCCGAGCCCGAGCACGGACCCGAGCGTCGGCGGCACCGACACCGGCGGCACCTCCGGCGTCACGACACAGCTCGTCACCGAGGACGGCACGGCCGACGGCAGCATCGAGGTCTCGCACACCCCGGAGGCCGGATCACCGACGGCGTCGACGACGGTGGCGGGCGTCTGCGCCGGGACGGTCTACTGGACGGGCCCGCTGGCGGGGTCGTAGGGCCTTCGTACTGCCTCAGACGCCGGACGGACTGGCGGCCACGCTCTCCTGGCCCTCGCCCTCTCCGTCCGGCGTCAGGCCCAGTTCCGCGTCGCGGAGGAACTCCAGCTCGCGGCGCAGCAGCCGGAACCACATGAAGACCACGAAGCCCGCGAAGACGAACCACTCGCCGGTGTAGCCGAGGTTCTGGAACGCCTTCAGATCCAGTCCGGTGCCGTCCGGCGCGGCCGCGGGCACGGCCGTCATCCCCGAGTCGCCCTTGTCCAGCGTGACCCACGCGTCGTACAGCCGGTACGGCACGAGGTTCACCAGCGACGCCGCGCTGATCGCCGCCGTCTGCCCGCGCGGCAGCCCGCCCTGGGCGCTGACGCCGTTGTCCCCCGGTGTCTCGGAGGCCTGCAGCGCGCCGGTGACGGTGACTTCCCCGGAGGGCGGCGCCGGTGCCTTCTTGGCGTCCACGTTCCCGGGCAGCCAGCCGCGTACGACGGGCAGGGCCTTTCCGGAGTCGGTGCGCAGCAGCGTCAGCACATAGAAGCCCTGCTTGCCGTCCAGCTCGCGGTCGGGCACGAGGAGCTGGTCGCCGTACCGGCCGGTGACGGTGGCCCGCCGGCCCGAGGTGGCCTTGTCGACGGGCAGCAGCTCGGCCAACGGCCGGGCCGCCTCCTTGGCGCCGTTCTCGGCCTGCTCGGTCGCACTGCGGTGGTCCTGCACCCGGCCCTCGAACCGGCTCAGCTGCCACGACCCCATGAAGATGCAGAACGGGATGGCGAGCAGCACGAAAACGTTGATGCCCCACCAGCGCGAAGTCAGCAGAAACCGGTACACGCTGTCCACGTTACGGGGCGGCCGGGCGGGGCTCGGGCTCGGGGTGGGTCGCCCGGGAGCCGTTCAGTACCGCTCGGCGAGGTGCTCACGGCCGGCCGGCGCCTCGTACGGCTCGGGCCAGAAGTCGGTGACCGAGGCTATGCGGCCGTCCTCGTCGCCCGTGAAGAAGGAGATGGCGTCCATCTCCTCGGCACCCACCGTGACGTGGAGCCAGGTCACCACCTGATCCGGCTCGGCGACGATCCGTTCGACACGCACGTGCCAGTCCCCCGGGTACTCCCGGTTGAACCGGACGTACCGCTCCCGACCTCTGATGCGCTCCCGCGTCTGCGGCAGCATGTACACGACGTCCTCGGCGAGCGTGTCGGCGAAGGCGTCCCAGTCCCGGGCCTCTGCGGTGGTCCAGAATCTCTCGACTGTTTTTCGCAGATCGGTCATGCCGCACAGTCTGCAGGCCGCCACTGACAATCGGTCCCGCGCTGGACGCCCTGGGCGCCGCGTGCGCAAAGTTATCCACAGGCTGGGGGCGGGCGGCAGCGGATTGTGGGCGGGGCCAGGCAGTATGGGGCCATGACTGGGGCCATGAGTGAGAGCAAGATGCCGGACTGGGAGAAGCGCTTCCGCGCGCCGCGGGTGTCGCTGCCGGACTGGGCGGAGGAAGCGCCGGACCGCTCCCTGTTCGTGTCGAACGCGACGGGGACGTACGAGCTGTACGCCTGGGACCGCGCCACGGGAGAGCAGCGCCAGGCGACGGCCCGGCCGAACGGCACGACGGACGGTCTGCTCTCCCCGGACGGCGCGTGGATCTGGTGGTTCGACGACAAGGACGGCGACGAGTTCGGCGTTTGGCGCCGCCAGCCCTTCGCGGGCGGCGAGGACGAACTGGCGACGCCCGGCCTCGAACCCTCCTACCCCGCCGGTCTCGCCCTCTCCCGGGACGGCCGTACGGCGATCGTCGGCCGCTCGACGGACGAGGAAGGTACGACGATCCATGTGACGCGCGAGGGGGAGGAGCCGTTCGAGCTCTACCGGCACCGGGAGTCGGCGGGCGTCGGCGACCTCTCGCACGACGGCACGCTGATCGCGATCGAGCACACCGAGCACGGCGACGCGATGCACTCCGCGCTGCGCGTCCTGCGCCCCGACGGTACGACGGTCGCCGAGCTCGACGACAGCAAGGGCGGCACACAGGAGCTGGGGCTGGAGGTCCTCGGTTTCGCCCCGGTCGACGGTGACACCCGGCTGCTCATCGGCCACCAGAGGCGAGGCCGCTGGGAGCCCCTGGTCTGGGACGTGGCGTCGGGCGAGGAGACGGACCTGGCCCTGGACCTTCCTGGCGACGTGAGCGCCGAGTGGTATCCGGACGGCTCCGCCCTTCTGATCGCCCACAGCTTCGAGGCCCGCAGCGAGCTGTTCCGCTACGACCTGGCGACGGGCGGGCTGACCGCCATCCCGACCCCGCCGGGTTCCGTCTCCGGCGCGACGGCCCGCCCCGACGGCAGCGTGGAGTTCCTGTGGTCCTCTGCCGCCCAGCCGCCGGCGGTCCGTTCGACGACGGGCGAGGTCGTCCTGGACCCGCCCGGGATGACGTGCCCGCCCTCGGTGGCGGTCGAGGACGCGTGGGTGGAGGGCCCCGGCGGCCGCATCCACGCCCTGATCCAGAAGCCGGCCGGGGCGACGGGCCCGCTGCCCACGGTCTTCGACCTGCACGGCGGCCCGACCTGGCACGACAGCGACTCCTTCGCCGCGGGCCCGGCGGCCTGGGTCGACCACGGGTACGCGGTGGTCCGCATCAACTACCGAGGCTCGACGGGCTACGGCCGCGCCTGGACGGACGCGCTCAAGCACCGGGTGGGCCTGATCGAACTCGAGGACGTGGCGGCGGTCCGCGACTGGGCGATCACCTCCGGCCTCGCCGACCCCGACCGTCTGGTCCTCACCGGCGCGTCCTGGGGTGGCTACCTCACGCTGCTGGGCCTCGGCACCCAACCGGACGCGTGGACGCTGGGCATCGCAGTGGTCCCGGTCGCCGACTACGTCACGGCCTACCACGACGAGATGGAGGCCCTGAAGGCGATGGACCGCACACTCCTGGGGGGAACCCCGGAGGAGGTTCCGGAACGCTTCGAGGCATCGTCCCCCTTGACGTACGTCGACGACGTCAAGTCCCCGGTCTACATCTCGGCGGGCGTCAACGACCCCCGCTGCCCCATCCGCCAGATCGACAACTACGTCAAGCGCCTGGAAAAGAGGGGAGCGGACCACGAGGTCTACCGCTACGACGCGGGCCACGGCTCCCTGGTCGTGGAGGAACGAATCAAGCAGGTACGGCTGGAACTGGACTTCGCGGAGAGGCACTTGCGGGGGTAGGAGGTCGGTCGTTCCCTTCTCGGCCTACCGAGGCGGGCGGCTGGGCGGGAGAGCGGGGTCCAGGGGCGGAGCCGCTGGTGGGGACTGGGGCGGAGCCCCAGGGCGGCCGAGCAACTCCGCCAGGCCTCGACGAGTGGCGGCGAGCACCACCCTGTCCCCCGCCCGCAATTCGTAATCCGCCGACACGGACTGCCGCCCCTCCAACGCCAGCACCCGCCACGCCCCGGCCCGAAACGCCCCGCCCACCGTCCGCCCCTCCAGCTGCGGATGCCCGCCCACATCAACCGCGGCGAACAGCAGAACCCGCCGCTCCACAGGAATCGCGCCCAGGATCTGCCGCCCCAGCATCGCCCCGGCGAACGCAGGCGCGGCCAGATGCGTCACACTCCGGCTCCGGGTCAGCGCACGCGGATGCGCTGCCCGGAGGGTGCGGTACACGGCGGTCGCGAAGTCGTCGTCGTACAACCGCAGCACGACACGCAGATCGGGCCGTACGGACCGCGCGTACAGCACGGCCTCCAGATTCGTCGTGTCCGCACTCGTCACCGCGAGCAGCGCATGCGCCCGATGAATCTTGGCCGCCTCCAGCACACCCTCCTGCGTCACGTCCCCGAGCACCACCGGCACCCCCAGCCGCCGCGCCGTCGCCAGCCCCCGCGCCTCCGGATCGGCCTCGACGCACACCACGGGAATGTGCAGCTCCCGCAGCCGGGTCAGCACCCGCGTACCGATCTTCCCGAGCCCGAGCAGCACGACATGCCCGCCGAGCCCCCGCGGCGGCTTCCGCAGCGCGGACGCCGTCCGGAACGTACCGAGCGCTTCGAGCACCGCGGCCAGCAGCACCGGCAGCAGCAGCAACCCGACCAGACCGGACAGCAGTTGCAGGATCTGCCGCCCCAGCGACTCCCCGATCGCCGGATCGTCGATGGCGAACAGGTCCAGCAACGTCAGATAGAAGGCCCGTACCGGATGAATCCTCGTCACCAGCGACAACGCCACCGCCAGCGCGACCACACACCCCACGATCCCCGCCAGCGACCATCGCAGCCGCCGTGAGAACAGCGAGGCGAACGGCGGTACGACCCCGGAGCGTCCGGCGGGCAGCGGCGGCCCCGCGGCGTACGAGACCTGCTCCAGTACGACCGCCCCGCGCCCGGTCGCCGACTCCACCGACGCCTCGTCGGGCAGCAGCCGCGGCCCGTGCTCGCCGCTGCCCTCGGCCCCGTCGGCCCCGGCCGGATCGCTGCGGGTCGCGGAGAGCAGCGCAAGCGTGCACAGTCCACGGTCGACGACCTGCCCGGGCGCGGGCGGCTGCCGTTCGACGGCGCGCAGCAGCAGTCCGTCCGTCTGTACGACCTTGGTGGTGCCGGCGAGCGCGGTCGCGGCCAGCGCGGGAGCGGCGGTGTCGGCGTCGGACAGCACGGTCGTGGAGGCGTCCGCGCCAAGACCCTCGCCGTTCCCGGTCGCCAACGCGGCTGCCTGGTCGAGGAGTTCCTCGATGTGCTGGCCGAGCCGCCGGTTGTAGAGCCTGAGGACGAGCCGAAGACGGGGGTTGAGACGGCGAGCGGTGAGGGCGGCGCGGATGTTGGTCTCGTCGTCGTCGTACACGAGTGCCAGCGCGGTGGCCCGTTCCACGCCGGCCTCGGCGAGCATCGCCTCGGTCGGCTCTCCGGCCTCCAGCAGCCCGTCACTACGCGGCGGTTCCCCACCCGGTCCGGTGGTGGTCCCATTGCCGGTGGCGCGGCCGACGGCGGCGTTCACCCGGTCGAGCAGCGCCGCCGAGGCGGCCCGGGCCCGCCCGACGACCGGCGGCCGTGCCGTGCGCGCGGCCGAGGGTACGACGAGGGTGACGTGCTCGCCGTACACCCCACGCAGTTCGGCGGCCAGCCGGTGCGCGAGACCGTCGTCCCCGCACACCACCATGTACGCGGGCGCACCACGATGCCCGCCCTGCCCGCTCTGCCCGCCCTGATTCGGAACGCTGCCCACGAGGGGCAAGACTGCCCCAACGGGACGGATGGTTCCAGAACTGGTTGAACACCGGCGCCCCGACCGTCGTATGGAAGGGGAGGGAGAACACGCACGCCGGAGGTACCCCACCCGTGGCCATCACCGAAGAAGCCCCACCCGGGGAAGCCGCTCAGGGCGAAGCGCCCGCAGCCCTGGGTGAGAAGGAGGGCCGCCGCCTCAGCTCCCCCCTCGCGCTCACCCTGCTGCTGCTCGTGGCGCTGATGCTGCAGGGCCCGATCCGCGGGGCGCTGTCCACGCCGGTGATGCAGAGCTGGATGACGGTGTTCGTCGCGGTGGTCGTCCAGGCGCTGCCGTTCCTCGTCCTCGGGGTGCTGCTCTCGGCGGCGATCGCGGTGTTCGTACCCCCGTCGTTCTTCGCCCGCGCCCTGCCGAGCCGCCCCGCACTCGCGGTCCCGGTCGCGGGGATGGCGGGCGCGGTCCTGCCGGGCTGCGAGTGCGCGTCCGTACCGGTGGCCGGGGCGCTGGTGCGCCGGGGTGTCACCCCGGCGGCGGCGCTGGCGTTCCTTCTGTCCGCCCCGGCGATCAACCCGATCGTGCTGACGGCGACGGCCGTGGCCTTCCCGCGCGACCCGGAGATGGTCGTGGCCAGGTTCGCCGCGAGTCTGCTGGTGGCGTGCGCGATGGGCTGGCTGTGGCAGCGAGTGGGCCGCACCGACTGGCTGCGCCCGCCCGCGCACGCGACGCACGAGGGGCAGAGCAGGGGCGAGGCGTTCTGGGGGTCGGTCCGGCACGACGTGATGCACGCGGGCGGCTTCCTGGTGCTCGGTGCGACGGCCGCGGCGACGCTGAAGGCGGTGGCCCCGGCGAGCTGGCTGCGTACGGCGGCGGACAACCCGGTGTTCTCGGTCCTGGCCCTGGCGGTCCTCGCCGTCGTGCTGTCGATCTGCTCGGAGGCGGACGCCTTCGTGGCGGCCTCGCTGACACAGTTCTCGCTGACGGCCAGGCTGGCGTTCCTGGTGGTCGGCCCGATGATCGACCTCAAGCTGTTCGCGATGCAGGCCGGCACCTTCGGCCGCGGCTTCGCCCTGCGTTTCGCGCCGGCGACCTTCGCCCTGGCGATCGTGGGCGCGGTCCTGACCGGCGCGGTGCTGCTGTGAACCGGCAGGCGCAGGCGGCGGTCCTGTTCCTGCTCGGCGCGGCCGTCCTGCACGCGGGCCTCACCGACCTCTATCTGCGCTACGTCAAGGCGGGCCTGCGCCCGTTGCTGCTGGCGGCGGGAGCGGTACTGATCGTGGCGGCGCTGACGACGGCCTGGTACGAGTGGCGCGGCAGAAAGCGGGACGCCACCGCGGACCACGACGGCCACGCCCACGCTCACCGCGAGCCGCGCGTCTCCTGGCTGCTGGTTCTCCCCCTCCTCGCCCTGATCCTGGTCGCGCCGCCCGCACTCGGCTCGTACAGCGCGGTCCGCACGGGTACGGCGCTGCAACAGCCGTACGGCTACACACAGTTGCCGGCGGGCGATCCCGTGCCGCTCAACCTGGTCGACTACGCGGGCCGCGCTGCCTACGACCACGGGCGTTCCCTGGGCGGCCGCAGCGTGCGCGTCACCGGCTTCGTCGCCCTGGACCGTACGGGCGCCCCCTACCTGGTGCGCATGGCCCTCAACTGCTGTGCGGCGGACGCCCAGCCGGTGAAGATCGGCCTGACCGGGAAGATCCCGCCGGTCCTGCAGCCGGACGCGTGGCTCGAGGTGACGGGCAGGTACACGGCGAAGCGGACCCGCGACCCCGTCAACGGCGGCCCGATCCCGTTCCTCGAGGTCACCTCGGCGAAGCCGGTGCCCACGCCGCGCGATCCGTACGACGAGACCTGGAACAACTGACACTCGCACTGGTCGCCCTAGTCGACAGCCAGCCGGACGGCGAGCCCGCCCAGCACCGTACCCATCAGCCACCGCTGCACCTTGAGCCAGGAGGGCCGGCGCGCGAGAAAGGCGGCGATCGTGCCCGCGGCCAGGACGATGGCGAGGTTGACCGCGACGCTGACCACGATCTGCACCGAGCCGAGGACGAGCCCCTGGAGCAGCACATGCCCCCGAGCACACCGTCCTGATCGACAGCCTCTCCAAACGCGTGGCCCCCGGCCTGACCCTGCGCTTCGCGGTGGCCCCCACCACCCTCACCACCGATATCGCCACCGCACTGCGCTCGGGCGGCTGGACCCCCATGCGGTTCGCCCTGGAGGCGGCCGACCGCTGGCAGCGCGACGGCACGCTCCGGGCCCTGGTGGTGGCCAAACAGCGGGAGGCGGCCCGGCGCCAGGAACTCGCCGCCCGGCACCTGGCGGGCTTTGCCGTGCGCAGCGATCCGCGCTCGTTCCACTGTTGGTGGCAACTGCCCGCCCCCTGGCGCGCGGACACCTTCGTCGCCGCCGCGGCGCGGCACGGCATCGGCGTGGTCCCCGCCGCCGCGTTCACCACGGACGCCCACCACGCCCCGAACGCCGTACGCCTGGGCCTGGCCACCCCGCACCCGGAGGTCCTGGCGAAGGCCCTGACGACCCTCGCCGCCCTGGCGCGCAGCACACCCGACGACCTCGTCACGGACTGAAGGGGTGCTGCCGTCTCAGGGCGTGACGACGGCGAAGCTCGGGTCGGGGTCGTCGAGGACCGTCAGCAGCGTCTTGAGCGTCACCAGATCCCCGGAGTGCCGTACCCCGTCCAGGCCCTTTCCTGCCAGCAGGCCCAGGAGTTGGGGCTTGGTGAGGCTGAGGGCGAAGTCCGAGCTGTCGGCGGGCATGGTGGTGCGGGAGTGGACCAGGACGCCGTTGTGCAGGGTCATGCGGTACATCTCGCCGAGGTCGGTGAAGTGCCAGTGCAGGGAGAGGTTTTCGTCCCATGCCCGGGGCCCGTCGACCCGGATGGCGATGGCGTCGAAGATCTGCCCCACGGTCAGGGCGTCGGCCATCCCGGCGGCGGGCAGCGGGGTCGAGCGGATGCCGGTACGCAGCTCCTGCGCACCCATCAGATAGCAGTTGCGCCAGGTGGCACACTCCGCGCCCTGCCCGAGCCGCTCGAAGGTGACGGCCAGCAGCTCCTTGGCGTCGGCGTTGTCGGGTTCGACGAACACGGCCTGCTTGAGGAGCTGGGCGGCGAAACGCAGATCACCCTCCTCGAGATAGGAACGCCCCTTCTCCAGTACGGCGTCGACACCGCCGATGCAGTCGACGTACCGTTTCGCCGTCTCGACGGGCGGATGCTCCCACAGGGAGGCCGGGTTGCCGTCGTACCAGCCCATGTAACGCTGGTAGACGGCCTTGACGTTGTGGCTGACCGAGCCGTAGTAGCCGCGGGCGTGCCAGGCCAGGGAGAGCGCGGGCGGCAGTTCGAGCATCTCGGCGATCTCGATGCCGGTGTGGCCCTGGTTCGCCAGCCGCAGGGTCTGGTCGTGCAAGTAGCCGTACAGGTCCCGCTGTTCGGACAGGTATGTCCGGATCCGGTCCCGGCCCCAGGTGGGCCAGTGGTGGGAGGCGAAGAGTACGTCCGTGTCGTGCGCGAAGAGTTCGATCGCCTCGGTGAGATAGCGCGACCAGACACGCGGGTCGCGCACCACGGGGCCGCGCAGGGTCAGGATGTTGTGCAGGTTGTGACCGGCGTTCTCGGCCATGCACAGGGCATGCCGCTCGGGGAGCATGAAGTTCATCTCCGCCGGGGCCTCGGTGCCCGGTGTCACCTGGAACCGGAACAGGACGCCGTCGAGGACCGCCTCCTGCCCGGTGTGCCGGATCTCGACGGTGGGGGAGAGCAGACCGGGCGTGCCGTGCGAGGCGGTGAACCCGAGCCCGGTGCCGACGAGCCCGGCGGGCCCCGGCTCCAGCCCGCCGCCGCTGTAGTACTCGCCACGGCGCAGCATCGCCGCACCGGCGTAGACGTTCTCGGCGACGGAGTGCGCCATGAACCCTTGCGGGGCGACGATCGGTACGCCTTCGCCGTCTTCGGAGTGATCGGGGTTCACGACCCCACGGACACCGCCGAAGTGGTCGATGTGGGAGTGCGTGTAGATCACGGCGGTCACCGGCCGCTCCCCGCGCACGGCCCGGTACAGGGCGAGTCCGGCCGCCGCGCAGTCGGGCGAGACGAGCGGGTCGACGACCACGACGCCCCGGGCGCCCTCGATGAGCGACATGTTGGACAGGTCGTACCCACGGATCTGGTAAACGCCCTCGGTCACCTCGTACAACCCGGCCCGGGCACACAGCTGGGCCTGGCGCCACAGACTGGGATGCACGGTGGGCGGGCACCCCCCGTCGAGGAAGAGGGTGTCGTCGAAGTTCCACACCACCTGCCCGTCGCCCCCGGTGATCAGCGCGGCTTCGGGCGGCGCCACGAACCCCCGGTCCGCGTCCTCGAAGTCGGTACGGTCGGCGAAGTCGGGCGTGATGTCGGCAGCACGGGTCACGCTGGCCTCCAAACGGGTCCGGCGGACGGGAGAGCGGCCGGGGAAACGGCCGCAGGCTGACACGTCCGCGGCAGAGCGGCCGGGGCGGCGGCTCCTTCCACCGTGGGAGGGTGCCGGGGCGGGAGCCGGGCGTCGTACTCCATTGGAGCGACACGCCCAAAAGTCCCCCAAAAGCACCAACCGTGCGCGTGCCGGGGCGGCGGCGTTCCTAGCATGGACATGAACCCACCGCAGCGGGAGCCGCCATGATCAGAAAGCTCGAGGACATGCCCCCGGGCGTGGTCGGCTTCGAGGCGTCCGGCACGCTGCACGCCGAGGACTACCGCGACGTGGTCCTGCCCGCGATCACCGCGGCCGCGGAGGCGGGCGAGGTGCGCTTCCTGCTCGTCGTCCACGACTTCACCGGCATGACCCCCGGCGCCCTCTGGCAGGACCTCAGGATCGGCGTCGAACATCTACGGGCGTGGAAGCGCATCGCACTGGTCACGGACATCGAGTGGATGACCCACCTGACAGCCCTGTTCGGCTGGATGACGCCGGGCGAGACGTCGGTGTTTCCGGTGGAGCGGCGGGAGGAGGCGGTGAGGTGGGTGCGGTCTTCGTGAGGACGTGTGCTCGACATTGGCGCGCGGGACGTCAGGGCCACGTGTGTTCGATACGGCTCTGCCGTACGGCGTAGGCGGCCGGCCCCCTTCCTGACCGCCAGGTGGATCGCGTCACGGCGTGCGATGAACCGTTCGACCATTTCGGTGCTGCGTAGCTGCTGGTTGTCGAGGTAGAACAGCACAGCCTCGCGTTCGAGGACAGGTTGGATCTCCAGATCCCGGGTCTTGATCCGCCCGTCTTTCGAGAGCGGTACCCAGGATCGATCGAGACCGTGAGAGATCCACTCCTCGTCGGGAACGTTCTGCCCGTCATCCGGGAAGACCTCCCGGCTCAGGCCGCACGCGAGCCTCTCCTCCAACTGGGCGTCGCTGCTGAGTGTGAGGCCGGCACTCAGAACGGCCCGCGCGTACCCGGCGGTCTGAAGCAGACCGGGCACCACATGCGCGGCGTACCCCGTACCAACGCCATGTCCAGCGGCACGGGCACCTCACCACCGTCAACGAACTTGTAGATCAGCGGACTCCAGCTCAAGACGACCCCTCTGTACGACTGTGGTTCCGCGTCACTTACAGTTCCGTTCACCGATCGGGCGCCTGTCGGGGACAACAGGCCTCACTTTCCTGAGGGATCTCATGCGTAAATTTGCCATCGGTGCCGCTTTGTCCGGTGCGCTGGCAGTCACCGCCCTTGCCTCTCCGGCGGCTCACGCCTGCACCTGACTGCGAGCAGCACCGCCGCTTCGCCCTGCCGGCCGCCGGACCGCACCACGCCGCGACGGACTCGTTGATCGCGGGCGCGGACAACAGGAACGCGAGCACGGCGCCGGCCGCACCCGCGACGGGCGGGGTGTAGAGGCCGACGGCGACCAGCGGGTCCAGGAACCGTACGACCGTAACGATCGCGGCGAGTGCCATGCCGCCGAGGATGACGTATGTGCGCGAGCAGGGTGTTGTCCCGGCGTGAGCTGTCGGAGCGAGGGCTTTGCCGGTGCCGGTCAGCAGTCGCGGAACTCGGGTGACTGGTTGAGGATCTGGGCGCGCAGCGAGGTGAAGCGGGTGTGCGTCGCCCCGCCCAGGGTCTCGGGGCGGAAGGCGGCGACACGGTGGCAGTTCTGGAAGGCCAGGGCGATGCCGAAGTGCCGTTCCAGGCTCCCGCGGATCGCGTCGCTGGACAGGGCCCGCAGCAGCTGGCCGCGCTCCTTCTCGGACGGCGGAGGCGTCTGGTTGTCCGCGAACTCGGCTTCGCTCGAGCGGAGTTCACCGGCCAGGCGGGCGATGAGGTCATAGGCGTACGGCAGGGAGGCGCGGACCGTGTCCACGAAGTCCTCCTCCCGCACCTCGCCCCTCTCGGCTTCGGCAAGCAACTGCGGGGTGACGTCGAGTGACATGAGAGGGGGTTCCTGTCTGTTGTTCGAGTGATTCTGATGGTGGGGGAGGGGCGGAGGCCGTTGATCCGGGCCGGGTTCGGTCAGGCGTGGGCCGCCAGTGCGGCGGGGCCGTGCTGGAAGTCGGGGTCGACCTGGGTGACGAGGTCGTGGCCGGTGGCGTCGTTCGCCCAGGCGGCGGCGTTGCGCAGGTGGAACTCGACGGTGTGGCGCTGGAAGGTGGCCCAGTCTTTGGGGCGGGCGTCCACGGCCTCGCGCAGGAGGTTCAGGGCGTGCGCGTTGTGGGGCTCCAGGTCACCGTGGACGCGGCCCTGCTCCTGCGCCCGGACGAAGGGGGACTGCTCGCAGTGGGCAAGGAGGTCGTCGCCGACGTGCTCCTTGAGGAAGAGGAGGTCGTCCTCGCCGGTGACCTTGTTGCCGACCACGGCGATCGGGACGCCGAACTCGGCGGCGTGGTCACGGTACTGGCGGTAGACCGAGACGCTCTTCCGTGTCGGCTCCACCACCAGGAAGGTCATGTCGAAGCGTGTGAACAGACCGGAGGCGAAGGCGTCGGCGCCGGCCGTCATGTCGACGACGACGTACTCGCCGGGCTCGTCCACGAGGTGGTTGAGGTAGAGCTCGACCGCGCCGAGCTTGGAGTGGTAGCAGGCTACGCCGAGGTCGCTCTCGTCGAAGGCGCCCGTCACCATGAGTGATACTCCGCTCACCTCCTGGACGTGGTGGGCGTGGATCTCGTCGTCGCCCAGCAGGCGCAGCAGGCGGGAGCCACGGCCCGGCGGGGTCGTCTTGACCATGGCATCGCGGGACGGGATGCGCGGGTTCGTGCCCCGCAGATGGTCCTTGATCTCACCGGTGCGCGCGCTGAGCGGCGGCGCGGCGAAGGATTCGTCCTCGTCGAGGCCAAGGGCGTACGCCAAATGCTGGTTGATGTCGCCGTCGATGGCGACGACCGGTGCACCGGAGCGCGCCAGGTGACAGGAGAAGAGCGCGGACAGGGTGGTCTTCCCGCTCCCGCCTTTGCCGACGAATGCCACGCGCATGACTAAGACTCCTTGTTGAAAATGGATGTCATGAGCATAGACTGGGTGTGTGGCGGCGGCCTGTCAAATCACGACCCGCCAACTGCCCGCGTGGCACGGCGAGTTGGTTCGCCCGATCGGGCTAACGGCGTCTGGCGGCGCATGGAGCCGGGCCGGTGTGAGCACGCAGGCGTTGGATGCGCTGCGGCGGCACGTGTCGGCGTGCACGCATTGCCGTCCGAATACGGCGCTCGGCTTCCTGGAGTAGGTCGCCGAGCGGGCCGACTGCCGTAGCCGGAGGGTGATGACGTGGAGTTTCTGGAGCCGGACACCGCAGAACCGGGCTGAACGCATGCGAATGAGACCAGGGCTGAGATCAGCGTTGAAGTCGACTCGGTAATCGAACATACCGCACCCGCGGCGAACTCGTTCGTCACCATTCGGCTGGCACTCGTGCGCCGTGGGCCCGGAGACGGCCCGAGCGGGGGCCGCATCGTGGAAATAACGCAGAATGGGTAGAAATATCCCATACCGCAGGGGAAGCCCCCTGGCGGCCGTGCGGCCGTGGAGAGTCCAACGACCGGGCGAAGGCGGAGTCCCGCGCAGTACATGGCGGATGCACGCCCCCATGCCTGCCCCGGAAGGAGCACGACACCATGGACATCGGCATCGGACTACCAGCCCTGCGCCCTGATCCGGACCTCTCGATCGCGGCCTGGGCGAGACGCGCCGAGGAGCGCGGCTTCACCACACTCGGCACCATCGACCGCGTGGTCTACGACAACTACGAGTCTCTGACCGCACTGGCCGTTGCGGCCGGAGCCACCTCCCGCATCCGGCTGACCACCGCCATCCTGCTGGCGCCACTGCGGTCGAACCACACCCTGTTCGCCAAGTCCGCCGCCACGCTCGACCGCCTCTCCGGCGGCCGGCTCGTCCTGGGCCTCGCCCCCGGCATCCGCGAGGACGACTACAGCGCGAGCGGGGTCGACTACCAGCGCCGCGGCAAGCTGTTCGACGCACTGCTGGAGCAGGCCGCCCGGCAGTGGCAGGACCCTGGCGATGGCATCGGACCACGCCCGGCCACAGTCGGCGGCCCCCCACTGCTGTTCGGCGGGTCCACGAAGCCAACGCTGCGCCGCATGACCACCCACGGCGTCGGCTGGATCGGCAGCGCCAGTGGGGTGGCGGACTTCCGTGCCCTCTTGCCACAGGTCAAGCAAGCGTGGCATGACGCGGGCAGGACGGGCGCGCCCCGCCTGATGGGCACCGCAAACTTCGCGCTGGGACCGGACGGGGAACAGCGCCTGCGCACCCGCATCCTTGACTACTACGCCTCCGCCGACGAAACCGCAGGCGCCTACGCCGAGCAAAGCGTCGAAGCCGGTCTGACCACGCCCGAACAGGTGGCCCGCGAGGTCGCTGCCTACGCCGAGGCGGGCTGCGACGAACTCGTCCTCTTCCCCAACGGTGGCGGCCTGGAACAGGTGGACCTGCTCGCCGACGCGGCCGGGCTGTGACCGCCCGTCGGAAAGCGCCACGTCGCTTCGCTCGATCACGTTCGAACCTGCAGGCCCCGCTTTGTATGGGCGGATGTGAGGGGCGACCGTGGCGCGCAGGCCACTCCGGCTTTGGAGGGTCGCAGGCCATCGGCGTATCTCGGCTGGGGCGCAGCCGTCGCTGCGGGCGGGCAGGGCGAACAGGACTGGTGGGGCGATCCAGGGCGTGACCTACGGGTTCTCTGCCTTGGCCGGAGCCCGGCGGCCCGTACCCCCACGCACCCCGAGTCCCCGTCAGTCTTCGTCCGTTCTGGCATGAGAGCGGCACGGCTCCGGGGGCCATTTGGGCGTGGCTGGTGGTCGCAGGGCTGCTTATGCGTACTCGACGGCTTCCTGTCCACGGATAGTCCACGGGCGCTGATGCCTGTTCGCATGTGCCGGACCGGACTACGGGACGAGTCGGGGCGGGGCTGCTGTTGTTGGAGGTGATCGCGGACAAGTGTGGGGTGGGGAGCTCGGTTTCGGCAAGATCGTGTATGCAAGTTCACCCTGGTGGACGGGGGGAGCGGGCCTCCGGTTCGCGCGCGCGCGTGACGCCGACACGCCTGGCGCCGGTTCCTGACTCAACACACACCATCACAAAAGGTGTCTTTGGTCAGAATTACTGCTCAACGGGACAATTTGGCTGTAAACATTGATGTGCCGACTAGGCAGGCGCATCAGGCACCTGCCGTGAAAGGAGCACGGAATGCGGGTTTCCCGTTTTGCCGCCGCGCTGGGCGTCGCGACCGCCGTCCTGCTGGGCGGTGCCACTGGTGCCAGCGCCGCAACCTATGCGCCCTCCGTGGTATCTCATGCCACGCACGACCGTGATCACGACCATGATGACTACGGGCGCGGCGACCGCGAGGGCCGCTGGGACAACCACCACGAGGGCCGTTGGGGCAACCACCGCTGGGACAACCACCGCTGGGACAACCACCGCTGGGACAACCACCGCTGGGACAACCACCGCTGGGACAACCACCGCTGGGACAACCGGCACCACTGAAGCCACGGCCGCAACGGTCACCGCTGACCGCCCTTGGGGTGCCCTCCGCTGTTGGGGGAGGGCACCCCTTCCGTGTGCCCCGTATGCCTACTGCATGACCGACGAGATCTTCCGCGGCTGGACGCGATCTGCGATCCACTCGATTCCGACCGCAGCGATCTGGATCCGTACATCGGTGTCGTGCCCGCGTTCAACGCGCGTTGGGTGCTGGATATCGGCTGCGGGGCGATGTGCGACACCCGCTTCAGAGTTCGATCCGTGGGTGCTCTGACGCACCTCCGCCCGGGCCACCCAGTCCCCGGCTGGCCGCTGGACTCCGGGGGTGTTCGCCGACGTTGATGTCAGCGATGGATGTCAGCAGGCGGGCGTTGACCCCGGATCTTGGACACTTGAGACGTAGATCTTGAGGATCTGAGAACGGACATCTCATGGTCATGAAGCACTACCCACCGGAGTTCAAGGCGGACGCGGTCGCGCTGTACCAGTCGCGTCCCGGAGCGACGATCAGGTCGGTCGCCGCTGATCGTGGAGTCAATCCGGAGACGCTGCGGAACTGGGTACGGGGCCGGGGCGAACCGGCCGAGGGGGCGCCGGACGGAGGCGCCGGTGGAGCCGCCCACGCCGCTGGAAGCAGGAGAACGCGGCCCTGCGCGAGAAGGTCCGCGAGCTCGAAGAGGAGCGCGAGATCCTGTGGAAGGCGGCGAAGTATTTCGCCGGGGAGACGCGCTGGTGAGGAGCCGTCAACCAACTACTGCCCGATTTGATGTTGCATTCGTGCTCGGCGGTCGCGCTCTGGAGGGCCTCGATCGTGCGGGGTGGGTGGGTCCGCCGGGGCTGGGCGAGGACTGCGGCGACGTCGGGGGCGGCGAAGGCCGGCAGCGGCATGGTCCGGTGGGCGTGGTAGCTCAGGGTGTTGCGGTCTCGGCCGAGCAGTCGGGCCGTCAGGGTGAGGGTGACGGTGTTCCGGCGGCTCAGGACGACGGCCGGCACGCGGTGGCGGTCGTCGAGGAAGCCGAAACCGGGGTTGTACCCACGCGCCAGGCCGACGCCGAGGGCGGGCGCCTGCACCGCGACAGTCATGGCGAGGGCGGCGCCGATCGCGGCGAGGGCGGTGCGGTTGGTGGGCGGCGGGGTGGACGGCAGGCGAAGGCATCCGGGATATCGGTCGGAACGGCCGTCGGTTGGCGAGCCGCACCGACCTTGGAGGAGCGGGCAGTTAGCCCCGCAACCCCGGCCGCCCCTATTCCGCGTGAGGCCGGTCACAGGCCCCGCGGCCGCCGTCCGGCACGGGCCGCCCGGCCGGTCTGCCGCATCAGCAGGGTGGGGTTGTCCCGCCAGGGCAAGGTGCCGTCGCAGGCACCGCCTCGCCACCGCAAGGACGTCGGGACCGTGCAAGGTCGACACGCCGCCGATGTTGCACGGCCCGCGATGCACTGAGACCCGCACCCTCCCCGTTGCGTGCGGGTCTCGTCATGTCCGGCCCGCGCCCGCCCATGGACTCCGGATGACCTCCCCATTTCCGAGCTGCATGCTGGGTAGAGCGGCTGTTGTCGCCCGTACGATGATCGCGTGACAGCCCGCCGCACCCTTGGCAATGGCCCCCAGGACGCGCACAGCATCCGCGCCGCCCAGGCCGACCTCCTCGACGCGCTCCCGGGATTCCGTCTCCCCGACCTTGACGAGCTGCGGGCCCGTGGAGTGTTCGGTGCCCACCCGGCGACGTCCCCGAGCCGGCAACCTAGGTCAATGGCGCATCTCGACTGCGGCGAGCCGTAGTTGGCCGTGGTTGACCGCACGATGTGACACGGCTGCGGCACACGACCGCTTCGTCCCGAACGCGATCGGGCCCCTTGGCGACCTTGCTCAGGAGGCACTGATCTACCCGTTCCGGCTCCAATGTTGTCCGTTACCGTCCGGGACGGTAACGGTGCGGCCGTCTCGGTCGGCCCCCTGTTTGGCCCCCTCATCCTGTCCGCCCACGGTTTGTTTGACGTCCTGTTCCATGACGAACCCCGCTGCCGCAGGGCGGTCAGCGGTCGCTCTGCGACAGCGGGGTGTGGAGCGGGGGCGGGTCAGGCGCCGGTGCCCGCCTGGAAGGCCGTCAGGTTTGCGGCGGAGGAGACGGGCACCGCGCCGCCTGTCCAGTCCACCTTCAGGGAGTCCTTCTCGTCCGGCGGGGTGATCAGGATCCCCGTGGGCGTGGCCTTGCTGGCCCCACTGACCTCGGGGTTGCCGAAGCTCAGTCCGGCCCAGGCGCTCTTGCCCGGCGCCAGCGTGATCTTCGTGGGGCTTCCGGAGCCGCGCTTGGGGTCCGGTCCCAGCTGCTTACCGGAGGCGTCCACGAAGGCGGCGCCCGGGTAGCCCTCGATGGTGCAGGTGCGCCCGGAGAAGTTGGTCACGATGAGGGGGAAGTTCTCTTGCCCGGCGCCCGGGTTGTTCTCGCCGACGTGCCCGCGCAGTTCGGACGCGTTGCAGCGAGTGCTCGCGGCGCCGCTCCCGGAGGTCGGCGTGCTGCCGGAGCCATTCGACGAACCGGTGTTGGCGGAGGTGCCGCCCGTGTTCGTCGTGGTGTCGGCGGCGCTCGAGTTGTCACCGGAGTCCGGCTGGGCCGTCCCGGACGCCGTCTGCGGAGCACTAGCGGTGCCTTGGCCGTCGTTGCAGGCTGTGAGCAGGCTCAGGGCAACTACCGCGCCGAGCGCGGACACCACGCGTCGTGCCGTCAGGAAGGTGGCCGTGCTGCCGGGGTCCGGGCTCGCCGTGTCGCGCCGGAAGGTCGCCATGTCTGTTTGCTCCTTGGAACTTACGGCCCGAGACGAGCCTGTGTGTGAACGGTGCTGTGCGCCCGGTCATCCCTGTCCGATGCGTGCCGGCGCGGGAAAGTTCGCGTGTATCTCCGTGCTGTGGGGGGCGTTCCCGCAGTGCCGTGTCAGCTGGTGACCCGCACCCAGTCCAGGACGCGGTCGGTCGCGTCGCTGCCGCCGTCCTGGCGCAGCTGTACATACACCCGGGGCTGGTTCTGGCCACCGGCCGGACTGAGGGCAGCCTCCGTGGCGGGTCTCTTGCCGCCCGCGCAGTCGTTCCAGATGTGTATCCGCCCCTGCCAGGCGGTGCCCCGGCGGTCGTGGCCGATGGCGTCCTTCAAGTGGTGTAAGCGATCAATGTAGTAAGCGCGTTGGCTTCTGGCCCACACGAAGCCGTCCAGGCGAGCGGTCGGCGCAGCCAGTCTCAGGGCCACGTTCACAGGGTCTCTGGGTCCACCGGCTGACCCCCGGACCCCAGGTCCATCGCGCTCCTGCTCTGCTGGATGGTCTCCTGGACGTGACGCTCGATCTCCCTCGGATTCAGGCCGAGTGCCTTGCCTGTGTGCACCGCCCAGACTTCGGCGCGAAGATTGGTCTCGAAATCCAGATCGGCCCGCACGTTCTCCCGTGCGGCTTGCCGATTCTGGCTCACCATCACGAACGTGGACAGGAAAATGGCTTCCAGGCTCACGATCATGGTGAGCAGCCCGAACGGGTAAGGATCGAAGACCGCTACCGAGCCGAACAGCCCGAGGTTGAGAGCGATCCACACCGCAAACCAGACGGCATGGACGTAGACGAACCCCATCGTGCCCGCGAGGGCAGTGATCGCGTCTGCGAACCGGTCTTGCGACGTGCGCATCCTGGCGAACACGAGCTGCTCGTGGCGCAAGCGGGGATCGAGGCGATGAGTACCGCCGGAAGCGGAGCTCGATCGGAAGGCGCGGTCTCCGGAGCGTGCGGTCATTGTGGCAGCCGTTGTTAGCCTTCCCGTGTCGAACCCGTTGCTTCGCAGGGAAGACAAGGCACGGCCCGTATCTGTGACACCCCCTGCGCCTTCTGCCTCGTGCGGGACCGAAGGACGCCAAGCTTCAGATCGACCACATCGTCGCGGGCGGGAGCTCCGGCACAGCTTCGTGTCGCTGCTCTCAGACCATGGCATCCCGCTTCCAGCCGGGCGAACTGTTCGTCAGGCATTTTGGGCAAGTTCGCGGGGCCGGCGGACTTCAGTGCCGCCACCCCACCCTCACGCCATGCACGCCGCCAGCGTTCCACCGAACGCTCACTCACCCGCAGCTCCCGGGCGACCAACGCAGTCCTGTCACCCCGGGCGAACCTTGCCGCGGCCTCCAGCCGGATCGGTTCACGAACGGCCGCCGCTCAGCGGTCAGACCCCCACCCTGCGCATACCGCATGCTTCCGGCATACCGCAACGATCACCCGCCGTCACGACCCGACGCTAACCCGAGAACCTCAGTAGACACTCAGCTGCGCGCACAACCCACAGAAGGAAGTCGCCTCCAGCGCCTGCGACCTACCAGGGTCGGCTTCGCCGACGGGCTGCAACACCCCCCGTGTTGCAGCTGCCTGTGACCGGACAGCCTGGACAGCAGCAGCAGCTTCGCCTACAGCTGTCCGGCTGATTTTCACTGGTCACGGGCCCAACCGGACAGCCGGACAGCTGGGACACCCACAGCGACCTCAGCTGGCCTTGGCCGGCCGCCTCGCGACCACCAGCATCGCCAGGCCGATAAACCCCCTATCTCTCCCAGGCCGCCGAACGGGAAATGCGTCTTCGGGCTGTCGAATATCTGGAGGGCAAGGCACGCAGCGCCATCAGCAACGACGCGTAGCCCCACAGGCGCGGCCGGGACACCTTGTTGCGCAGCCACGGCCGCAGGTCCGCGGTGCCGCTGATCGGCATGAACATGATGCGCCGGGCCGGCGGTCTGGACCAACAACCTGGTGTCCCTGCTCTTCGGTATCGGCATTTACGCGCAGTTCGCCTTCCTGCCCGGGTTCGTGCAGACCCCGAAGTCCACCGGCTACGGCCTCGGCGCCAGCATCACCGAGTCCGGGCTGATCCTGCTGCCGCAGAGCGCGACCGTGTTCCTGACGGGCCGGGGCTCCGGCCGCTTGGCGGCGCGCATCGGCGGCAAGGCCGTCGTGGTGCTCGGCGCGCTCATCAGCACCGGCGCGATGACAATGCTGGCCTTCGCGCACAGCCACACCTGGGAGCTGTACGTGGCCACGGCTGTCATGGGTGCCGGCTTCGGGCTGGCCTTCCCGGCCATGTCGAGCCTGATCGTGAAGGCGGTGCCGCCCGAGCAGACCGGTGTGGCCAGCGGTATGAACGCCAACATCCGTACCATCGGCGGCTCCGTCGGCGCCGCCCTGATGGCCAGCGTGGTCACCGCGAGCCCGGCCGCCGACGGCCTGCCCCGCGAGGCCGGCTACACCAACGGGTTCACCATGCTGAGCGGCGCGCTGCTGATCGCCGCGGTCGCCGGGTTGCTCATCCCGGTGGGGCGCCGGAGCAGCCGCGTCGAATACGTGCAGGAGTCGCAGGAGTCGCATCCATTCCGGACTACGCCGGCGACCCGGCCGGGACCTTGAAGCCGACCACGTTCTACTACAAGGCGATTCGGACAGCCGGGCAGTCGACTTCGTGCCGATGAGGCCGTGGGCAAAACAATGACCGGGCAAGCCGCTTGCACTGAATAAGACGCTTACAAGGAGACCCCATGACGCTGTACGACATTCCCCTCCACACGCTGACCGGCGAGCCGACCACCCTTGGCGCGTACCGCGGCCAGGCGGTCCTGCTGGTGAACGTCGCCTCCCGGTGCGGGCTCACCCCGCAGTACGCAGGCCTGGAGCGGCTTCAGAAGACGTACGGGGACCGCGGCTTCACCGTGCTCGGTGTGCCGTGCAACCAGTTCGCGGGCCAGGAGCCGGGGAGCGCGGAGGAGATCCAGACGTTCTGCTCGGCGACGTACGGGGTCAGCTTCCCGCTGCTGGCGAAGGTCGACGTGAACGGTGACGGACGGCACCCGCTGTACGCGGAACTGACGCAGCTCGCGGACGCGGACGGCGAGGCGGGCGACGTCCAGTGGAACTTCGAGAAGTTCCTGATCTCCCCGGCGGGCGAGCCGGTGGCCCGCATCCGCCCCCGCACGGAGCCGGAGGCCCCGGAGCTCGTGACGGCGATCGAGGCCCTGCTCCCCGCCTGACGGGCAGCATTGTGCCGGGCGGGCTGATATTCAGCCCGCCCGGCACAATCTTCTAAGCGCATGCCCCCCATGGGGCCGAACGCCGCCGATCATGGCACAGCCAATTCACCCCGCCCGCGAGACGTGGCACCGTCGGCGGACCTCAGGCACGAGCAAGCTCCCGAACGCGATCGGGCGTTCCCTGACCGTGGTTGGGGACCGCTGACATGGCCGTTTGACTCCAGCAGTGTCCGTTACTGTCCGGGACAGTCTTGGTGCGGCTGCCTCACTTGGCCCCCGAGTTGGCGACACAGTGGCTGTATCCGCGCTGGTCAGCACCCATGCGTTGCGCGGCTTGCCGGGTTCAGCACAGCGTCCAACCCGGTAGAAAAGCTTGTAACTCAGCCGTGGTCGGGGGACGGAAACCAGGCTGAGTCACGGGTGCTTAGATACGACGCGGCGCGGGCCCCACCGCAACCGGGCGCCGCAGCGCGAGCGGCGACCGGCGCGCGGCAGCGCCGGTCGGTGTCGTACGCGTGGGTAGGCGAACCAGGGCGTTCGGTGCTCAGAGGTGTGGCCCCTAGGCGGCGAGGTCGCTGGCGCGGAGGCGGAAAACCTGGAGCCGCATGTCGTAGTACTTGTCGGTCTCGCCGACCCACTCCATGCCGATACGGCGGATGGTGGCTTCGCCCCGGTTGTTGGTGGGCCGGGCCACGGCGAGGATCTCGTCGAGTCCTTCGTCAAAGGCCCACTTGGCGATGGCAAGGCCGGCCTCGGTGGCGTACCCGTGCCCCCAGGCGCTGGGCAGCAGTTGCCACCCCATCTCCATGTCCCCGCCACGAGGCGGCAACGGCAGGAGCACGGCGCCTCCGATGAGGCGCTGATCGTCACGCAGTTCGATGGCCCACCGCCCGGCGGGCCACAGGAGCCGGTGGTCCTCCCCCATCCACTGCTGGAGCACCAGCCGCATGGCGCTGACATCCGGAACGAGATCCATGGCCGGACTCAGCCAGCGTGAGACCCCTGAGTCCCCATAGATGGCAAGCGCCTCTTCGGCGTCCTCGATCCGCCACGGGCGAAGGGTCAATCGTTCAGTTACCAGCTCAGCTGACATGCATCAACTCTAGCTGTACGTGCGGACGGCGGCCGGAGAGGTGCTCGTGGAGGCGTCGGGGGCCGGTACCGGTGACCGGGAGCCGGAACCGGGGATCCACTGGGCCGCAGGAGCACCCCCACAGTCTGGGGTGCCTCGCCTGCGACGCCGCATCTTCATGGTGTAACGCGCCGGGACAGACGACGCCTTGCTTGAAGACCGCTTGCTCCCGAACGCGATCAGACCCCTCGTAACCTTGATCTGGAGGCACTGACCAGCTCGTTCGACTCCGGTGCTGTCCATCACTGTCCGGGACGGTCTTGGTGCGGTTGCCGCGTTTGGCCCCCTGTATGGCCCTCCGAAGTTCGTACCTCCAGATCGCATCCGAGCTGTTCAGGGCCTGATTACCAGGTGAGCGGGTGATGGTGGCGTACGTCAGTGGTCGCACCGTTACTCGTCCCGGGCGACATCGCGTGGCGTCGATGTCCGCCCGAGGGATGGGAGTCGGGCAGGTTCTCAGTCACAGTGGACGTACTCGGTCGAGGGGGAAGCCGTGGCGGGGGAAGGAAGACCGATGACGGAACCCGGTCTGTTCGAGCTGGAAGCCGTCGTGGTGGGGCAGCCGAAGCGTTCACGGTGGCGCAGATACGTGGGCCCCGCCCTGGCCGTGTCCACCGTGAAGGGGACCCCGCTCGCCTGGGTCACGTACACCGACGACACGTACTCCGTCCTCACGAAAACGTCCGGCGAGTTCATCGTCCGTATTGAGCAGTTCGGGCCGGTGGAGTTCCGCTTCACCGACGCCGCGGACCGGGAGGTCGGCACCGCCGGTGCCCGTGGACTCATCAAGACCCGGCAGCTGAGCCTCCAGACGGAGCAGGGACGCCAACTCCTCCTCACGCGGCCGGGTCTCCTGTACGCCGAATGGCATCTCACGGAGACCGATCCGGAAGGGGGCCCGGCGCCGGAGATTCTCGGCCGGGTCACGGTGAGCACCATCGACTCGTGGATCGGGTTGCAGCAGTACGTTGTCGAAATGGACCCTCGCCTGGACGCCTCCGAACGGCGGACCGTCGTCGCCTCGGTCGTCTGTCTGCACCTGCTCCGCCGGCCTCCGGGTGCCAGCACCGCGCCGGCGTGAGAGGGGCCCTGGTGCTGTGCCCGGGACGGTTCACCGGGTCGTGTTGGGTGTCAGCGCGGTCGCCGGAGGAAGGCGACAAAGGCGCAGAGCTGGTCGTCCTAGCCGCGACGTACTCCTTCTCGGGCGGTAGCTGATTGGTTTAGCGCGCCGGCCGGGTTGGATCGGGACGGGGACAGGAGCGGAGGCCCGGCTGGCGGCCAGACCGCGCGCGGTGAGCGGAACAAGCTGTCCGTCCGTCGCGCTGGCGATTGCCTCGGCTCTCGCCGCACAGGCTCACTCACCCCCGCTGGGAGTGACGTTTTCCTTGATCCACTCCCCGCTCACTCCCCAGAGGCTTCCCAAGAACGCATCAGGCCCGGTCTCCTGAGAAGGAGACCGGGCCTGACCTGGTGTTTCAGCTGTCGGGGTGGCGGGATTTGAACCCACGACCTCTTCGTCCCGAACGCGATCAGGCCCTTTGTGACCTTGGTTCGGGGTTACTGACCTGCTCGTTCGCCTCCGGCACAGTCCATCACTGTCCGGGACAGTCTTGATGTGGTTACTGCGTTTGTCCCCCCGTTTGGCCCCCGAGCTCCGGCCCATCCAGGTCACATCTGCGCTGCTCAGAACCTCAATACGACTGCCTCGTACTGGCGGGAGAGGGTTATTCCGACCGCGCACAATTCCCCTCCGAACCAGGAGTCCTCTCGTCGGGACTCGGCAACTTGTCAGGAGACCGTCACCGGGGTGTCCCGCAGGGTGACGTTGGCGTGGCTCTCCTGGAAGCTCTGGTCTGAAACGAGGGTCAGCCGGGCCGTGGACTGGAACTCCTGCAGGGCTTTGGAGCCGCAGGAGACCATCGTGGTCTTGAGCTTGGCGATGGTCAGGGCGAGCCCTTCGTTGAGGTCGCCTGCGTAGGGGACGTAGCCGTCCACGCCTTCCTCGAAGACCAGCTCCTGGCCTCCCTGGCCGTAGCGCTGCCAGTTGCGGGCCCGGTTCGAGCCCTCTCCCCAGTACTCCTTCACGAAGCCGTCGCGGGTGGGCAGCTTCGCGCCGGCCGCCTGGTCGAAGCGTGCGAAGTAACGCCCCATCATGACGAAGTCGGCTCCCATCGCCAGCGCCAGGGCCACGTGGTAGTCGTGCACCAGCCCGCCATCGGAGCAGATCGGCACGTACTCGCCGGTGCGTTCGCGGAAGGCATCCCGGGCTGCCGCGACGTCCAGCACAGCGCTGGCCTGGCCGCGGCCGATGCCTTTCTGGTCCCGAGTGATGCAGATGGAGCCGCCTCCCACCCCGACCTTGACGAAGTCCGCCCCCGCCTCGGCGAGAAAGGTGAACGCCTCGCTGTCGACCACGTTGCCTCCACCGACCGGGATCTCTGGATAGTGCTTCTTCACCCAGGTCAGAGCTTGCGCCTGCCAGTCGCTGTAGCCGTCGGACGAATCGAAGCACAGCGCGTCCACGCCCGCCTCCAGCAGGGCTTGGACGCGCTCTTGATAGTCGTGGGTGTTGATACCCGCGCCCACGCGCAGACGCTTGGCAGCGTCCACAAGCTGGTTCGGGAAGCGCTTGTTGTCCGTGTAGTCGGAACGGAACACCAGATGCTGAAGGTGACCCTCGGTATCCAGTACCGGGAGGCAGTCCAGCCGTTCGTCCCACAGCCGCGCGTTGGCCTCGGAAAGCGTGATGTCGGGCCCGGCATGGGCCAGGTCGGCAATAGCGGTCATCCGGCCACTGACCGGTCCGTCCAGGTCATGGCGCTGGGGGTGGAAGTCCCGGGAGGTCACCATGCCGAGCAGGCGGCCGGTGGCGGTCCCGTCGTGGGTGACCGCGGCGGTGCTGTGACCGGTGCGGCGCATGACGTCGACCAGGAGGCTCAGGCTGTCGTCGGGACGGACGTTGGTGTCGCTGGTGACGAATCCGGCCTTGAAGTTCTTCACCTGGCGGACCGCTGCAGCCTGGTCCTGGATCGGCTGGTTGTGGTGCAGGAAGCTGAGACCGCCGTTGCGCGCGAGCGCGATCGCGAGATCGGGTGTGCTGACGGCCTGCATGATCGCGGATGTGAACGGGGACTGCAGCTCGATCGCTGACGCCTCGCCCGCGATGTGCCGCACCAGGGGCGTGCGCAGGTCAACGGTCGCAGCCGAGCAGTCGGTCCGAGTCCGGTTCGGCAAGAGCAGAAACTCGTTGAACGTCCGTGAGACCTCGGCGATGATCTGTGCCACTCGTTCCTCCTGGCCCGTCGGCCGGGGCCCGACTGCCCCGCCGTGAGGATCGCCCCCGTATCCCAGGGCCTGGGCAGGCAGAGACCCGCACAGCAGCCGTGGAGGTGCCACCAACTGCGGCAGAGCTCTGACCGGCCCGTGGATCGAACGGGGTGCGGTCGTGACCTGGCACCTTATCGATTAACCCAGCCACTGTACGAATCGTGGCCCTCACCGGCAGCCGCCACCCCTCTAGAAGGCGGCGCAATCTGAGTTCAGATCGAGGCCCTTGAGCCCCTAACCTCTGACGATGCGGAAGGGATGCCCAGCCGGATCGGTGAGGATCCGCCACCTGTCCTCATGCGCCTGATGATCCGGCTTGCTTTCCTGATACCGACCGGTCCCCCAGCCGACCCGACTTCGTCCCGAACGCGATCAGGCCGCTCCTGACCTTGCTCTGGGATCTCTGACGTGCTCGTCCGGCTGCGGCACAGTCCATTACAGTCCGGGGCGGTCTTGATGGGGCTGCCTCGTTTGGCCCCCTGTTTGGCCCCCCGACAGTTGGCCTTCAGGTCGTATCAGGGCTGGTGAGGGACGGATGGGGTGTGGGACTGTCAGGCGTCCGTCGTCCCGTGCCGTACGGCCTTCTTAACTGCCTGCTCGGCTTCGTGCCGCGGCGAGCTGAGCCTCACCGTGCGTGCGCAGGAGAATGCACGGGCCCTGATGGAGCAGCCCGGGCTCGTTGTTCCCGAAGGTGATGACGGGCACCGTGGGGAGGCGTTAGAGGCCGGTGATGTCAAGCCAGAGGCCGTCGTCGGGGTCCGGCATGCACAGGCTGCCGGTGACGCGCACGACGCTGCCGGGCTGCAACTCCGTGAGGACGACGCGGGCCCGGTCGGGGTCGCCCGCGAACGCGAAAGGCCGTGTCTCTCACTGAGAGACACGGCCTGACCTGCATTTTTCGAGTCGAGGTGGCGGGATTTGAACCCACGACCTCTTCGTCTCGAATAATGTGCGGAAAGATCGCTGGCCAGGACTACTTGACTCCTGTGCAGGTCAGGGCGTTGGTACGAGTTGGTTCCCGTGGGTGGCGATCCGCGCGGCTTTCTTGATCCACTCCCCGTTCACTCCCCAGGGCCGGCGCGTTGCCTGGCCATCCGACTACGGCGCCCCCGCCGGTCGGTCGTTGGTGCTGCTGGCCGTCGGGCCGCCAGCCCTGGGAGACCCCACGCTGGCTATGGAGCCTCAAACAGACTGTGGGAGATCAGGGCCGCAAGATTCTCTGCCCGGGACTCGATGACACGCATCCGAGTCAGCCATTCCTCAACCTGCGGTTCACGTCAAAGACGCAGGTCGGAGCGTTGGGAGGTGTCGGTCTCGGGTGGGGGTGTCGGAGATCTGATCTCAAGATCATCTCCGGGCTTTCTCCATAGCTGCCTTCAGTTTTTCAGGCGAGCCCTGGCCCCACCAGGGTGGGGCATTGAGCGACACTGCCGCCACACGTCCCCTGCCCATCACAGGGTTTACGCATTCGAGCGAGAGCTAGGGAGTGTCTTCAAATTCCCGTCTGCCCGGCGCTGTGTGGTGCGCACGCTCCCTAGGGCATTCCGGGAGGGACGGGCTCCGCGGTACCGTGCCGCGCCACGAACACGAACTCCCTGCCCGGCCGGTCGGGTGCGTCGCGTACGTCCTCGACGACGAAGCCGTGCTCGTGCAAGTCCCGCTCGATCTCCGTACGTTCGCGGAAGCGGAGTGTCGATTCCGAGGTCAGTACGTCCCCGTCCGCAGCGAACACGTGCGTACCCCGGAAGCTCACCAGCGGCAGGCTCACGTCCGTCAGCTCGGCCCAGGTCTCGACGTGGCCGACGCCCGGGATGTCCGTCATGCGGTACGTGGTCTCGCGCGTCCACTCCGCCCACTCCTCCCACACGCGCTGCGCCGGATCGCGCGTCTCGAAGACAAGCCGCCCGCCGGGCCGCAGCGCCTCGTACGCGCCGCGCAGCGTCGTACGCCACGCCTGCGGATCGGCGATCGCCTGGGCGACGTTCCCGGTCATCGTCACCAGGTCGATCTGCCGCACAGTCCTATCGTTGGCTGATGCGAGCACACCCTATTGACCGCCCGGCTGATCTCGACATGGTTCGTGAGTTCCTATGACCGCGTGGCCGACAACTACGCCCACATGGTGGTGACGACGGGGGTCGGCGACATCCGTCGCCATCCATGGCTCAAGGCGTCGATCGACGCCTTCGCCGACACCGTGAGGGAGCTTGGGCCTGTCCTCGACGTCGGCTGCGGACCCGGAACGGTGATCGCCTACCTCGCCGAACGCGGACTCGACGTGTCCGGGGTGGATCTCTCTCCCCGCATGATCGAGAACGCGCGCCGTCTTCATCCGCACTGCCGCTTCAGTGTCGCCTCTGCCACTGACCTCGACCTTGGTGAAGCGTCCCTTGGCGGCGTGCTCGGGTGGTGGTCACTGTTCAACCTCCCCCGTGACGTCCTTCCCCAGGTTCTCGCCCTGTTCGCGCGCGAGTTGAAGCCGGGCGGGCACTTCATCACCGGGACACACGTCGGCGACGAAGACGCGGTGCGCACCGAGGCCTACGGGGGCGTACCCGTTCGTTGGACGACACACAAATGGCGACCGGAACAACTCGTGGACCTGATTGAGCAGGCCGGCCTGCACCCGGTCGCCGAACTCCGCCTCCCTCCGGAGGAGTACAGCGGGCCGGGGCTAGTCGTCATGGCCAGGCGCCCCGGCTGACGATCAGGCGTCGGAAGCGGCACAGGGTTTCCTGCCGGGACCCATCACCTACGATCCGGTTGATCACCGAATCGGGGAGGGGACATGGCCGAGGGCCGGGAAACGGACGCGGTCGCCGAGAGGCCGGTGGAGCTGGCCTACCGGCCGACCGTCGGCGAATTGGCGTCCGCGCTGCGGGCACGCGCGAGGAGCACCGGCGCGGGACGCTTTCAGCGCGGGGCGCTGGTCTGGACGGTGGCGGTCACGACCGTCGGCGCCCTGCTGTCGGCGGCTGGCTCCGGCCACCGGGACACACCGTGGCCGCTGTATGCGGGGGTGGTGGTCTTCGTCGCCTTCATGACTGCGGTGCCGTGGTTGCAGGCGCGCCGCCTCCACCGGCTCGCCGAACGGCAGGGGGACATCTGCGGGACGGTCGACGACACCGGAGTCCGGCTCACCACCGCGCACAGCTCGGCCAGCCTCGACTGGCACCTCTACTCGCGCTATGTCGAGACGCCGGAGCTGTTCGTGCTTCTCAGCGCCGACAAGTCCGCCGTCGGCTTCGTCGTCCTGCCCAAGCGGGCCGTGGCGGACCCGGAAGAGGTGGACCGGCTGCGGGCGGTCCTCGACCGGCGGCTCGTGCGCGCGGACGACGCCGAGGCGTCCGGAAGCCCGCGGAGCCGGGGCCGGGCCGTCGGCCGCGGGGTCGGCTCCGTCGGACTGTTGCTGCTGGGGCTGCTGCTGTTCTTCTTCGCCTTCGCCGCCGTCCAACACGCCGCGCACCCGGGCCGCTTTCCCGGGATCCAGAACAACACCGCCCCGATATCGGCCGTCATGCTGGGGCTGGGGGCGCTTGCGGTCGCCGGGGCTTGGTGGCTCGTACGGCGGATGACGGCCATGCGGATCGTGACCGCCGTGCTCGCCGTCCTTGTCCTGCTGGCCGGTGGCGCCGCCCTGTACCGCGTTGGGCCGATGCTCCACTGCTGGGGCTCGGACCGGATCGCCCGCGGGCCCGAGGGCGCCTACGTCTGCTACGACTTCTGAGCGGGCCACGGTCTCCGAGCGGGCCCGGAGATCATCTCTCGGCGGTGGCCCGCAGAAGCCGCGCAGTCAGCTGCGCCCGGTCGCCGAACTTCGGCTCCCTGCAGATGAGCAAAGCGGGCCGGGCCTGGTCGTCATGGCCAAGCGCCCCGCCTGAAGACCTACATCCTGCGCGGGAGCGCTGTGCCTTCCGTGCAGCGAGGGCTCCTCGCCCAGTGCCAGCTTCTCGACGACACCCAAGGCGTCCAGGTCCAGCGCAAGGCCCGTCGCGAGTACGAGAACCCGCTGGAGATGAGGGCCTCCAGCATGGCCCGGCCGGAGACCCCCAGGATGTCGGAGACCACCGCGGACAGTTTGATCCCGGCGTCCTCCAGCAGTTTCTCCAGCCGCTGTGCCTCGCGGGTGCGTTCGCGGATGACCTCGGTGCGGTAGCGGGTCAGGTCACGCAGCTGCCGGATCGGCTCCGGAGGCACGAACGAGGGCCGCACCAAGCCGTGTTCGACCAGGCGGGCGATCCACTCGGAGTCCTTCACGTCGGTCTTGCGGCCGGGCACCGCCTTCATGTGCCGGGCGTTGAGGAGCCAGGTCTCCATGTCGTGTTCGAGCAGGTAGAACACGGGCTTCCAGTAGGCGCCGGTGGCCTCCATACCGGCCACCGTGATGCCTTCGTCCAGGAGCCAGTCCCGCATCGCCAGCAGCCCGGAGGTCACCGAGGAGAAGGTACGAGTCTCACGGCGACGACGCTTTCCCGCACCGGGCACGCGGATCGTCACCTTCACGTCCACCTTGCTGATGTCGATCCCCGCACAGCGTTCGTGGATCACGTCCATTGCCTGGCACCCCCTCCCGATCGCGGCCGCGCGAGCACGTGACCGGCCGGCGGGGGTCCGGCAGGCAGAAGAAACTGATTCACGTGCTCGAAGCAACACATCCGGGTGCCTGACGTTGGACCCCCAGCGTCCTACTGAGACACAGGCTCGGATCGCACCAAGTTTCCTCGACGTCCGCCGGGCGGCCACACACCGATTTTCACGCCCACCGGGTGGGGCCGTCAGGCCCCCGGAGTACTGAGACGGCCGCCCATGGTCCTGGAGCGGACCTTGCCACCATGGCACGTCCAGGCTGTCAGCCGGGATGACCTTGACTCTCGCCAGAATTTTCTCGTCGAGGGCCCATACGAGTGCGCGCAACTCACGCGCTCTCTTCCTGGGCAGCGCGTGAAGCACGGCTTCGAGGTGACCGCGGAAGTCGACGCTGCAACACCCGCACTCAAGGATGCCGCAATCAGGACCGGTCCGCGCCCAGGCCGTTGCGGTGGCCGGCCGGATGGTTGCGGCAACCACTGTCCCCGGTCACTGCTGTCGGGGCCGATCTCTGTGGCCGGGAACATGGACAACCTTTTCCCGCATAGTGATGATCTTCTTGACCCTTTCTTGTCGTTGTGAAGCGGACGTGCGGCCGAGTTGGGACAACGCGGCTCTTCGCGTGCTGTTCCGACTCTGTGGAGATCCGCATGCTGCATGGCTACACCTATCCGCTGTCGCCGCGGTGCACGGCGAATCTCGCTCCTGCTCCGCCGTGGCGTTACGCCGGGGACACCGTCGGCGTGGAGTTCTGGACGGATCCGGCGGCCGCGGAAGCGACGCTTCCGGACGGGCTGAGTCCGGACCCGGACTCCGCAGGACGCGCGGTGACGCTGTTCGTCGATTGGCAGTTATCCGCGGGGCACGAGGAATATCCCGACCCGGTGCGCAGCCTGTACCGCGAGTTCATGGTGCTGGTGGACGCCCGGTGGCGGGGCCGACCGGTCGTGTGGTGCCCGTACATCTATGTCGACAATGACCTGCTCATGGCCCGCGGGTGGGTGCAGGACTTAAAGGCCGAGGGCCTGGTGAACTTCGGGACCGATCTGGACAACCCGAACTTCGCCGACGTGGCCACGGCGCTGGGCATCCACGGCCGCGGAGTGGAGCCACCGGATGAACCGGTGGAGGCGCTGCGCGCCGCGTTTGACCACCGGGGCCCGGCCCTGGCGGAGGCGATGACCGCGCGGCAGGAGCTATCCGTACCGCCGACCATCACGTTCGACCAGGTCAAGGGATTCGCCCTCTACGCGGCCCGCACCGTGCTGTCCGGAAGGGGCGACGAACTTCTCGATCCGGCCCGGACCGACGTCATGCGACGCCACTCCTCATCCGTTTGGCGTGCGTAACGGGCACCGCGGAAACCGAACACGGGCAACCGGGTGGCGGCCCACGGCACTCGTGGCACATCGGAGGACTCGCCCTGCCGTCGGCAGGGGCCGCCGCCGTGCGACGCCCCAGGGCCAAGACAGGCGATGACCGTACAGAGCAACGGACCGACGGTCCACGACAACCCTCAAGGAGCTCGGTGCCGGCGATGCCCGGTGCCGTGGTCACCGTCCGGTCGCAGGAGGGGACTACGCACCATCGGGGCTCGTTTCCTCGCCGTCGTCCGGTTCATTACGGCGGGCGGCGCCGCCCGCCCCGACGACCTGGCCGAGGCGAGGGCCAGTCACGCGCCGGGCCTTGATCGTCTCAGATCGAATGAGCAGTAAAGGGAACTCTTCCTTGCCGATCCATCAGTTTTTTTCTGGCAAACAGCATCGAGACGGGCAGCGGGTGACTTTGCGGCCTGGAGTGGACCTGGCGGGGCGCACGGCCGAGCTGAATCTGATCGACTCGGTGCTCGCAGGGGAGTACCGGGCCGGCCCCGGCGTGCTGCTGCGTGGCGACCCCGGGGTGGGGAAGAGCGCGCTGCTGAATGCCGCAGCGGAACGGGCCGCAGCAGTCGACAGGCGTGTACTGCGCGCCTCCGGTGTGGAGTTCGAGGCCGGGATGGACTTTTCGGCGCTGCATCAGTTGCTCTACCCGCTGCGTGAGCGGGCCGACCGGATCGCCGACCACCATCGCGACGCCCTCCACCACATCCTCGGCCTCGCGCCGGGACCCTCGCCGGACCCGCTGGTCGCCTCGACGGCCCTGCTCGCCCTGCTCGACGACCTCGCGGCCGATCGTCCGCTGCTGTTGATCGTCGACAACGTGCAGTGGGTCGACCGCGCCAGCGCGACCGCGTTGGGATTCGCCGTCCGCCGCATCGACGGCACCCCCATCGTCTTCCTGGCCGCCAGCCGGACCGGGGCGGACGGCTTCGTCCACCACATCCGGCTACGCGAACGTATGATCGAGCCGCTGTCTGAGCAGTCGGCGGCCACGGTGCTGGACACCCGGTGGCCGAGGCTGGCGCCGAGCGTACGGCGGCGGCTGCTCGCCGAAGCCGCCTGCAACCCGCTCGCACTGGTGGAGTTGCCCACGGCACTCACCGGCCGGCAGCGCCTCGGCCAGGACCCACTACCCGCCCTCCTGCCCTTTTCCGGGCGGCTGGAGGAGACCTTCACCGCTTCCGTCAAAAGGCTGCCCGCACCCACCCGAAAGCTGCTGTTGCTGGCCGCGCTGGACACCGACGCCGGCTTGACCACCATTCAGACGGCCGCGCAGTGCTCCTCGGCCGGCGACGACCTCGCCCCGGCGTGGCAGGCGAATCTGGTCCACGACGATACGGCCACCGGTCACCTGTCGTTCCGCCATCCCCTGATCCGCGCGGCGATCGTGCGCGCGGCACTGCCGGGTGAACGCCGGGCCGCGCACCAGGCCATGGCAGCGGCCCTGGTCGACAAGCCCGAGCGCCGTGCGTGGCATCTGGCCGAGGCCGCGACCGGACCGGACGAGACGGTGGCCCGGGCGCTGGACGAAGCGGCCCTGTCCGCCTGGCGGCGCAGCAACCCGTCCGGCGCCGCGGACCAGGCGTCGGACGAGGATGCCGTCTCCGACCGGCGGCGCGCCGGTGCGGCCGCCGCGGTAGCCGCGCTCATGCGGGCCGGCGGACTCAGCCCACACCCGGCCGACCGGTCCCGCCGGCTGGTCGAGGCCGCCTACCTCGCCACCATCACCGGTCAACTCGAGCAGGTGAACCGGTTGCTGGCCGATGCCGGACAGGCACCAGACTCCCCGTCCGGGCTGGTCTTCGCCGCCACGGCCCACCTCCTCGCGCATGAGGGCGACGTCAATGCCGCCCACCAGCTGCTGGCCCGGGCACTCGACGAGGTGGCCGACACCGCCAAGAACGACAACTGGGACCACCACGGGGTCCTGTACGCCCTGCTGGTTGTCAGCCTCTATACCCTCCGGCCCGAGCCGTGGCAGCTTCTCCATACCGCAATGGCCCGCCTCGCACCGGAGGCGGTAGCCCCGTTCCGGCTGCTATACGACGCATACGTGCACCCTGCCCGTGCCTCCGACTCGATACGGGAGCGCCTCGCCGACGGCTTCACGGCACTGCCCACCGACGCGGCACCCTGGCAGATCATGCCCCTGGCCTACGCGGCCCTCGCGATGGACGCCCTGTCCGACTACCGGTATCTGGTCCGCCGCATGATCGAACGGGAACGCGACGGCGGCGCGATCGCCATGGTCATTCCCGGGTTGATGCTGCTCTGTCAGGACTCCTACGCCCGCGGGGAGTGGGACGAGGCCGAGGACCTGGGGCGGGAGGGTCTGGAGCTGGCATCGGCCTACGGCTACCACCTCCTGGAGGGTCATCTCCGGGCCATACTGGCAGCGGGCGCGGCTGTTCGCGGCGACATGGACCTCGCCGAGGCCCGCAGCGAGCGGACCACGGTCTGGGCGGCGCCCCGCGGCATCGCGAGGTCGGAAGCGTACGCCTGGTCGGCTCGCCGCCACGCGGCCATGGGCCAAGGCGACTACGAGGAAGCACTCGCCCAGGCGTCCCGGGTCACCCCACCCGGGACACCCACTTCCGGTGTCCCCGGCCGTTGGATGGTCCACGACCTGGTCGAGGCGGCGGTTCACAGCGGTCGCATCGATCAGGCCCGCGCCCACGTCGCCGCCGCCCATCAGGCAGGCATCCACGACATCTCTCCCCGCACCGCGCTGATCACCGCGGGGGCCGCAGCCCTGGCCGCGGACGACGACGATGCCGGCGCGTTGTTCGAGGCAGCCCTGTCCCTACCCGAAGCCGCCCGGTGGCCGTGGGATTACGCGCGCGTCCAGCTCGCCTACGGACAATGGCTACGCCGCACCCGCGACATCGCTGCCGCCCGCGCGCACCTGAGCGCCGCCATCGAAATCTTCGAGCGGATCGGCGCCAGAACGATGGCGCAGCGGGCCCGCGAGGAGCTACGCGCCACCGGCGTGGCCACCACCCGGCCGGACACACCGATGTCCGCGCTGACCGCGCAGGAACGGCAGATCGCCGAACTGGCCGCCACTGGCCTGAGCAACAAGCAGATCGGCGAACGGCTCTTCCTGTCCCACCGCACCGTCGGCTCCCATCTGCACCGGCTGTATCCCAAGCTCGGGATCACCTCACGCGCCGCGCTCCGCGCCGCCCTGGAGGCGATGGCACCCGACGAGAACGACCAGGCCGCACAGCCGGAGGCGGAAAGCGGAGCATGACGTGAAACGCGCCGAGCACAACGCGGAGGATGCGGAGCACTACGCGTCGTTCGCGATCGACTACGCCGCTGCCGTGATCCTGGAGGCGGAATCTGCCTCACTGGAGGCGTTGCTGGCCCGTGCGGAGGCCGAAGCCCTGGCCAACAGGTAGGAAGGTCGGCGGTCGGCCGACCGCCCCAGCCACGACGCAACCCCTTTTTCTGATGTCAGCTGGCCGCCAGCTCGCGTCGCGCGGCCGGGCGGACCGGGCCGGAGCGGGGCGAAGACAGGGAGCGGCGGCCCGGGGAGCCGGGCCGCGCGCGGCGAGCGGTAGCGAGCCGCCTTGAACCCGTAGAGAACATTTCTACTCACGTGCGCGCAGTGACAGCGTTCCGGGTCAGCGTGTTCAGGTCCCAGGAGCCCGGGTCGCCGATGTGCACGTCCAGCGTCGGGTGCTCCGGCGTTCCGCCCACGTCAACGTCGGCATCGCCACAGGCCCGGCCGGGCTGCTCGTGGTCGATCTGGACCTGCCCAAGTCCGGCGACAGCCCAGGCACCCTCGTCGGGCAGACCGAGCTCACGGAGCTCGGCGTACGCGCCGGACGCGAAGTCCCCTCCACCGACACCGTATGCACGCCCTCTGGCGGGTGGCACCTGTAATTCTCCGTTCCCACCGGCTCATGGACGAACTGACCGAACAGTGGGAGGAGGGGTTGGAGGCACGGTTGGCCATGCATCCACGGTCCCCGGTACGTGTGCTCTCAGCCTTGCTGAGAGCGCGTCTGGGGTGACGGTGGGGAGTGGATTTCCATGATCCACTCCCCAACCACTCCCGAGAGACCCCGGAACGCCAGTCAGGGCCGGTTTCCCCTTGAAGGGAAACCGGCCCTGAACTGGTGTTTCAGCTGTCGGGGTGGCGGGATTTGAACCCACGACCTCTTCGTCCCGAACGAAGCGCGCTGCCAAGCTGCGCTACACCCCGATGTCGCTGCTTGTCGCTGCGACGTCGTTTACTTTAGCCCACTGGTGGCTGGAGACGAAATCCGGTTTTGCCGTGGCGGCGGATCGGGTTCGGGCGGGCGTGGTCGAGGGTGACCAGGAGGACCGCCAGGGCGTAGACGGCGAGGCCGAGGAGGAGGGCGTTGGCCAGCGTGCTGCGGTATCCGTGCTGGTCGACGTCCAGGAACGGGTAGAGGTAGCGGTCGGCCGTGCCCGGGATCAGGAGCTCGCCGCGGGCCAGGGAGAAGGCCAGGTAGGCCAGGGGGTAGAGGAGCCACGCGGCGATCTGGCGCAGGTGCAGGCGGCCCGGCGTGGTGAGCAGGAGCCAGTCCAGGAGCGCCGCCACCGGGGTCACCGTGTGGAGGAGTTGGAGGGCGATCCACTGGCCGTGCCAGGCGGCCGGCGGTTCCGTCGCACTGGTCATGGAGAACGGGGGCGTCGTGTGGCCCAGGAGCAGGTGGTAGACCAGGCCCGTCGTCGTGACGTAGAGAAGTGTGGCGCCTGTCAACGAGGGCGAGAGGGGGCGGCGTGCCGTCCATGCCCGGTGGGCTGCGGCGATCATGATCGCGGCCAGCAGTGCGTTGCTCTGGACGCTGAAGTAGCTCAGCATCCGGCCCGGGGAGCCCAGTAGCAACTCGAGTGTCACGCCCACCGTCGCAGTCAGGGCGGTCAGGAGGCGGAACACCGCGGTCAGGGGGTGGCGGGTGGGCTCCACCACCGCCGTGGCCGGGACATGTGAGGGCAGCAGGGGGGAAGTGCTGGGGACCGGAGGCAGGTCCGGCATGTCCCTGGGTATCGGTGCCGTCATGCCCTCACGCTAAGCAGGGCCGACAAAAGGGGCGATACGGGCGAGCCGGTTGGGTTACGCCCAGCCCAGCCCAGCCCCGCCCGGTACAGCCGCCGCTAGTCCCGCCCCACCAACGTCAGCAACGTCGCCTCCGGCGGGCACGCGAACCGTACCGGTGTGTAGCGGTTCGTGCCGCAGCCCGCCGAGACGTGCAGGTACGACGTCCGGCCCTCAGCCGTGTGCGTGGACAGGCCCTTCACACGGTCCGTGTCCAGATCGCAGTTGGTGACCAGGGCGCCGTAGAAGGGGATGCACAGCTGGCCGCCGTGCGTGTGGCCGGCCAGGATCAGGGGGTAGTCGTCGGCCGTGTACGCGTCCAGGACGCGCAGATACGGCGCGTGGACCACGCCCATCGAGAAGTCAGCCGTGCTCGACGGGCCGCCGGCCACCTGGAGGTAGCGGTCGCGCTTGATGTGCGGGTCGTCCAGGCCCGTCAGCTCGACATCGACGCCCTCGATCTTCAGCGTGCCCCGGGTGTTCGTCAGGTTCAGCCAGCCCGCCGCGTCGAAGCCGTCCCGCAGGTCCTCCCACGGGTTGTGGATCGCGCCCACGGCCGCGGCGTTGCCGTTCAGGCCGTGCCGGCCGCTGGCCTTCTCCAGCAAGTAGCGGGCGGGGTTGCCGGGTTTGGGGCCGTAGTAGTCGTTGGAGCCGAAGACGTACGCGCCCGGGAAATCCATCAGCGGGCCCAGCGCGTCCAGGACCTCCGGGACTCCTTCCGGGTCCGACAGGTTGTCACCGGTGTTGATCACGAAGTCCGGACGCAGGCCCGCCAGCGAGCGCAGCCAGCGCTGCTTCTTGCGCTGTCCGCCCACCATGTGGATGTCGGAGACCTGGAGCACACGCAGCGGGCGCATGCCCGGAGGCAGGACCGGGACCGTCACCCGGCGGAGGCGGAAGGAGCGGGCCTCGAAGCCCGCCGCGTACACCAGACCGGCGGCGCCGGCCGCCACGATTCCCAGGGGTACTCCGTATCGCGCGCGCATACGACCATCGTGTCAGAACCCCGGCCTCTCCCGGAAACCGGACCGTCCACCCGCTCCCCAACGGCCTCCGCCAAGTGCCTCGCCAACGGCCCGGCAAGAGGCCCGCCCAGGGCCCGTGGGCTAAATCAGGGGGCATCGGCGCCTGCACACCTGCGACAATCGACCCCATGACCACCACGCTCAAGTCGAAGCTTCACGACGACCTCAACGCCGCGATCAAGGAGCGGGACGAGCTGCGCTCCTCGACGCTCCGGCTGACGCTCGCCGCGATCACCAAGGAGGAGGTCGCGGGCAGGGAGAAGCGCGAGCTCTCCGACGACGAGGTCCTCAAGGTGATCACCAAGGAGGCCAAGAAGCGCCGTGAGGCCGCCGACGCCTTCGCGCAGGGTGGTCGCCCGGAGCAGGCCGAGCGGGAGAAGGCGGAGGGTGAGCTCCTCGCCGAGTACCTGCCCAAGCAGCTCTCGGACGACGAGCTGAACGCGATCGTGGCCCAGGCCGTCGAGGAGGCCAAGGCGGCCGGCGCCGAGGGTCCGCGGGCCATCGGTGCCGTGATGAAGATCGTGAACCCGAAGGTGGCCGGGCAGGCCGAGGGCGGCCGCGTCGCGGCGGCGGTCAAGAAGCTCCTCCAGGGCTGAGCCACCCCGCACAGCAATACGGCAACGGGGCCGCACCCTGCTCAAGGGCGCGGCCCCGTAGGCCCTGATCTCGGCTCAGGCTCCGGCTCAGCCGTGCTTCCGCCCGTTCGTCCCCCCGGTCTGCCCCTGGACGAAGCCCCCGGGGAAGGAGAACGAGGGCGTCGGGAAGACCCCGCCGTTCGCGCCGCCGAAGAGGCCGCCGTTGCCGTTACCGCCGTTGTTCCCCTTGCCGTCGCCGTTGTGCCCGTCGCCCTTGTCCTTCGCGGGGTCGGGGATGTCGACGAGGTTGAAGTCCGGGGCCTGCTTGCCCTCCAGCGCGCCGGTCATCATGTCGCGCCAGATCGGTCCGGGGACTTCACCGCCGTACACCTTGGCGTGCGGGACGCCGCCGATGCTGATGTTGACCATCTTGCGGTTGTGCGCCGGGTCGCCGACCCAGACCGCCCCCGCCATGTTCGGCGTGTAGCCGACGAACCAGGCCGCGTAACGGTAGTCCGTCGTACCGGTCTTGCCCGCGCTCGGCCGGTTGCTGAGGCCGGCCTCCTGGCCCGTGCCGTCCTCGACCACGCCCTTCAGCAGCGTGTTGACGGTGTCCGCGGTGTTCTCCGACATCGCCCGCGAGCAGGTCGACTTCGGCACATCGAAGGACTTCTTCTCGCTGCCCACGGTCTGCGTGATCGACTCGATGGCGATCGGCGTGCAGTACATGCCGCGCGAGGCGAAGGTCGCGTACGCGTTCGCCATGGTCAGCGGGGACATCTCCTGGGTGCCGAGCGCGATGGACGGCGCCTGGTCGATCTTGCGGCCGTCCGCGCGGGCCACGCCCATCTTCTGCGCCATCGTGGTGACCGGGCAGATGCCGATGTCGCCGATGAGCTGCACGTAGTAGGTGTTGACCGACTTGGCGGTCGCCTCCTTCATGCCGTACGGCCCGTGCTCTTCCTGGTTCTCGTTCGTCAGCTTGGCCTGCTTGGTGTTGAGCCAGGTCTTGCCGTCGCACGCGGCGACCTGGCTCGGGTAGGGCATCTCGTACGGCGACGGGTACTCCTGCGTCGCCGGTTTGCCGCCCTCGATGGCGGCTGCGGCCACGATCGGCTTGAACGTCGAACCGACCTGGTAGCCCAGGCCGCCGCCCAAGTCCTTGTCCACAGACAGGTTGATCTGCGTCTCGTCCTTCCCGAAGCCGTACGGTCGTGACTGGCCCATCGCGAGGATCTTGCCCGTGCCGGGCTCGACGACGGTCGCGGCGGTCGCCACCTCGTCGCTCTTGTACACGTGCTGCTTTATCGACGACTGGACCGATCGCTGTGCCTGCGGGTCGAGTGTCGTACGGATCGTCAGACCGCCCTGGTTCCAGACCTTCGCGCGCGCCTCCCGGGTCTTGCCGAAGACCGGGTCGTTGAGGAACACCTCGCGCACGTAGTCACAGAAGAAGCCGGCGCCCGAGACCGCGGTGATGCAACCGTTCTTCGGCTGGCTGGGGTGCAGGCCGAGCGGCTGCTTCATCGCCTTGTCGGCCTCCTGCCGGGAGATGTCCCCGACCTCGGCCATGCGCGCGATCACGGTGTTACGGCGCTTGGTCGCCTCTGCCTCGTCGTTGACCGGGTCGTACCGGCTCGGTGACTGGACGATGCCGGCCAGCAGCGCGGCCTCGGGGAGCGTGAGGTCCTTGGCGTGCTTGGAGAAGTAGCGCTGGGAGGCCGCCTCGACGCCGTAGGCCTGCTCGCCGAAGAACGTGATGTTCAGGTAGTTCTCGAGGATCTTCTTCTTGCCGAGCTTGTCCTCGATCTGGATCGCGTACTTCAGCTCCTGGATCTTGCGGCCCAGAGTCTGTTGGGTGGCCTGGGCGACCTTGGTCGGGTCGTCGCCGGCCTCCTCGATGAAGTAGTTCTTCACCAGTTGCTGCGTGAGCGTCGAGGCGCCCTGGGAGACGCCGCCGCTCTGCGCGTTCTTGTTGAGGGCGCGCAGGACGCCCTTGAGGTCGATCGCGCCGTGCTCGTAGAAGCGCGAGTCCTCGATGGCGACGATCGCCTTCTGCATGTACGGCGAGATCTCCTTGAGGTCGACCACCGTACGGTCGCGGGAGTAGACCGTGGCGATCTGGCCGCCCTGGTTGTCCAGGATCGTGGTCCGCTGGCTCAGCTGCGGGCTCTTCAGGTTCGCGGGGATCTCGTCGAAGCCCTGGACCGAGCCCTTGGCCGCGAGTCCGAGCGCGCCTGCCGCGGGCAGGGCGATGCCTGCCATGACGGCTCCTGCGAGCACACTGACACCGAGGAACTTGGCGGCCTGCTGCGTTGGCGACAGACCACCGCCCGAGCGCTTCTTTGGCATGAGGGCAGCCTACGTTCTCATTCGCCGGACACGCGTATATGCCTTGGCCTAAGCTGCTCTCAACTGTCACAGCAGTGCGGCCACGTATCAATACGTCCGGCGACCCCGAATCGTTCCGGATCATCTCGACTTTCTTCGACGGATCCTCCGCCGGACATGTCGGGGTGTGTTGACGGCGTGTCCGAATTCGCCTCGTGTGTCATCCGGCGTCCGTTGTGGCGCACCACGGCTGTCCTGGTTTGCCGGGATGATCACGCATGTCGCCAGCTCACTCCCGCGGGTGATCTGCCGCTTACCCATAGTCCGTTCGGGCCATTCAAGATTGGGCCCGAAGGGGGTGTTGCGCTGTGCCCACCTTCCGTAACGTCCTCAACTGGCGGCGGTGAATATGCCGCTGCCGCCGTGGGGGAGCCTCGATTCGGGAGAGGACGGCGCCGGTATGGGCTGGGTTACCGACTGGAGTGCGCAGGCCGCCTGCCGCACTACCGATCCGGATGAACTGTTCGTTCAGGGAGCAGCGCAGAACAGGGCCAAGGCGGTGTGCACCGGATGTCCGGTACGCACCGAATGCCTGGCCGACGCGCTGGACAACCGCGTCGAGTTCGGCGTGTGGGGAGGCATGACGGAGCGGGAGCGCCGCGCACTCCTGCGCCGGCGGCCCACCGTGACCTCGTGGCGCAGGCTCCTGGAGACCGCGCGCTCGGAGTACGAGCGGGGAGCCGGCATCGTGCCCCTCGACAACGACGAGGTGTACGAGAACTACGCGGCGGTCAGCTGAGGGGGCGCCTGCCCTCACGCCTCGGTAGGTGTTTCGGGCAGCTCCGGCCGGTTGGCCGCGAGCCGGTCCCCGATGTCCCGCAGTCCTGCGAGGTCGTGCACATCGCCGGGCAGCGCGGCCACTTCCACCACGGCCACCTCGGGGTGCCGGGCGGTGAAGCGGTCACGCGTGCGCTGTTCACGGGAGAGCAACTGCATGCGATCGGCGTGCAGCCTCAACAGGCCTGCGGTGAGCTGGTCGATGTCCCGCTCCGCGCCGGGGGAATGGCGCTCGGATGCGGGAGATTCTGAATTGCCGTACGTGTCGGGAGAGTTACGAAGTCCAGCTTTCCCGCCACCCTGATCCACAATGCGGGGCTCCTCAAGATTTTCCGCGGCGGCGAGCGCCCGCTCGGCCGACAGCCGGTCGGCGCCGCTGCCGTGGACCCGGTTGAGCACCAGTCCGACGAGCGGCATGTCCTCCGCGGCCAGCCGCTCCACGAAGTACGCGGCCTCGCGCAGCGCGTCCCGCTCCGGGGCCGCCACCACCAGGAACGCGGTACCGGGCGCCTGAAGCAGTTTGTACGTCGCGTCCGCGCGCGTACGGAACCCGCCGAACGTCGTGTCCATCGCGGCCACGAACGTCTGTACGTCCTTCAGCAGCTGACCGCCGAGCAGCTTGCCCAGCGTGCCGGTCATGATCGACATTCCGACGTTGAGGAAGGCCATGCCCGCGCGCCCGCCCAGCTTGGCGGGAGCCGTCAACAGCCGGATCAGCCGCCCGTCCAGGAAGGAACCGAGCCGCTTCGGCGCGTCCAGGAAGTCCAGCGCCGACCGGGACGGCGGTGTGTCGACGACGATGAGGTCCCATTCGTCCCTGGCCCGCAGCTGCCCCAGCTTCTCCATCGCCATGTACTCCTGCGTGCCCGCGAAGCCCGCAGAGAGCGACTGGTAGAAGGGGTTGGCCAGGATCGCGGCCGCCCGCTCGGAGTCCGCATGCGCCTCGACGACCTCGTCGAAGGTGCGCTTCATGTCGAGCATCATGGCGTGCAGTTCGCCCTTGCCGTCCGTGCCTTTCACCCGGCGCGGCACATTGTCCAGCGAGTCGATGCCCATGGACTGGGCGAGACGCCGGGCCGGGTCGATCGTCAGGACGACCACCTTGCGGCCCCGTTCGGCCGCCCGTAGTCCCAGTGCCGCCGCGGTCGTGGTCTTGCCGACGCCGCCCGAACCGCAGCACACCACGATCCGGGTTTTCGGGTCGTCGAGCAGTTCGTCGACGTCCAGCACGCGTGCGGGGGAGAGACGATGGCGGGCGGCGTCCTTCTTGTGGGCCGGGTCCGGACTCATGACATCCCCTGCTTCCGCAGCTCGGTGGCGAGTTCGTACAGCCCCGCCAGGTCCATGCCCTCGGCGAGCAGCGGCAGTTCGTGCAGCGGCAGGCCCAGCTCGCCCAGGGCCGCGCGCTGCTCCTGCTCCAGCGCGTACCGCTCCGCGTACTCCGCGGCCTGCGTCAGCAGCGGGTCCACCAGTCTTTCGGCGTTGCCACCGCGGCGCGCACCGCCGAGGCCGGCGGCCGAGAGCGACTGGGCGACGGCGGTGCGCGGCACGGTCCGTACGAGATCCAGGTCGGCCGCGTCCAGCACCCGGGGCCGCACCATGTTCACGACGATCCGGCCCACCGGCAGCCGCGCCGCCCGCAGTTCGGAGATGCCGTCCGCGGTCTCCTGGACCGGCATCTCCTCGAGCAGTGTGACCAGGTGCACGGCGGTCTCCGGCGACTTCAGCACCCGCATCACGGCCTGCGCCTGATTGTGTATCGGGCCGATCTTCGCCAGGCCGGCCACCTCGTCGTTGACGTTCAGGAAGCGGGTGATGCGGCCGGTGGGTGGGGCGTCCATGACGACGTAGTCGTAGACGAAGCGGCCTGACTTGTCCTTGCGCCGCACCGCCTCGCACGCCTTGCCGGTCAGCAGGACGTCCCTGAGGCCCGGCGCGATGGTGGTGGCGAAGTCGATCGCACCGAGCTTCTTCAGCGCCCGGCCGGCGCTGCCCAGCTTGTAGAACATCTGGAGGTAGTCCAGAAGGGCCAGTTCGGGATCGATGGCGAGGGCGTGGACCTCACCGCCCCCGGGAGCGACGGCGATCTTCCGCTCCTCGTAGGGCAGCGCCTCCGTCTCGAAGAGCTGTGCGATGCCCTGCCTGCCCTCCACCTCGACGAGAAGCGTCCGCTTCCCCTCGGTGGCGAGGGCAAGCGCGAGGGCCGCGGCGACCGTCGTCTTTCCGGTCCCGCCCTTACCGCTGACGACCTGGAGCCTGCTCACGTCTTCGAGACTAACCAGTCCGACCGACGCCTACGCGGGAGGCTGTGGATAACAGCGGCTACAGTCGGCCACATGACCAAGTGGGAATACGCAACCGTGCCGCTGCTCGTCCATGCCACGAAGCAGATTCTGGACACCTGGGGCGAGGACGGCTGGGAGCTCGTCCAGGTCGTGCCCGGACCGAACAACCCCGAGCAGCTCGTTGCCTACCTGAAGCGGGAGAAGCAGTCGTGAGCGCGGTCGAGGAGAAGCTGGCCGAACTCGGCCTGACCCTGCCCGAGGTCGTACCGCCGCTGGCCGCCTACCAGCCGGCCGTGCGGTCGGGCGTGTACGTGTACACCTCCGGCCAGCTCCCGATGGTGGAGGGCAAGCTCCCGGTCACCGGCAAGGTCGGCGCGGAGGTCACCGCCGAAGAGGCCAAGGACCTGGCCCGCGTCTGCGCGCTGAACGCCCTGGCCGCCGTGAAGTCCGTTGCCGGCGACCTGGACCGCATCGCGCGCGTGGTGAAGGTCACCGGCTTCGTCGCCTCGGCCGCCGACTTCACCGGCCAGCCCGGCGTCATCAACGGCGCGAGCGAACTGCTGGGCGCGGTCCTCGGCGACAAGGGCGTGCACGCACGCAGCGCGGTTGGCGTCGCGGTACTGCCGCTGGACGCGTCGGTGGAGGTCGAGATCCAGGTCGAGCTGGAGGCGTGAGGGCCTGTTGGCCGGCCCCGTTACTGCCTGTCGGCTGGGAGCCGTAACGGGCTGCCCGCCGGAATGGGTGAAGGCCGGCCCGCCGCATCGGCAAGGGCCTGGCCACTGGATCCGTAGGGCTTGGATTGCCGGCTGGATGCGCAGGGCTTGCCCGGCGGATCGGCAGGGGCTCGCCGCTGGCGCCGTCGGGGCCTGCCCTCGGATCGGCAAGGATTGGCCCGCCGGAGCCGTTGTGGCCTGCCCGTCGGACCCGGAAGGGCCTGCCCCACCGACCCCTCTCGAACATTCGCGCACATCGGGATAGCCTCCGCCCATGGCGAATGGGCAGTGGTATCCCCCGGAGTGGCCGGAACGTATCCGCGCGCTCGCGGAAGGCACCCTCACGCCGGTGCCCGCCAGGCGCGCGGCCACGGTGCTGCTGCTGAAGGACTCGCCGGACCCGTCTTCCGGACCCGCCGTTCACATGCTGCGCAGACGCGCCTCCATGGCTTTCGCCGGAGGCGCGTACGCGTATCCCGGCGGCGGTGTCGACCCCCGCGACGACGACCACCAGATCCGCTGGGCCGGCCCCACACGCGCGTGGTGGGCAGAGCGGCTCGGCGTCGACGAGAGGGGCGCCCAGGCGATCGTCTGCGCGGCCGTCCGGGAGACGTACGAGGAGGCGGGCGTCCTGCTCGCCGGCCCCACCCCCGACTCGGTCGTCGGCGACACCACCGGCGAGGACTGGGAATCCGACCGCGCCGCCCTGGTCGCCCGCGACCTGTCCTTCGCCGAGTTCCTGGACCGCCGCGGACTGGTGCTGCGCTCCGACCTGCTGGGCGCCTGGACCCGCTGGATCACCCCGGAGTTCGAGTCCCGCCGCTACGACACCTGGTTCTTCGTCGCCGCCCTCCCCGAGGGCCAACGCACCCGCAACGCCTCCACGGAGGCCGACCGCACCGTGTGGATCCGGCCGCACGAGGCCGCCGACGGGTACGACAAGGGCGAGCTGATGATGATGCCGCCCACCATCGCGACGCTGCGTCAGCTGTTCCCGTACGACACCGCCGCCGAGGTGCTCGCCGCCGCGCCCGCGCGGGACATGACGCCGGTCCTGGCCCGCGCCCGCCTCGTGGACGACGAGATCGTCCTGGCCTGGCCGGGCCACGACGAGTTCACCAAGCGCATACCGACCGCCCCGACCGGTGGAGGCCCCGCATGACGGACGCAGCAACCCTGCCCGGCCAGCCGCGGGGCCAGGTTGTGTCGGGTCCCGCCACCGCACGGGCCGTCAACGTCCTTGCGCCCAACGCCTCCCCGATGACCCTGGACGGCACCAACACCTGGATCGTCGCCGAGCCGGACTCCGACCTGGCCGTGGTGATCGACCCCGGCCCCCTGGACGACGCCCACCTGCGCGCCGTCGTGGACACGGCCGAGCGGGCCGGCCGACGCGTCGCCCTGACCCTCCTCACCCACGGCCACCCCGACCACGCGGAGGGCGCAGCCCGCTTCGCCGAGCTGACCGGTACGAAGGTGCGCGCGCTGGATCCCGCGCTGCGCCTCGGCGACGAGGGTCTGGACGCCGGGGACGTGGTGGCCGTCGGCGGCCTCGAGCTGCGCGTCGTACCGGCCCCCGGCCACACCGCGGACTCCCTGTGCTTCCATCTCCCGGCCGACCGGGCGGTCCTCACCGGTGACACCATCCTCGGCCGCGGTACGACGGTCGTCGCGCACCCCGACGGCCGCCTCGGCGACTACCTGGACTCGCTACGGCGGCTGCGCTCCCTCACGGTCGACGACGGCGTCCAGACGGTCCTGCCGGGCCATGGCCCGGTTCTGGAGGACGCCCAGGGCGCCGTCGAGTTCTACCTCGCCCACCGGGCCCACCGACTCGCCCAGGTGGAGACGGCCGTGGAGGACGGCTTCCGCACGCCCGCCGACGTCGTCGCCCACGTCTACGCGGACGTGGACCGCTCCCTGTGGCCCGCGGCGGAACTGTCCGTCCGGGCCCAGCTGGACTATCTGCGCGACCACGGGCTGATCTAGTCGGCCTCTGGTTGGCCTCTAGTCGGGCCGCGGGGCCTTCACGCCGTGCACGCGCGCGTACTCCTCGGCGAGCCACGGTCCGAGGTCGTCGACGTACGACCGCAGGACGACGGGATCGCCGCACGGGTGGTACCCGCGTACGGCCGCCGCCCGCAGCTGCGCCGCCCGCCGCGGGTAGTAAGCGGCGAACGCCTCGGCCATCTCCCGCAGATCGCTGGTCCAGCCGTTCCAGCGGGGCATGACGAGCGTGAACGCGGTGCGGACGAGGTGCCGCGACATGAACCGTACGAGGGGCCGCCTGGCCTCTTCGCTGTCCTCGGCGCCGGAGATCCGCTCCCGCCAGCGCGGCAGGAACAGGGCGAGGTCGCCGTTGGTCTCGCGGGCGAGCAGGGAGTCGGGGCGGTAGCGGGGCAGGTGCTCGGCGAGGTCCTCCCCGAGCAGCGGCGTGCACAGGCAGGCCACGAACCACCCCAGGTCGTACCGCTCCAGCTCGCTCAGCAGCCGCGCCCGGTCGTACAGCAGCGTGCCCACCCCGTCGACCTGCGGAAACTCCGTGTCGACCGTCTCGCCGAGCGTGCGGGCGGCCTCCCGGTCCGCGTCGGTCGGTTCCTCCCGGAGGGCCACCAGCAGATCGAGATCGCTACGCTCCACGCGCGCGGTGCCGCGCGGAATCGACCCGTAGAGGTACGCGCTGTGCAGCCGAGCGCCGAAGGTGTCCGGCAGCCGGTCCCGAGCGGCGGCGACGACCGGGCGGAAGGCGCTTGGGACGCGCGCGAGGGAGCCTTCGCGCTCGATGAATCCCTGCGCGTCGAGACCGGGACGGTGAAGTGTTTCGGCCATGCGCTCACTGTGCCGCGACGGGAGGACCGGAGCGGCTCATTTTCGGCGCGGGCCGGCACTCATCAGCCCGTCCGGCGCTTGACGACGAGGCCGTTCAGGCCGAACGCGGGGGCTGGGGGCGGCAGCCCCCAGGGACGGTCACCGCGACCGCTTGGCGAGCCTTTCGACGTCCAGCAGAATGACCGCCCGCGCCTCCAGGCGGAGCCACCCGCGCTGGGCGAAGTCCGCCAGCGCCTTGTTCACGGTCTCGCGGGACGCGCCGACCAGCTGGGCCAGCTCCTCCTGCGTGAGGTCGTGGACGACGTGGATGCCCTCCTCGGACTGCACGCCGAAGCGGCGGGAGAGGTCCAGCAGGGCCCGCGCCACACGGCCGGGTACGTCGGAGAAGACCAGGTCGGACATGGCGTCGTTGGTCTTGCGCAGTCGGCGGGCGACGGCGCGCAGCAGGGCGGTGGCCACCTCGGGGCGGACGTTCAGCCAGGGCTGGAGGTCGCCGTGGCCCAGGCCCAGCATCTTGACCTCGGTCAGCGCGGTGGCGGTCGCCGTGCGCGGGCCCGGGTCGAAGAGGGCCAGCTCGCCGATCAGCTCGCCGGGGCCGACGACGGCGAGCATGTTCTCGCGGCCGTCGGGGGAGGTGCGGTGGAGCTTGACCTTGCCCTCGGTGACGACGTACAGCCGGTCGCCCGGGTCGCCCTCGTGGAACAGGGAGTCGCCACGCGCGAGGGTCATCTCACTCATGGAGGCGCGCAGCTCCGCGGACTGCTCGTCATCGAGCGCCGCAAAGAGCGGGTTGCGCCGCAGAACGTCGTCCACGAGTTCTCTCCTTGTCGACCTGCTCAGGGGATCTTGCTCCCCCGTGTACCAGGGGACCGTGCTCCCCATTTTGCTGGACGGTCCAAACAGTGTGATCTGTCACAAGGATGCCGCACAGGTGTGCCGAGGTAAGCGGCAGGGGTCCAATTGGGCGCTGATCTTCGGGGTCCGGGGCGGATGTCGGTGCCGGGCTCTAGGCTGGCCGGGTGTCCAAATCGCCGGTGAGAGCACAGGCCAAGGGGGCTGGGCGGGTGGTTGTACGTCGTGATTCCGCTGTGGGCGAACAGGACCCGGGTGGCGGTGAGGAAAGGGTGAAAACGGAGAAAAAGGCGCCTGTGGAGAGGATGGCGGGCAAGAAGACGGCGGCCAAGAAGGCGCCCGCGAAGAAGGCGGCAGCCACGAAGACGGTGGCCAAGAAGGCACAGCCGCCCGCCAAGAAAGCCGCCGCGAAGGCCACCCCCACCAAGCCGCGCCGCAACGAGTCGCACACCGCCCTGGTGCGCCGAGCCCGCCGTATCAACCGCGAGCTCGCCGAGGTCTACCCCTACGCCCACCCCGAGCTGGATTTCGAGAACGCTTTCCAACTCCTGGTCGCCACGGTCCTGTCCGCCCAGACCACCGACCTCAGGGTCAACCAGACCACGCCCGCGCTGTTCGCCAGGTACCCCACCCCCGAGGATCTGGCCGCCGCCAACCCGGAGGAGGTCGAGGAGATCCTGAGGCCCACCGGGTTCTTCCGGGCCAAGACCAAGTCGGCCATAGGGCTGTCGAAGGCCCTCGCCGAGCAGTTCGGCGGCGAGGTCCCCGGCAGGCTGGAGGACCTCGTCAAGCTGCCCGGCGTCGGTCGCAAGACCGCCTTCGTCGTGCTCGGCAACGCCTTCGGGCGGCCCGGCATCACCGTTGACACGCACTTCCAGCGGCTGGTACGGCGCTGGCAGTGGACCGAGGAGACCGACCCCGACAAGATCGAGGCGGCCGTCGGCGCGCTGTTCCCCAAGAGCGAGTGGACGGACCTGTCCCACCACGTGATCTGGCACGGCCGGCGCATCTGTCACGCCCGCAAGCCAGCCTGCGGCGCCTGCCCGATCGCCCCCCTCTGCCCGGCCTACGGCGAGGGCGAGACCGATCCGGAGAAGGCGAAGAAACTCCTGAAGTACGAGAAGGGCGGTTTCCCGGGCCAGCGCCTCAAGCCACCGCAGTCGTACCTCGACGCGGGCGGCAAACCGGCGCCGCCCCTGGGGGCCGCGTGACGCTCCGGGCGGAGCGGCCGCTGTGGTCAACACGGGTTGACCGGTTGGAACGATCGCGGACCCGCGGGGCGTTGGAGACGGCAGAACGGGGGTGGCCATGACACACAAGAGCCATACGCAGGACGGCCCGGTGAGGGTCGGCAGGGACGGTCCGGTGACGGTCAGCAAGGAGGGCCTGCCGGGCTGGCTGGACCCGGTGGTGCACGCGGTGGAGACGATCGAGCCGCTCCAGCTCAGCCGCTTCCTGCCGCCCGAGGACGGGGCGGGGCGGCAGTCAGCCGTGCTGATCCTGTTCGGAGACGGCGAGCGCGGCCCCGAGCTGCTGCTCATGGAGCGGGCGAGTTCCCTGCGCTCCCACGCGGGCCAGCCCTCCTTCCCCGGTGGCGCCCTCGACCCCGAGGACGGCGACCCGACGGCCGACGGGCCGCTGCGGGCTGCTCTCCGCGAGGCCGAGGAGGAGACCGGGCTCGACCCCGCCGGCGTCCAGCTCTTCGGCGTGCTGCCCAAGCTCTACATCCCGGTCAGCGGCTTCGTCGTCACGCCGGTGCTCGGCTGGTGGCGTGCGCCGAGCCCGGTCGGCGTGGTCGATCCGAACGAGACCGCGCGGGTCTTCACGGTCCCCGTGGCGGATCTCACGGACCCCGCGAACAGAGCCACCACGGTCCACCCCAGCGGCCACCGAGGTCCGGCATTCCTGGTCGAATCGGCTCTGGTCTGGGGTTTCACGGCAGGGATCATCGACCGCCTGCTGCACTACGCGGGCTGGGAGCGACCCTGGGACCGCGAGAACCAGGTCCCACTCGACTGGCGGTCATGACAGGGTGTCTGCCGTGAATGTGCTGGACATCCTGTTGCTGCTCGCGGCCGTGTGGTTCGCGATCGTGGGTTATCGCCAGGGGTTCGTCGTCGGCATCCTGTCGGTGATCGGCTTCCTGGGCGGCGGTCTCGTCGCTGTGTACGTACTGCCCGTCATCTGGGACGCCCTCACCGACAACGCGGAGGTCAGCACGACCGCCGCCGTCGTCGCGGTGGTCGTCGTCATCGTCTGCGCCTCCATCGGCCAGGCCCTGACCACCCACCTCGGCAACAAGCTTCGCCGGTACATCACCTGGTCCCCGGCCCGCGCCCTGGACGCCACCGGCGGCGCCCTGGTGAACGTCGTCGCGATGCTGCTGGTCGCCTGGCTGATCGGCTCGGCCCTCGCCGGGACGACACTGCCGACGCTCGGCAAGGAGGTCCGCAGCTCCTCGGTGCTGCAGGGCGTCTCGCGGGCGCTGCCGAACCGGGCCGACACCTGGTTCGCGGACTTCTCCACGGTCCTCGCGCAGAACGGCTTCCCCCAGGTCTTCAGCCCGTTCTCCAACGAGCCGATCACCGACGTCCGGCCGCCCGACCCGGCCCTCGCGGGCAGCGCCGTCGCCATCCGCTCACAGAAGTCCATCGTGAAGGTGATGGGTACGGCCCAGGGCTGCGGCAAAGTCCTGGAGGGCACCGGCTTCGTCTTCGCCGACCGCCGTGTGATGACCAACGCGCACGTCGTGGGCGGCGTCGATGAGCCCACCGTGCAGATAGGCGGCGAGGGCCGCAAGTACGACGCCCGGGTCGTGCTGTACGACTGGCGGCGCGACATCGCCGTCCTCGACGTACCCGACCTGAGGGCGCGTGCCCTGCAGTTCTCGTCCAAGGACGCGGCGAGCGGCGACGGCGCGATCGTCGCGGGCTTCCCGGAGAACGGGTCGTACGACGTCCGTGCCGCGCGCGTGCGCGGGCGCATCACGGCCAACGGCCCGGACATCTACCACCGCGACACGGTCCGCCGTGACGTCTACTCGCTGTACGCGATCGTCCGCCAGGGCAACTCCGGCGGCCCCCTGCTCACGCCCGACGGCAAGGTCTACGGCGTGGTGTTCGCGAAGTCCCTCGACGACGCCGAAACCGGCTATGCGCTCACGGCGGACGAGATCCAGCAGGACATCGCCAAGGGACGTACGGCGAACGAGCAGGTCGGCACCGACAGCTGCGCCCTGTAGAAGGCCGGCAGCCGCGGCGGAGACCGTGAACCGCGCAGGAGGCCGTCAGCCGCGCGGATGGCGCAGACGTACCGAGACCCAGCGGGCCCGGCGGCGCAGGATGCGCGGAATCCCCACCCGGAGGTCCGCGCCCGGCGTCTGCGGGGTGCCTCGCTGGTGGGAGCTCAGACCGCCGGACGAGCGGCGGTTGCGGGGTGCGTCACTGTAGTCGTGCGTCCAGCCCATACCCCGACGTCTGCCCCTGCCCCAAGGTCGATAACCGCCCCGGGGTCCCTCAATTGGCCTATGCGCCGGGCATGTGGCCGTTCGTAGGACAGGCGTTCAGATCCGGGTACCGGGCGCGATCGAAGGGTCACCAACCGTGCCCGTCCGGTCACCGATCGGGTTCGGGATCCTTGAGCCAGTTGATCAGCTCGGTGGAGAAGACCGCCGGGTCCTCCTCGTGCGGGAAGTGGCCGAGACCGTCGAACAGCCGCCAGCGGTACGGCGCTTCGACGTACTCGCCCGAACCGGCCGCGCTGCGGGTGCGCAGTACCGGGTCCAGGGAGCCGTGCAGATGCAGCGTCGGCACCCGCACCGGCCGCTTCATGCGCCGGTTGAACTGGATGCCGTCCGGCCGGGCGAGCGAGCGAACCAGCCAGCGGTACGGCTCGATGGCGCAGTGCGCGGTCGAGGGGATGCACATGGCCCGGCGGTACGTCTCCACCGCCGCGTCGTCCGGCAGCCGCGGCCCGGACCAGTCCCGGATCAGCCGGCCCACGAGCGCGGCGTCGTCGGCGGTGAGCTGCCGCTCCGGGATCCACGGCCGCTGGAACCCCCAGATGTAGGAGCTCGCGGCACTCTGCCGGGGGTCGCGCAGCATCGCCGAGCGCCAGCGCCGGGGGTGCGGCATGGACACGACCGCGAGCCGTCGTACGAGCTTCGGGCGCATCGCGGCCGCCGTCCACGCCAGATAGCCGCCGAGGTCGTGGCCGACGAGCGCGGCGTCCGGCTCGCCGAGCGAGCGGATCACGCCGGTGACGTCGAGTGCGAGGTTCGCGGGGTCGTACCCGCGCGGTGTGCGGTCGCTGCCGCCGACGCCCCGCAGGTCCATCGCCACGGCCCGGAACCCGGCGTCGGCGAGCGCGGTCAGCTGGTGCCGCCACGTCCACCAGAACTGGGGGAAGCCGTGCAGCAGCAGCACGAGTGGGCCGTCGCCCAGCTCGGTGATGTGGAAGCGCGCGCCGTTGGCGGCGACGTCCCGGTGAGTCCAGGGGCCTTCGGCGCGTACGGCCGAGGCGGCGGCGGGATCCGTCATGACGCCGAGCGTGCCACAGCCTCGATGGCCTCGGGTACCCGATCCTGCGGAAGCTCGGGACGCGGGTGGGGCTTGGCGTTCTGCAGGACGCCCGCCGTCTCCTTCACGGACGCCGCGACCTTCTGCGGGCCCTGGCTCTTCTTGGCCTTCTTCGCGAAGGCCAGTCCGATCAGAGCGAGGACGACGGCGATGATCACGTTGGCCGCGAAGGACAGCAGGAAGCAGATCGCGAGGTTCCAGTGGCTCCAGGTCCGAATGCCGTACGCGAGCGCGAAGTTGAGCATCGGCAGGGAGAACAACAGGAGCCCGCCGGCCACCGAGAACGCGCCGCCGCTCGCCACACCGCGCTTGACGTCCTGCTTGAGCTGGGCTTTGGCCAGCGCGATCTCGTCGTGCACCAGCGCCGACATCTCGGTCGTCGCGGAGGCGAACAGCTGGCCGATGCTGCGTTCGGCGCCGACCGGGCTGCCGTCGGGTGCGCTCATCGCGGTCTCCCTCTTCTGCGTACGTCGCTCGTACGGTTCCGTCTTCTGCCTGACTGCGTATGGTCCCGTATTTTGTACCGTCTCGTCAGATCATGCCGGACCGTCGTCCTCCTCGCCTGCCCCGCCCGCGACTTCGGCAAGTCCGTGGCGTTCCGCGGCCCGTTCGGCGGCGATGCGCCGGTGCTCGGCTGCCTTCCGCTCGTAGATCCCCGCCATCCGCAGGTGGTACGCCGGGTCGTCCTCCTCGTAGATGTCCGGGATGCCGTCGTGGTCCTCGTCGCGCTCCTCGTCCTCGCACATCCGGCGGTACTTGGCGTTGCGCAGCTTCAGCAGCGCCGTCGCGCACACGGCCGCGATCAGCGACCCGGTCAGTACGGCGGCCTTCACCTCGTCCGTCAGCACCGCGTCGCCCTCGAAGGCGAGTTCGCCGATGAGGAGCGAGACGGTGAATCCGATGCCGGCGAGCGTGGCGATGGCGAAGACGTCGGCCCAGGCGAGGTCGTCGCTGAGGGAGGCACGGGTGAAGCGGACGGTCAGCCAGGTGCCGCCGAAGATGCCGACCGCCTTGCCGATGACCAGCCCGAGCACCACTCCGAGCGTCTCCGGCTCGGTGAACACGTCCCGAATCGCCCCGCCCGATACCGCCACCCCGGCGCTGAACAGCGCGAACAGCGGTACGGCCAGTCCCGCCGACAGGGGGCGCACGAGGTGCTCGATGTGCTCGCCGGGGGAGTGCTGCTCACCTTTGTGAGTGGTGCAGCGCAGCATCAGGCCCATTGCGACGCCCGCGATGGTCGCGTGGACGCCGCTGTTGTACATCAGTCCCCAGATGACGAGCGCGAGCGGGACGTACACGTACCAGCCGCGCACGCCCTTGCGCAGCAGCAGCCAGAAGACGACGAGTCCGACGACGGCGCCGCCGAGCGCGGCGAAGTCGATCCGGTCGGTGAAGAAGACGGCGATGATCAGGATCGCGAACAGATCGTCGACGACCGCCAGCGTCAGCAGGAAGGCGCGCAGGGCGCTGGGCAGGGACGTGCCGATGACCGCGAGCACGGCCAGCGCGAAGGCGATGTCGGTGGCGGTCGGCACCGCCCAGCCCTGTGTCGAGCCGCCACTGGTGAGGGCGGTGAGGGTGTAGACGAGCGCCGGTACGGCCATGCCGCACAGCGCGGCGACCACCGGGAGCACGGCCGCCTTGGGGTCGCGCAGGTCGCCGGCGACGAGTTCGCGTTTGAGCTCGATCCCGGCGACGAAGAAGAAGACGGCCAGCAGCCCGTCGGCGGCCCAGTGGGAGACGGAGAGGTCGAGGCCGAGGGCCGCGGGGCCCAGGTGGTAGTGGGCGACGTTCTCGTAACTGTCGTGCAGCGCCGGTATGTTCGCCCAGATCAGCGCCGAGACCGCGGCGATCAGGAGCAGCACACCGCCGACGGTCTCGGTGCGCAGCGCGTCCGTGACGAACGTCCGCTCGGGCAGCGAGAGGCGGTCGAAGATCTTGCGACGGGTGGGGGTGCTGGGCGCGGTCACGGGGGGACCTCCGGTCGGTGGGCACGGCTGAGCACATGCCGACCAGACTTCCCGGCGCACCTTGAGGATCTTGTCGCGTCCAAAACGCTTTGCTTACTTTACCTAAGGTGCGATCGGTAGAGTGCGGGTGAATTCCACGTTATGCGCAAAAGGGGTGCCCCGCCGGTGCGGGACACCCCTTGGCGATCGGGGACTCAGTCCTCGCTAGGCGCCGCCGGGAGCTTCGCCTGGATGAAGTCCATGACCGTCGAGTCCGTCAGCGTGGTCACGTCCCCGAGCTGGCGGTTCTCGGCGACGTCACGCAGGAGACGCCGCATGATCTTGCCGGAGCGGGTCTTCGGCAGCTCCGCCACCGGCAGGATCCGCTTCGGCTTGGCGATCGGCCCGAGCGTGGCCCCGACGTGGTCGCGGAGTTCGCCTGCGAGGTTGTCGTGCTCGGAGGCCGTACCGCGCAGGATCACGAACGCGACGATGGCCTGCCCGGTCGTCTCATCGGCCGCGCCGACCACGGCCGCCTCGGCGACGGACGGGTGCGACACCAGGGCCGACTCGACCTCGGTCGTCGAGATGTTGTGCCCGGACACGAGCATCACGTCGTCGACGCGGCCGAGCAGCCAGATGTCGCCGTCGTCGTCCTTCTTCGCCCCGTCGCCGGCGAAGTACTTGCCCTCGAAGCGCGACCAGTACGTGTCGAGGAACCGCTGGTCGTCGCCCCAGATGGTGCGCAGCATCGACGGCCACGGCGCGGTCAGCACCAGGTAGCCACCACCGCCGTTCGGCACCTCGTTGGCCTCGTCGTCCACGACGGTCGCCGAGATGCCGGGCAGCGGCCGCTGCGCCGAGCCGGGCTTCGTCTCGGTCACGCCCGGCAACGGCGAGATCATCATCGCGCCGGTCTCGGTCTGCCACCACGTGTCGACGATCGGGGCCTTGTCGCCACCGATGTGCTTGCGGTACCAGATCCACGCCTCGGGGTTGATCGGCTCACCGACCGACCCCAGCACGCGCAGGCTGGACAGGTCGAACTTCGCGGGGATGTCGTCGCCCCACTTCATGAACGTACGGATCGCGGTCGGCGCCGTGTACAGGATCGTCACCCCGTACTTCTGCACGATCTCCCAGAAGCGGCCCTGGTGCGGAGTGTCCGGCGTGCCCTCGTACATGACCTGGGTCGCGCCGTTGGCCAGCGGCCCGTACACGATGTACGAGTGGCCGGTGACCCAGCCGACGTCGGCCGTACACCAGTACACGTCCGTCTCCGGCTTGAGGTCGAAGACCGCGTGGTGGGTGTACGCCACCTGGGTGAGGTAGCCGCCCGACGTGTGCAGGATGCCCTTCGGCTTCCCCGTCGTACCGGACGTGTAGAGGATGAACAGCGGGTGCTCCGCCTCGAACGCCTCCGGCGTGTGCTCGGCCGACTGCCGCTCGACGATCTCGTGCCACCACACGTCCCGCTCGTCGTTCCAGGCGACGTCCTGGCCGGTGCGCCGTACGACGAGGACGTGCTCCACGTTGTCCACGCGCGCGATCGCGTCGTCCACGGCCGGCTTGAGCGCGGACGGCTTGCCGCGCCGCCAGCCGCCGTCCGATGTGATGACGATCTTGGCGTCGGCGTCCAGGATGCGGGTCGCGAGCGCGTCCGCCGAGAAGCCGCCGAAGACCACCGAGTGCGCGGCGCCGATCCGGGCCGAGGCCAGCATCGCGATCGCGGTCTCGGGGATCATCGGCATGTAGATCGCGACCCGGTCGCCCGCCCGGACCCCGAGCTCGAGGAGCGCGTTCGCGGCCTTGGAGACCTCGTCCTTCAGTTCGGCGTAGGTGATCGCTCGGCTGTCGCCGGGCTCGCCCTCGAAGTGGATGGCCACCCGGTCGCCGAGCCCTGCCTCGACATGCCGGTCCACGCAGTTGTACGCGACGTTGAGCCTGCCGTCCTCGAACCACTTGGCGAACGGCGGGTTCGACCAGTCCAGCGTCTGAGTCGGTTCCACGGCCCAGGTCAGCCGGCGGGCCTGCTCGGCCCAGAAGCCGAGCCTGTCAGCCTTGGCCTGTTCATACGCCTCTGCCGTCACGTTGGCGTTCGCGGCCAGTTCGGCGGGGGGCGCGAACCTGCGCTCTTCCTTGAGCAGGTTGGCCAGGCTTTCGTTGCTCACGACATCTCCCTTTCGAAGGGTGTCCGTTGTGTCCCAGGCCACAGCTCATCAGACCCGGGGGCCCGATGACAAGGGTCGACCGGAAATTGGTTTAGACCTGTGTGTGCGGTCGGGGCTACCTCTACCCACGGACGCCACCCGGCCGGAGTTCAGCCCTGCGGCGAGGCCCACCGCATCGAGGCCCACCGGCGGAAGGGCGACGAGGGATAACGGTGGCTTGCCCACGGCAGGTGACCCCGGCTCTCCGAAGAGTTCTACCGGCGCCACAGGAACACACCACCGCACCGACGCGCTGCTGCCCGCCCCGGCGTGTCGCCACCATCAGCGCATCACCTTGCGCGGATGCCCTCGGCGCGCGGCCGCCCGCACCGCGCGCCGAGGGCATCCGGCCGGCTCACGCCGGGCTGGGCACCTCCTCCGCACCCGACACGTGCTTGAACACCTTGTCCACTTCGTCCCCAGCAGCATCCGCATCCGCCCCGCCGAGCAGATACGCCTGCGCCTCGCCCACGTGGAAGTACATCCCGTGCAGCTCCAGCGCACCCTCCTCCAGGGCCCGTGCCACCGAGTCATGGGAGCGCAGATGCTCCAACTGCTGGACCACGTTGGTCAGACAGAGCTGCTCCACCGTGTCGGCGGCGGCCCGCCCCGCCAGCCGTGCCCAGGGCCGGTCGCCGTCGGCCATCCGCCGCAGGCTCGGCAGCCCGTGTCGCAGCCACCGCGCGAGCGGTGTGCGCCCGCCCCCGGGCTCGGAGCTGAGCAGTGCCTGCATGGCCCCGCACCCGGAGTGCCCGCACACCGTGATGGACCGCACCTTCAGCACGTCCACCGCGTACTCGATCGCCGCCGCCACCGAGTCGTCGCCACTCTCCTCGCCCGGCAAGGGCACCAGGTTGCCGACATTGCGGACGACGAAGAGGTCGCCGGGACCGCTGGAGGTGATCATCGACGTGACGAGCCGTGAGTCGGCACAGGTGAGGAACAGCTGGGACGGCTCCTGTCCCTCCCGCGCCAACCGCGCCAGCTCACTCCGCACCAGGGGCGCGGTGTTGCGCTGGAACGCGCTGATGCCACGGGCGAGTTCATGGCTGCCGGAAGTGGCATCGACCTTGGCCTCGGTGCCTGTGCCTGTGCCTGTGCCCGTGCCGGTCCCGTTGTCGGCGCCGGGGTCGGGCGCTCCGTCCGGGTGCCCGGTGCCGCCAGGTTCCGGTTGCCCGGTCGTACCGACGCTCGCCCGGCCGCCGGACGGCATGTCGCACTGGTGGTTGCGCCACGGCGTCCACGGCCGGCAACGGCACTCGGTCGAAGCCGTCGGCTCGGGGGTCCGCAGCCCGGTGCGGCAGCCGGTCAGCTCGACGGCACCGCCCTGTCCAGTGTGCGCGGCCCGCCAGTCCTGCAGTGACTCGTACGCCGCGTGGTCCATGAACGAACCGTCCAACTCCACGACGGCGTGGGCGCCTTGGGGTACGCGATGCAGGGCCCGGCTCAGGCGGGGCACGGCGAGGAATGTCAACTGCCCTCTTACATGTACGTGATGGACACCTTCCATCTCTTCGTGCGTGATGCGGGTGCGGGCGAGGCGGTGCAGGGCGACGGCGACGGCCACGGCGACCCCGAGCGCCACGCCCTCCAGCACGCCGAGGAACACCACGCCGAGTGTGGTGACGGCGTACACCGGCACTTCTCTGTGGCGGGTCACCGTGCGGATGTGGTGCAGGGACACCATCTGGATGCCGACGGCCATCACCAGGGCGGCGAGTGAGGCGAGTGGGATGAGATCCAGGATCGGGACCATCAGCAGCGCGGCGACTACTACGAGAACGCCGTGCAGCATCGTGGAGTTCCGGCTCACGGCACCGGAATGCACATTCGCCGCGCTGCGCACCGCAACCCCGGTGACGGGCAGGCCGCCGAGGGCTCCGGACACGATGTTGGCGGCGCCCTGACCGCGCAGTTCCCGGTCCAGGTCCGAGCGAGGCACGGGCGGTCCGCCGCGGGCGGTCGTCAGCTTGTCGACGGCCACGGCGGACAGCAGCGACTCCACGCCGGCGACCAGCGTGATGGTGAGGACGGCGGTCGCGATGCCCAGCACCGGACCCTCGGGCAGTTGCGGAAGGGCGTGGTTGGACCAGGAGGGCAGATCGACGCGGGCCAGGCGCAGCCCGGTGACCGAGGCGACTGCGGTGGCCGCGGCGACGGCGACGAGGGCGGCCGGGATCTTCCGCGCGACACGTCCGGCGCGCCCGGGAATCCGGGGCCACACCATCAGCACGGCCAGGGTCAGGGCACTCATCGACACCGCCGCGGGGTGCAGGTTCGCCAACTGGGCGGGCAGCGCGAGGGCGTTGTCGATGACGGAGCTCTGCGGTGTGCCGCCGAGGACGATGTGCAGCTGGGCGACGGCGATGGTGACGCCGATGCCGGCGAGCATGCCGTGCACCACGGCGGGGCTGACGGCGAGCGCGGAGCGGGCCACGCGCAGCCAGCCCAGGCCCAGTTGGGCGAGTCCGGCGAGGACGGTGATGGCGCACGTCGTACGCCAGCCGTACTGGTGGATCAGGTCGGCGGTGACGACCGTGAGTCCTGCGGCGGGGCCGCTGACCTGGAGCGGGCAGCCGCCCAGGCGTCCGGCGACGAGTCCGCCGACGGCTGCGGCCACCAGGCCGGCCTGGAGCGGGGCGCCGGTGGCGAGGGCGATACCGAGGGACAGCGGCAGGGCGATCAGGAAGACCGCGATCGCCGCGGACACGTCGGCGCCCGCGATGCCGCGGCGCCGGGGTGGGGTCGGGGGCGGGCTGTGCGGAGGGTGGTTCCGCTTCGTACGGCTCGGGTTGGCGGTGTGGAGTCTGATGGCTCGGGCGAGGCCGAGGGCCTGGCATCGGGTGTGGACGCAGGCTGACATTTTTTTCCCGTCTCCTCCGGGGCAGCGCGGTCGCGGAAGGGGTGGTCCCCCGTCGGGAACGGGGGTGAGTCGCGGCCGTGGGTCACGGCGTGCTGCGGCGGGATGAATCAACGCTCAGTAAATGAATCGTAATGCAGAGTAAAGGCCAAGTACGGATGTTCGGGGCAAATGGTGCATCGATTCACCCACCGGGATGAAATGAGCATTTCATCGGCTCGTCTTGCTAACTCCTTCTCGGCCCCGTGCGACCTTGGCGGCGCTGTCGGCGCAAACCGGCACATCACCAGAAATCGCCCTCATCAGCGTTCGCCTGAGAGAAGGAAGAAGGTGGGCGGAACATGGCCGCCACTCAGAGGATCGCCGCGGGTGCCATGGTCGCCGCGGCCTGTGCCGCGTCGCTCGCCGGTTGCGAGAGCGGCTCCAGCGGTTCCAAGGAAGGGGCGTCCGGCCCGCAGCAGGGAGCTCCGGCGCCCAGGAGCGTGGTCCGTCTGATCGGCGACGGCTCCACCGCGTACACCGGGTCACAGCCGCATCTGCCCCGACCCGAGCGGCTCAAGCCCGGCCAGAAGCCTCCCCAGTTCGTGGTGTTCTCCTGGGACGGCGCGGGCGAGGACAGCCAGAAGCTGTTCTCCCACTTCCGCAAGGTCGCCAAGGACAACCACGCGAACATGACGTTCTTCCTCAGCGGCGTGTACATGCTGCCGGAGGAGAAGCGCGACCTCTATCACCCCCCGCAGCACTCGCCGGGCCGCTCCGAGATCGGTTTCAACGATGAGAAGGGCATCGCCGACACCGCCAAGCAACTGCGGCTGGCCTGGCTTGAGGGCAACGAGATCGGCACCCACTTCAACGGCCACTTCTGCGGCGCCGGCGGCGGGGTCGGCGAGTGGTCGGTGGATGAATGGAAGAGCGAGATCGCCCAGGCCAAGCAGTTCGTGAAGACCTGGAAGACCAACAGCGGCCTGACGAAGCTCGCGCCGCTGCCCTTCGACTACGACAAGGAGCTCATCGGCGCCCGCACGCCCTGCCAGGAGGGGCAGAAGAACTTCATGCATGCGGCCCGCGAACTGGGCTTCCGTTATGACACGAGCGGTGTCGAAAACCAGGTCTGGCCCAAGAAGAAGGAGGGCCTGTGGGACCTGTCGATGCAGCTCGTGCCCTTCCCCGGGCACACCTACGAGCAGCTGACCATGGACTACAACTTCATGGTCAACCAGTCCGGCACCTCGACCCAGGGCGACCCCGACAAGTACGGCTACTGGGGCGACCAGATGCGGGACGGTCTGCTCAAGGGCTTCTACCGGGCCTACGACGGCAACCGCGCGCCGCTGGTCATCGGCAACCACTTCGAGTCCTGGAACGGCGGCACCTATATGCGTGCCCTCGACGAGGTCGTTCAGCAGGTGTGCAACAAGCCCGAAGTGCGCTGCGTGTCCTTCCGGCAGCTCGCTGACTGGCTCGACGCCCAGGACCCGCAGACCCTGGCCAAGCTGCGCACCCTGAACGTCGGCGAGGCGCCCAGGCAGGGCTGGGCGTCGCTGCTCTCGAGCCGCCCGGCCCCGGCCCCGAAGGGGGTGCCGGGGGCGCCGGCGGCCAAGTAGCAGCCGTCAGACGGGGGTTGCCACACCCTCGCCGAGCACGAAACCGGGGTCGACCTGCGCTGCCAGGTCGACCCCCGTGCGCTCGTTGCCCCACGCGTCAGCGTTCTTCAGGTGGAAGTGCACCATCTGGCGTGTGTAGCGCTCCCAGTCCCGCAGCTCGTACGTCGCGTCGGCGGCGACCTGAAGCAGGCGCAGGGCACGGCGGTTGACGTCCTCCAGGAGCTCGAACCGCGGCGGCCGGCCCTTCTCCATTGCACGCACCCAGTCCGAGTGCCCGACGGTCACGAGCAGGTCGTCCCCGACCTCCGCGCGCAGGAAGTCGATGTCGTCCTGCCCCTGCACCTTGTTGCCGACGACCTTGAGGACGACCCCGAAGTCGTGGGCGTACTCCTTGTACTGGCGATAGACGGAGACTCCCTTCCGGGTCGGCTCGGCGACGAGGAACGTGATGTCGAAGCGGGTGAACAGGCCAGAGGCGAACGAGTCGGAGCCGGCGGTCATGTCGACCACCACGTACTCGTCGCTGCCGTCGGCCAGGTGGTTCAGATACAGCTCCACCGCTCCCGTCTTGGAGTGGTAGCAAGCGACCCCCAGGTCGGCGTCCGTGAAGGGCCCCGTGACCATCAAACGGACGGCGCCGCCGTCGAGTTCCACCGGCCGCGCGCAGGCGTCGTACACCGGATTGGGCTCCCGCACCCGCACCAGCCGCGAGCCCTCGCCCGGCGGGGTCGTCTTGATCATCGTCGCCGCCGAGGCGATGCGCGGGTTGGAGCCGCGCAGATAGTCCTTGATCAGCGACAGCCGCTCGCCCATCGCGGGCAGCGCGGCCGCCTCGACGTCGTCCAGGCCGAGGGCCGCTCCCAGGTGCTGGTTGATGTCGGCGTCGACGGCCACGACCGGCGCGCCGGCGGCCGTGAGATGGCGGATGAAGAGGGAGGAGAGCGTGGTCTTGCCGCTGCCGCCCTTTCCGACGAAAGCAATTTTCATGTTCACGAAGAGTAGTCACCTAATCGCTGTGGGTGTCAGGTGAAGTGAAGAAGACCACTCCTTCGTGGGGTTGGAGCGCGGGGGTGCGTAATGTCGTACTCATGAGTACGACAGGCGCGACCGCCGATCCGCTTGCGGCCCTGGGTTCGCTGCCCGGTGTGGCCGAGTCCGTGGAGTCCATGCGCAAGGCCGTGGACCGGGTCTACGGGCACCGGGTCATGCGGCGCCGCAGCAACGAGATCACCTCCGAGGCCGCGCTGCGCGGCGCCCGGGGTTCCGCCGCGCTGTCCGGCGCCGACTGGGCCCTGGAGGAGGTGCGGCGGCGCACCGACTTCAGCGTCGACGACGAGGCGCGTGTCATGGGCGCCGCCCTGCGGCTGACCGCGGAGGCGGGCCAACTGCTGTCCATCTGGCGGCAGTCGCCGCTGCGGGTGCTGGCCCGGCTGCACCTGGTGGCCGCGGCGAGCAACGAGGACGAGGTCGGCCGGCCCCGGCGCGACGGCGAACCCGTCCACGAGCCGCTGATCGAGCTGCCGCTGCCGGACGCGGACGAGGTGTCGGGCCGGCTGGAGGGTCTCTCGCAGCTGGTCATCGCGGGGAGTTCCGCACCCGCACTGGTGACGGCGGCCGTCGTGCACGGCGAGCTGCTCGCACTGCGCCCGTTCACCTCCCACAACGGGCTGGTCGCGCGCGCGGCCGAGCGGATCGTCCTGGTCGGCAGCGGCCTCGACCCGAAGTCGGTGTGCCCGGCCGAGGTGGGCCACGCCGAACTGGGCCGCGCGGCCTATCTGGCGGCCCTCGACGGCTATGTCTCCGGCACTCCGGAGGGCATGGCGGCGTGGATCGCCCACTGCGGCAGGGCGGTCGAGCTGGGTGCGCGCGAATCGACGGCGGTGTGCGAGGCGCTGCAGCGCGGGGCGGCCTGAAGGTCAGGGCCTCGACAGGGTTGCGGCGGTACGAGTGCTCGTACCGCCGCTGGCATGTTCACCGAGTTACCAGGCGTCCTCGATATGTTGCCCATCAGGTCGGGAACTTTGCCCGTCACCTGGTGCAGCTGGCCCGTAATCGACGGGTCGACGTCGCGTGGGTGCCCAGTGTTCATGCTAGGTCCGTGGGCCAAATGCGTTCTAAAGGTGATCCTCTCGGATGTCCTTTGGTCTCGCGGGCCGTTGTGTCCTTTGTACTGCAAGCCGGGAGCAAGCGGAACCCCTGCCCCTAGTTCTTTACTTTTAGGTTCAAACGCGATCCAACAGGGTCTAATCGGGCGTCGAAATCCCGCACGAACTCACCCGACCGGCGAAAGGCCGGATCACGCCGCCGAACTCCGGCGCCGGTTGGCGTACCAGACCAGTCCCGCCGTGGCCGCGGCCGCGCCTATGGCCGCCGCTGCGACCAGAACCGGACGCGGCGGCGCCGAGAGCGCGGGCAGTCGCTGCTTGAGCCGCACCGGGCGGTGGAAGTCCAGGATCGGCCACCCGCGCGCGAGTGCCTCGCGGCGCAGTGCCCGGTCCGGGTTCACCGCGTGCGGATGTCCGACGACCTCGAGCATCGGCAGGTCGGTCGCGGAGTCGCTGTAGGCGTAGCAGCGGTCGAGGTCGTACCCCTCGGACGCGGCCAGTTCCTTGATCGCCTCGGCCTTCGTCGGGCCGTACGCGTAGTACTCCACCTCTCCGGTGAAGCAGCCGTCGTCGCCCACGATCATCCGGGTGGCCACCACCCGGTCCGCGCCGAGCAGCTCGCCGATCGGCTCGACCACCTCGGCGCCCGACGTGGACACGATGACGACGTCGCGGCCGGCCGTGTGGTGCTCCTCGATGAGGGAGGCGGCCTCGTCGTAGATGATCGGGTCGATCAGGTCGTGCAGGGTCTCGGCGACGATCTCCTTCACCTGCTGGACGTTCCAGCCGCGGACGAGCCCGGAGAGGTACTCGCGCGTCCGCTCCATCTGGTCGTGGTCCATGCCGCCGACGAGGAAGACGAACTGGGCATACGCGGTACGCAAGGCGGCCCTGCGGTTGATCAGCCCGCCTTGGTAGAACGACTTGCTGAACGTGAGCGTGCTCGACTTCGCAATGACCGTCTTGTCCAGGTCAAAGAAGGCCGCTGTGCGGGGCAAGGAGTGGTTTTCCACGCCCCTGAGCATAGGCGCCCACCATTCGGCGTAAGGTGGGGCGCGTGGGTTTGCCTGAGAAGGCTCTCGGGTACACCATGGAAGTCACGGATCGTTCGCGACCGTGCTAACCCGGTCCGGCTCCTCCCCCCCCGAGTCGGCCGTGGGGACGACCCCCGCTCTCCCCCCCGGCGGGGGTCGTCGCATGTCCAGGCGGGGTTTCTCTCACTCCAGGCGGTCGCGAGACCGCGACAGGTCGGCATCGACCGTCCCTTTGGCATACCCGTGATCCGTCACTGTGGGTAGCCATAACGCTGCTCTGTGAAAGTCGCGGGGACCGGTGCACCGCTCACCGGTATGGGTGACAGCGATATTCACAACCACTGAGTTGTCCACAGTTTTCGACCAAGATCCACATTATTTCCGGGCCCGCTGCACCGTGATTCCAGCGCGCCGCGTCCATGGCGAGTTCATGGCCGGTTCCGTTTGTCGGCGCGCGTTTGGCCGGTTCGTATCGGCCGTTCATATGGAGGCCGGTTGCCGGTTCTTCACACGTTCGGGAATCGCGTGGCCGCGGAGGGCTGCGCGGTAGATGCAGCGAAGGGGGAGCACACGTGGCCGGAACTGTCACTCACGATCCGCCGCCCAGCACCGCAGGACGGCCGGGACGGCCGTTGATCGTCACCGAGGACGCCCAGCTTCTCGACGATCTGCTGCGCCTGTGCGCGGCGGCCGGCGCCACACCCGAGGTCCACCACGGAGTACCGGAGCGCGGCGGCGGCTGGGAAGCGGCGCCGCTCGTCCTGGTCGGCGACGACGCGGCGCGCCGGGTGCGTGGGGCCGCGCGCAGAAGGGGAGTGGTGCTGGTCGGCCGTGACCAGGACGACTCCGAGGTCTGGAAACGCGCCGTCCAGATCGGTGCCGACCACGTCCTGATGTTGCCCGACGGCGAGCAGTGGCTGGTCGACCGCATCGCCGACGTCGCCGAGGGCGTCGGCCGTCCGGCGCTCACCGTCGGCGTGGTCGGCGGACGCGGCGGGGCCGGAGCCTCCACGCTGGCCTGCGCGCTCGCCGTCACCTCCGCGCGTGAGGGAATGCGCACCCTGCTCGTGGACGCGGACCCGCTCGGCGGCGGACTCGACGTACTCCTCGGCGGCGAGACGGCCGAAGGACTGCGCTGGCCCGCCTTCGCCGCCTCGCGCGGCCGGGTCGGCGGCGGCGCCCTGGAGGAGTCGCTGCCCCAGCTGCACTCCCTGCGGGTGCTCAGCTGGGACCGCGGCGACTGCGTCGCCGTGCCGTCCCAGGCCGTGCGCGCGGTGCTGGCCGCCGCCCGCCGGCGTGGCGGCACGGTCGTCGTCGATCTGCCCCGCCGCCTGGACGACGGGGTCGCCGAGGCCCTGGCCCAGCTCGACCTCGCGCTCCTCGTGGTCCCCGCCGAACTGCGGGCCGTCGCGGCGGCCGGGCGGGTGGCGTCCGCCGTCGGCATGGTCGTCCGCGACCTGCGCGTGGCGGTACGGGGGCCGTACGCGCCCGGTCTGGACGACCGCGAGGTGGCCCGCCTGCTCGGCCTGCCGCTGGCCGGTGAAGTACCCGTGGAGTCGGGGCTGTTGCGTCCCCACGAGAGCGGCAAACCGCCCGGAGCGGCCGGCCGCGGACCGCTCGCCCGCTTCTGCAAGGGCTTCTGGGAGCGGACGCTGGTGGAAGCGGGTGGCGTATGAGCACGTTCCCCGGACCCGGTACGGCGGACGGTCCCCCGCTCCTGGACGGCGTACGGCGATGGCTGGCCGAGAGCGGAGCCGAACCGACACCCGCGCGCGTGGCGCAGGCGCTGCGCGAACAGGGACGGGTGCTCGGTGACGCCGAAGTCCTCGGCGCGGCCGAGCGGTTGCGCTCCGAACTGATCGGCAGCGGACCCCTCGAGCCGCTGCTCGCCGACCCGTCGGTCACCGACGTCCTGGTGTCGGCCCCGGACCGCGTCTGGGTCGATCGGGGCGGCGGACTCGAACTGACCCCGGTGACCTTCCCCGACGCGGCGGCGGTACGGCGACTCGCGCAGCGCCTGGCCGCGGTGGCTGGACGGCGGCTGGACGACGCGCGCCCCTGGGCCGACGCCCGCCTGCCCGACGGGACCCGGCTGCACGCGGTGCTGCCTCCGGTGGCGGTCGGCAGCACCTGTCTGTCCCTGCGGGTCGTACGGCCGCGGGCGTTCACGCTCGACGAACTGGTGGCGGCGGGCACGGTACCGCCCGGCGGGGACCGCGTCCTGCGGGCGCTCCTGGATGCGCGGTTGTCGTTCCTCATCAGCGGTGGGACGGGCTGCGGCAAGACGACTCTTTTGAGCGCGCTGCTCGGGCTGGTCGGACCGGGCGAGCGGATCGTGCTGGCGGAGGACTCGGCGGAACTGCGGCCCGATCACCCGCACGTCGTGCGGCTGGAGACCAGACCTGCCAACCAGGAGGGCGCCGGCCTGGTCACTCTCGAGGACCTGGTGCGGCAGGCGCTGCGGATGCGGCCCGACCGGCTGGTCGTGGGCGAGGTGCGCGGTCCGGAGGTCGTGCATCTGCTCGCGGCGCTCAATACGGGCCACGAAGGCGGCTGTTGCACGGTCCACGCCAATGCCGCCGCGGACGTCCCGGCTCGTCTGGAGGCGCTGGGTACGGCCGCCGGGCTCGACCGGGCCGCGCTGCACAGCCAGTTGGCGGCGGCGCTGTCGGTGGTGCTGCACCTCGTACGGGACCGGACCGGGCGGCGCCGGATCGCCGAGGTGCATGTGCTCGAGCGGGATCCCTCGGGGCTGGTGCGGACGGTTCCGGCGCTGCGCTGGGGCATGCGGGAGTTCGCGCGGGAGCAGGGGTGGGCGCGGCTGCGGGGGCTGCTTCGCGGTGGCGGTGGCGGAGCTCATGAGGGCTGCGGAGTTGATGGGCGTGTCGGGAGTGACGGAAGCGGCGGGCGCGACGAAGAGCGACGGGAATGGTGAAGGTGATGGGTGAGATGTCGATGGGTGCCGCCGCGGCGTGTGTCGGCGCAGCCGTCTGGATGCTGGGCGGGCGGCACCACGGGGCGCGGCGGGCGCGGTTGCTGCTCGCGGGCGGCGGGGTGGTGGGGACCGGGCCACCCTCGTGGGAGTGGGCCGTCGGTGAACTGCGGCGGCTGCGAGGGCGGTTGCGGGCCGAGTGGTGGGCGTTCGGCGCCGGGCTGGTGCTCGCGCTGCTGGGCGTGTCGGTGATTCCGGTCGCCGCGGGGGCGGCCGGGGTGCCGGTGCTGCGCCGGGTGCGGCTGGCCCGTGAGGTGCGGCAGGCCCGGGAGCGCCGCGGGGACGCGGTGATCGCCCTGTGCGGGGGACTCGCCGGTGAAGTGCGGTCGGGACGGCAGCCGGGCGAGGCGCTGTTGCGGGCAGCGCGGGACTCCGACGGGCTCGGGGAGGCGCAGGGTGCGGTGGTCGCGGCGGCGCGGTTCGGCGGGGACGTACCGGGCGCGCTCGCCGTGGCTGCCCGGCAGTCGGGTGCCGAGGGGCTGCTGGGGCTCGCGGCGTGCTGGCGGGTCGCCGTCGACCAGGGCGCCGGGCTCGCGGCCGGGCTCGACCGGCTCGACGCGGCCCTGCGGGCGGAACGGGACCAACGCGCCGACCTCCGCGCCCAGTTGGCGGGTGCCCGAGCGACCGCGGTGATGCTCGCAGCGCTGCCCGTCCTGGGGCTCCTGCTCGGCACGGCCATGGGCGCGAATCCGCTGCATGTGCTGCTGCACACCGGTGCGGGGCTGGGCTGCCTGGTGATCGGCGCTGTGCTCGAAGGTGCCGGGATGTGGTGGGCGGCGCGGATCGTGCGGCGAGCGGAGGCGACGTGAGCGCGGATGTCGTCCACAGGCTGGGGGTGGTCGCCCTGGCGGCGCTGCCCCTCGGGTGGCTGGTGCTGAGGCTGGTGGGGGTGCGGCGTGAGCGTCGGATACGGCGACGTCTGGCCTCGTTGGTGGTGCTGGAGGCGGCGGACGCCGGGCCCTCGTTGGCGGTGCGGGGTGTCGTACGACGCTGGGCGCCCGTGGCCGGGGCCGTGTGCGCCGGGTGGGTGCTGGTCGGCGGGGTCGCCGGGGTCCTGGTGGGCGTGGGCGTCGGTGTGGCGCTGTGGCGGTGGCGGCGCCGGCAGGGGGAGGAGAGCCGGGCGGAGGAGTTCGACGCCGCCGAGGCCGCACACCAACTCCCGCTCGCCGCCGACCTGCTGGCCGCCTGCATCGCGGCGGGGGCCGGTCCGGTGCTCGCCGCCCAGGCCGTCGGCGAGGCCCTCGGGGGCCCCGTGGGAGAGGCGCTGGCGCGGGGTGCCGCGGAGGTACGGCTCGGCGGCGAACCGGGTGACGCCTGGCGGCGGTTGGCCTCGATGCCGGGTGCCGGGGCCCTGGCGCGGCTCCTGCAACGCGCCGACGAGTCCGGGCTCCCCGCGGCCGGCCCGGTCGCCCGGCTCGCCGCGGACGCCCGTGCGCAGTGGGCGCGCGCCGCGACGGCACGGGCCCGCCGGGCGGCCGTCATGGTCACCGCGCCGGTCGGGCTGTGCTTCCTGCCCGCCTTCATCGCGGTCGGTGTTCTGCCCGTCGTGATCGGGCTGGCCGGCGGGGTCGTGGGAGGGGGTGGCCGATGAGCGGCGCGAAGAGGTGACGGATGTGATCGACAGGGTTGAGAACAGCTGAGAACAAACGGAGTTGGGATGTTCGAGAAGAAGATCCGGAAGGTGCGGGCGAGGTTGGGGGCACTGCGGTGCCGGGACGCGGGGATGGTGACGTCCGAGTACGCGATGGGGATCGTCGCCGCGGTGGGGTTCGCATTGCTCCTCTACGAGGTCGTGACGAGCGGGCAGGTCCGGGCGGAACTGCAGGCCATCGTGAAGCGAGCCCTCAGTGCGCGGATGTGAGCGGGGCGAGAGGCGCGATGCGGGGTTCGTGACGGCGGAGGCAGCCGTGGTGCTGCCCGTCCTGGTGGCGTTCACGATGGCACTGGTCTGGGGGCTGTTCGTGGTCGCGGCGCAGATCCAGTGCGTGGATGCGGCCAGGGCGGGCGCGCGGGCGGCCGCGCGGCAGGATCCTGCCGACGCGGTCGTGACGGTCACCCGGGAGGCGGCACCCGAGGGCGCCGACGTCACGGTCGCCCGGAAGGGGGACCAGGTACGGGTGACAGTTGTGGCGAAGCCGCCGCTGCTGAGCGGTCTTCCTCTGGAGGTGCGGGAGGAGGCCGTGGCGGCGGCGGAGGAGGCGGTGGGGACCGGGGAGGCGGGGCCGTGAGCCGGCGCTTTGTGAGCTGTTTCTCCGACCGGGGTTCCGCCACCGTATGGAGTATCGGCGCGATCGGGATCCTGTGCGTGGTGTTCGGCGTCGTGCTCGCCCTCGGGCAGGCCGTCGTGGTCCGGCACCGTGCGGCGGGCGGTGCGGATCTCGCGGCGCTCGCCGCGGCGGACCACTGGGCCGAGGGTGCGGAGGCGGCGTGCGCCCGCGCCGAGCGGGTGGCCTCGGCACAGGGGACGCGGTTGGCTCGGTGCGCCGTCGTGGGCGAGATCTCGGACGTGACGGCGACGGCGGGCAGCGGCCCCTTCGCGGCGGAGGTCAGGGCACGTGCGGGCCCGGCAGGACCGGTACCGCAGGACCCGCCACCAGACCCGTCAGGGGACCGGCTGGAGGCGCCCGAGCCGACCGGCGGTCCCCCAGCCCCATAGCCGGCCACCAGGCCCGCAGCCGGCCGATGCCGAGGTTCGCGGAAGCTGGCCGGGCCACGGGGCGGAAATCGGCCGGCCCATGGGCACCCGAGCCGGTTATCCCGCGGGAACCGCCTCGTCCGGCTTCTTCCCCGGCTTCTCCCCGGGCTTCTCCTCCGGCGCCCCCCGCAGCAGCGTCGTGAGGAGCCGGACCGCGCCCCTCTTGTGCAGTGGGTCGTTGCCGTTGCCGCACTTGGGGGACTGGACGCAGGACGGGCAGCCGGCCTCGCACTCGCAGGAGGCGATGGCCTCGCGGGTGGCGGTGAGCCAGTCGCGGGCGGTGTGGAAGGCGCGCTCCGCGAATCCCGCCCCGCCGGGGTGGCCGTCGTAGACGAAGACCGTGGGCAGGAGCGTGTCGGGGTGCAGCGGGACCGAGACGCCGCCGATGTCCCAGCGGTCGCAGGTGGCGAACAGGGGCAGCATGCCGATCGAGGCGTGCTCGGCGGCGTGCAGGGAGCCGCCGAGGATCTCCGGGTTGATCCGGGCCTCGTCCAGCTGGTCCTCGGTGACCGTCCACCACACGGCGCGTGTGCGCAGCGTACGAGGAGGGAGGTCGAGCTTCGACTCGCCCAGTACTTCACCGGTGATGAGCCGCCGACGCAGGAAGGAGACCACCTGGTTCGTGACCTCGACCGAGCCGTAGCACAGGCGCCCCGCGCCCCAGGGGACCTCGACGTCCGTCTCCAGGACGGAGATCGACGTCGTGTCGCGGGCGACCGTCGAATAGGGCGGGTCGGCCTGTTCGACCAGGGCGACCGAGTCCTCCAGGTCCAGGGAGCGCACCAGGTACGTACGGCCCTGGTGCAGGTGCACCGCTCCCTCGTGCACCGTCGAGTGCGCGGCGCTCGCGTCGACCGTGCCGAGCAGCCGCCCGGTGCCGGTCTCCACGACCTGCACCGGCCGTCCGCCCGCGCCGCGGATGTCGGTCAGGTCGGCGGCCCGCTCCCGGCGCGTCCAGTGCCAGGCCTTCGTCCGCCGGCGCAGCAGCTTCGCGGCCTCGAGCTGCGGCAGCAGTTCCGCGCAGGCGGGGCCGAAGAGGTCCAGGTCCTCGTCGGTCAGCGGGAGTTCCGCGGCGGCCGCGCACAGGTGCGGGGCGAGGACGTAGGGGTTGTCGGGGTCGAGGACCGTGGACTCGACGGGCTGGTCGAACAGGGCCTCGGGGTGGTGGACGAGGAAGGTGTCCAGCGGGTCGTCGCGGGCGACCAGCACCGCGAGGGCGCCCTGGCCCGAGCGGCCCGCCCTGCCCGCCTGCTGCCACAGGGACGCGCGCGTGCCCGGGTATCCGGCGATCACGACGGCGTCCAGGCCCGACACGTCCACGCCGAGCTCCAGGGCGGTCGTGGCGGCCAGGCCGAGGAGTTCGCCGGAGTGCAGGGCGCGTTCCAGGGCGCGGCGCTCCTCGGGGAGGTAGCCGCCGCGGTAGGCGGCGACACGCCCGGCCAGTGAGCGGTCGACCTCGGCGAGGCGCTCCTGGGCGATGACCGAGATCAGCTCGGCGCCGCGCCGGGAGCGTACGAAGGCGACCGAGCGCACGCCCTGCACGGCGAGGTCGGTCAGCAGGTCGGCCGTCTCGGCGGTGGCGGTACGCCGGACGGGGGCGCCCTTCTCGCCGTGCAGCTCGGTGAGCGGGGGCTCCCAGAGAGCGAACACCAGTTCCCCGCGTGGGGAGGCGTCGTCGGCGACCTCGACCACCGGCAGGCCGGTCAGCCGCCGGGCGGCCACGGCGGGCTCGGCGGCGGTCGCGGAGGCCAGCAGGAACACCGGCGACGCGCCGTAGCGCGCGCACAGCCGGCGCAGTCGGCGCAGCACCTGGGCCACGTGGGAGCCGAAGACACCCCGGTAGGTGTGGCACTCGTCGATCACGACGTACTTGAGCGACTTCAGGAAGGAGGACCAGCGGGGGTGGGACGGCAATATGCCCCGGTGCAGCATGTCGGGGTTGGTGAGGACGTAGTTGGCGTACTGGCGGATCCACTCCCGTTCCTCGAACGGAGTGTCGCCGTCGTACACGGCCGGGCGTACGGCATTGCCCAGAGGTTGTGAAAGTTCCTTCACCGAGCGGCACTGGTCCGCCGCGAGGGCCTTCGTGGGCGCCAGATACAGGGCGGTGGCGCCGCGGCCGTTCGGGGCCTCGGAGCCGTCCAGGAGCGCGGAGAGGACCGGGACGAGGTAAGCCAGGGACTTGCCGGACGCCGTGCCGGTGGCCACGATCACCGAGTCGCCGTCCAGGGCGTGCTCGGCGGCCCGTGCCTGGTGGGCCCACGGGTCGGTGATGCCCGCGGCCTGGACGGCGGCGATCACCTCCGCGCGAATCCGGTCAGGCCAGACGGCATGGCGGCCCTCGCGCGGGGGCAAGTGCTCCGTATGAGTGATGCGCGAAGCCCGGCTCGGGACCGAGACGAGCCGGTCCAGGACCACGCCCGGAGAGAAGCCGGGCGCGTCGTTCGCCGGATGCCGATCGGATCGGTGATTCTTGGCCATCGGCATCGAGTGTGTCACCGGAGTGACGGACAATGGGGCCAAGGCGTCGTGCACGCCTGCCGGTAAGTGATTGAATGCCATCGCGGCTGGCGTTGCGTCCCGGGGGCCGCAAGCCGAGGTGTCCCGAGGGGCGACCGCTCGATAGCAAGGTGCTGGAGGATCCGTGGACCTGTCCCTGTCGACCCGTACCGTCGGCGATCGTACGGTCGTCGAGGTCGGTGGCGAAATCGACGTATATACCGCGCCCAAGCTGCGCGAGCAGCTGGTCGAGCTGGTGAACGACGGGAATTTCCACCTCGTCGTCGACATGGAGGGCGTGGACTTCCTCGACTCCACCGGGCTCGGCGTGCTGGTCGGCGGCCTGAAGCGTGTGCGTGCCCATGAGGGCTCGCTGCGCCTGGTGTGCAACCAGGAGCGCATTCTGAAGATCTTCCGCATCACCGGTCTCACCAAGGTGTTCCCGATTCACACCTCGGTCGAGGAAGCGGTGGCGGCCACCGACTGACCCCGGGCCTGCCGACCGACCCCGGGCCGCCGATCGGTCCGAGTCGTGAGGCAGGCCCTGCTCCGGGCCAGGTCGCCCGGGGCGCATGAAGTTCATCCAGGGGGGTCAGGGCTTTCGGCGGCCCGGCCCCCCGAGCGCACGCCCGTTGTTCAGAGGGGGATGCATGGCCACCGTTGAACTCCGCTTCAGCGCGCTGCCCGAGCACGTCAGGACCGCCCGACTCGTGGCGGCAGCGGTTGCGCGCAGGGCCGGAGTGGACGAGGCCGTACTCGACGAGGTCCGGCTCGCCGTGGGCGAGGCCTGCTCCCGTGCCGTCGGACTGCACCAGAGCTCCGGCATCACCTCGCCGGTGAAGGTGGCGCTGATCGAGGAGGAGAAGCAGTTCTCCATCGAGGTCGGCGACGAGGCGCCGCGCTCGGCCCCGGGTGACCGGGCTCCGGGGAGCGCCACGGAGGAGACGGACGCGGAGGCCGAGGAGGACGAGATGGGCCTCGCGGTCATCAGCGGCCTCGTCGACGACGTGGAGGTCACCGCCGGGGAGCACGGCGGTCTGATCCGTATGACCTGGCCGACGACCCCGCCGGCCACCGTGCTTGCCTGACGCCGCACGGCGACGCGTTTATCCGTACCGAAGGGCCCCACCCGGTGGGGCCCTTCGGCATGTGCGGCTGCTGAGGCCCCCGCGTACAGTGATTCAGAGGATTTCGTGAATTGATTCACGATCAATCACGCGATAATGGATCAAGCGTCAATGCTTTTGGGGCATTACCTCTTTCGGGTTCCGTGACCGGCCGTCGATCATTTGCTGAGGAGCATGTGAAGGGCAACTTCATTTCCCGCGCTCTGTTTTGATCAGGTTCCGGTACCTACAATCCGTCCACATCTTGAGCTCAGCCCAAGCGTCAAGGAGGACGAATGGCGGGGCTTTCTACCCCTCATCAGTTGGGCCACCCCACAACCTTCGCGGCAGCGGTCCTGACGGACGACAACCGGATCCTGGTGGCGGTGATCGCGGTCGTCGCACTGGCGGCACTCGTGGTCGCCGGGATCCTGGTGCGCCAGGTGCTCGCCGCCGACGAAGGCACCGACAGCATGAAGAAGATCGCGGCGGCGGTCCAGGAAGGCGCAAACGCCTATCTGGCCCGGCAGCTGCGCACGCTCGGCGTATTCGCCGTGGTCGTGTTCTTCCTGCTCCTGCTACTGCCCGCGGACGACTGGAATCAGCGCGCCGGACGATCGGTCTTCTTCCTGATCGGTGCGGCGTTCTCGGCAGCCACCGGCTATATCGGCATGTGGCTCGCCGTGCGCAGCAATGTGCGCGTCGCCGCGGCGGCCCGGGAAGCCACCCCGGCCGAAGGCGAGCCGGAAAAGGATCTCACCGCCGTCTCGCACAAAGCCATGAAGATCGCATTCCGCACGGGCGGCGTCGTCGGCATGTTCACAGTGGGGCTAGGCCTGCTGGGCGCCTCCTGTGTGGTGCTCGTGTACGCGGCCGACGCGCCGAAGGTGCTCGAAGGCTTCGGCCTCGGAGCCGCCCTGATCGCGATGTTCATGCGAGTCGGCGGCGGCATCTTCACCAAGGCCGCCGACGTCGGCGCCGACCTGGTCGGCAAGGTCGAGCAGGGCATTCCGGAGGACGATCCGCGCAATGCCGCGACCATCGCCGACAATGTGGGCGACAACGTCGGCGACTGTGCCGGCATGGCGGCCGACCTGTTCGAGTCGTACGCCGTGACCCTGGTCGCCGCGCTGATTCTCGGCAAGGTGGCCTTCGGCGACTCCGGGCTCGCCTTCCCGTTGCTCGTGCCGGCGATCGGTGTGATCACCGCGATGATCGGCATCTTCGCGGTCGCCCCGCGCCGCAGCGACCGCAGCGGCATGACCGCGATCAACCGCGGCTTCTTCATCTCCGCGGTGATCTCGCTAGCGCTCGTCGCGATCGCGGTCTACGTCTATCTGCCCGGGAAGTACGCGGACCTCGACGGCATCACCGACGCGGCGATCCGGAGCAAGGACGGCGATCCGCGGATCCTCGCCCTGGTCGCCGTGGCCATCGGCATCCTGCTCGCCGCCGTGATCCAGCAGCTGACCGGCTACTTCACCGAGACCAACCGCCGTCCGGTACGGGACATCGGCAAGTCCTCGCTCACGGGTCCCGCCACCGTCGTCCTCGCCGGCGTCTCGTTGGGTCTCGAATCGGCCGTCTACACCGCGCTGCTGATCGGCCTCGGCGTCTACGGCGCGTTCCTGCTCGGCGGTACGTCGATCATGCTCGCGCTGTTCGCGGTGGCGCTGGCCGGAACCGGTCTGCTCACCACCGTCGGTGTGATCGTCGCCATGGACACCTTCGGTCCGGTCTCCGACAACGCGCAGGGCATCGCCGAGATGTCCGGCGACGTGCAAGGCGCGGGCGCGCAGGTACTCACCAACCTGGACGCGGTCGGCAACACGACCAAGGCCATCACCAAGGGCATCGCCATCGCCACGGCAGTGCTGGCGGCGTCGGCGCTCTTCGGGTCGTACCGCGACGCGATCACCACCAATGTGCAGGACGTGGGCGCGAAGCTGACCGGTCCGGGCGCGCCGCTGAGTCTGTCCATGGACATCTCGCAGCCCAACAACCTCGTCGGCCTGATCGCGGGCGCGGCGGTCGTCTTCCTCTTCTCCGGACTCGCCATCAGCGCCGTGTCGCGGTCGGCGGGTTCCGTGGTGTACGAGGTGCGGCGGCAGTTCCGCGAGCACCCCGGGATCATGGACTACAGCGAGCAGCCGGAGTACGGCAAGGTCGTCGACATCTGCACCAAGGACGCCCTGCGCGAGCTGGCCACGCCGGGACTGCTCGCCGTGATGGCGCCGATCTTCATCGGGTTCACGCTCGGTGTGGGCGCGCTCGGCTCCTACCTCGCCGGTGCGATCGGCGCGGGCACGCTGATGGCGGTGTTCCTCGCCAACTCCGGCGGCGCCTGGGACAACGCCAAGAAGCTCGTCGAGGACGGCCACCACGGCGGCAAGGGCAGCGAGGCCCACGCCGCCACGGTGATCGGTGACACGGTCGGCGACCCGTTCAAGGACACCGCCGGTCCCGCGATCAACCCGCTGCTGAAGGTGATGAACCTGGTGTCGCTGCTCATCGCGCCCGCGGTCATCAAGTTCAGCTACGGCGAGGACAAGAGCCTCGGCGTACGGATCCTGATCGCGGTCATCGCGCTCGTCGTCATCGTCGGCGCGGTGTACGTGTCCAAGCGGCGCGGTATCGCCATGGGGGACGAGGAGGCCAACGCCGATCGGTCCTCCAAGTCGGCTGATCCCGCGGTGGTTTCGTAGCGGTCCCACCAAGGAGCCGCACAACGTGCGGGCGGGAGGCGCGTGTTGACGTGCCGCCCGCCCGTTCGTGTGTGTGAGTGCCCTCATCGTGAGCCTTCTCTCGCCCGGCACAAAAATCACCAAAAGGTCTCATTACCGTCATTCAGTGAGCGGATGGTGTCCGTCCGGCGTGTAGGGTCCGGGGGCCGAGAGCATGGAAGGGACCGATCCGGTGAACAAGAAGCTCGCGGCCGCACTGTCCAGTGGTGCGGTACTGGCGCTGGCGCTGACGGGATGCAGCAGCGGAAGCGGCAACAACGACAAGCTGGACGCCTGGGCCAAGCAGGTCTGCGACGCGGTGCAGCCGCAGGCCAAGAAGATCGCGGACGCCAACACCGCGATCCAGAAGCAGACCTCGGACAACAGCGCGCCCTCGGACGTGCGGAAGACCGACGCGCAGGCCTTCCAGGACATGTCCGACGCCTACAAGGCGATCGGTACCGCCGTGAACTCGGCTGGCGCGCCGAACGTCGACAACGGCGCGAAGAAGCAGCAGGACGCCGTCAAGGAGCTCAACGGCATCTCGGCGCAGTACGCGGCCCTCAAGAAGCAGGTCGACGGGCTCGACACCAAGGACCAGGCCAAGTTCGCCGACGGCCTCAAGGACATCGCCACCCAGCTCGACAAGCTGAGCAGGACCGGCAACGACGCGCTGAAGACCCTCGAGGAGGGCGACGTCGGCGCGTCGATGGCCAAGCAGCAGAGCTGCAAGTCGGCGTCCTCTTCGGCGTCGGCCTCGTCGACGGCGGGCTGAACCCGGGCCGCTCGCGTGCGCGCGTTGTCGGTGCCGGCGGACACAATGGAGGACGTGAGTAACGCCATGCTGTCCTCCCTGCCGTCCACGGACCGCCCCGATGTCGCCGCCCGGCTGCGCGACGCGCTGCTCGGCGCCTCCTTCACCGCCGACGGGCTGCTCGAACTGCTCGGCGCTCCGGCGTACGCGGCGCTGGCCCGCAGCGAGACGGTCCCCGCGCTGCGGGCGACCCGCGGAGACACGCCGCTGGAGACGCTCGTCCGGCTGTTCCTGCTCCAGCAGCCCGTGCCGCACGCGCGCGTGGGGGACGTGCTGCCGGTCGAGGAGTGCCTGGAAGCCGGCTGGCTGGTGCGGACCGGCGGGGACGAGGTTGCGGCGACTGTCGACGTCCGGCCCTACGGCGGGCCCGGCGGCGAGGACTGGTTCATCGTGTCCGACCTCGGCTGCGCGGTCGGCGGCGCCGGTGGGATCGGCAGCCGGGACGAAGGGGTCGTCCTCGGCGTCGGCGGCGCCTCCACCACCCTCGCGGGCATCACCGTCCGCACGCCCGTGTCCTCGGCGCTCGACCTCGGCACCGGCTCCGGCATCCAGGCGCTGCACGCCGCCCAGCACGCCACGTGCGTGACGGCGACCGACGTCAACCCGCGCGCGCTGCACATCACCGCGCTGACGCTCGCCCTCTCCGGCGCCCCGGCGGCCGAGCTGCTTCAGGGGTCGCTGTTCGAGCCGGTCAAGGACGGGGAGACGTACGACCTGATCGTGTCGAACCCTCCGTTCGTGATCTCGCCGGGCGCCCGGCTGACGTACCGCGACGGCGGGATGGGCGGGGACGATCTGTGCCGCTCGCTCGTTCAGGAGTCGGGGGAGCGGTTGAACGAGGGCGGGTTCGCGCACTTCCTCGCCAACTGGCAGCACGTGGAAGGGGAGGACTGGCAGGACAGGATCAGATCGTGGGTGCCGCGCGGGTGCGATGCCTGGGTCGTGCAGCGCGAGGTTCAGGACGTCACGCAGTACGCCGAGCTGTGGCTCAGGGACGCCGGTGACCACCGCGGGGACCAGGCCGAGTACCAGGCGCGGTACGACGCGTGGCTCGACGAGTTCGAGGCGCGCAAGGTCAAGGCGGTGGGCTTCGGCTGGATCACCCTGCGCAGGACCGGGGCCGCCGTGCCCTCGATCACCGTGGAGGAGTGGCCGCACCCGATCGAGCAGCCGCTCGGCGACACGGTCCTGGCCCACTTCGCCCGTCTCGACTACCTCCGGGAGCACGACGACGCGGCCCTGCTCGACAGCCACTTCAGACTGGTCGCCGAGGTCGTCCAGGAGCAGGTGGGGCTGCCTGGCGCCGAGGACCCGGAGCACGTCGTGCTGCGCCAGAACCGAGGGATGCGCCGCGCCACCCGGGTCGACACGGTCGGCGCCGGCTTCGCGGGCGTGTGCGACGGCACGCTGAGCGCGGGCCGCATCCTCGACGCCATCGCCCAGCTCATGGGCGAGGACCCGGTGGTGCTCCGCGACCGCACACCGGCCCAGATCCGGCTGCTGGTGGAACAGGGGTTCCTCGAACCGGCACGGTGAGCCGGGACCGTCGGCCTCGGCACGCCCTCGGGCGACGGTTGAGCCGTCACCGGAGGCGCCCGGAGCCGTTCGCATCGCTCCCCGGAAGCCCCGGACCTTAAAACGGCCGGAAAAAAAATCTGTGTGCGACTTCGCACCGGGTTGCGCGAGGAGGTGTGCGTGGGGTTCCCGGCCCCGCGTTCACCCCGGGTTCTCCCGGCCGCCGTCCGCGCGTGCCAGCCTCCCCGCGCTGGGTAGTCGCGGACGGCGGAAATGAGGCACGGGGAGCCATGGAGAGCGGACCGGCGATCTTCGCGGGAGTGGTGTTCGCCCTGTTCGGAGCGGCACTGCTGGTGTGGACCGGCGTCCGCGTCCGACGCGGCGAACCCGTCGCCCAGGGTGTGAACCAGGTCGCATCGGCGACTCTCGCAGGCCTCGCCGCGGTGATCGCGCTCGGCCTCGGGTCGTACTGCTTCACCCGCATCTGACGACGGCAGACGTGATGATCTGCGCGTAATCGGAGCGCCACCCTCCGGACATGGGCGAACGGACTGCCTGGCAGTCCGGGCGGCAGGAATGCCGGTAGTCGGGTTACCGTTCGAGTGGCCGTTGCGGGCTTTTCCCGTTTGACACGGGAGCGGGATGTACCGTCACACTCCGCAGCGTCACCACCACCCGACCCCGGGACCAAGGCCTGGGGAGGCCAAGCGTCGACCCGAGAGAAGAGCGAAGTTGTCCCCGACCAGCGAGACCGCAGAGGGCGGCCGCCGACTCGTCATCGTCGAGTCGCCTGCCAAGGCGAAGACGATCAAGGGCTACCTCGGCCCCGGCTACGTAGTCGAAGCGAGCGTCGGGCACATCCGCGACCTTCCCAACGGCGCCGCGGAGGTGCCGGAGAAGTACACCGGCGAAGTCCGCCGCCTCGGTGTGGACGTCGAACACGACTTCCAGCCGATCTATGTGGTGAACGCCGACAAGCGGGCCCAGGTCAAGAAGCTCAAGGATCTGCTGCGCGACTCCGACGAGCTCTTCCTCGCCACCGATGAGGACCGCGAGGGCGAGGCCATCGCCTGGCACCTCCTCGAGGTGCTCAAGCCCAAGGTCCCGGTCAAGCGGATGGTGTTCCACGAGATCACCAAGGACGCGATCCGCGCGGCCGTAGCCAACCCGCGCGACCTGAACCAGCGCATGGTCGACGCCCAGGAGACCCGCCGCATCCTCGACCGTCTCTACGGCTACGAGGTCTCGCCGGTCCTGTGGAAGAAGGTCATGCCGCGTCTGTCGGCCGGCCGTGTCCAGTCGGTCGCCACCCGGCTCGTCGTGGAGCGGGAGCGCGAGCGCATCGCGTTTCGTTCTGCTGCGTACTGGGACCTGACGGGCACCTTCGGCACCGGCCGCGCCGGGGACTCGTCGGACCCGTCGACGCTGGTCGCCCGCCTCCAGACCGTCGACGGCAAGCGCGTCGCGCAGGGCCGCGACTTCGACTCCCTCGGACAACTCAGGAGCGCGAACACCCTTCACCTCGACGAGGCGAACGCCCGCGCCCTGGCCACCGCCCTGGAGAACACCAGCTTCTCGGTCCGTTCCGTCGAGTCGAAGCCGTACCGCCGCTCGCCGTACGCCCCGTTCCGTACGACGACGCTGCAGCAGGAGGCGAGCCGCAAGCTCGGCTTCGGCGCGAAGGCCACGATGCAGGTCGCGCAGAAGCTGTACGAGAACGGCTACATCACCTATATGCGTACGGACTCCACGACGCTGAGCGACACGGCGATCAGCGCTGCCCGCGCCCAGGTCACGCAGCTGTACGGCGCCGACTACCTGCCCTCGGCCCCGCGTACGTACGCCGGCAAGGTCAAGAACGCGCAGGAGGCGCACGAGGCGATCCGCCCGTCGGGCGACCGCTTCCGCACGCCCGCCGAGACCGGCCTGACCGGTGACCAGTTCAAGCTGTACGAGCTGATCTGGAAGCGGACCGTCGCCTCCCAGATGAAGGACGCGACCGGCAACAGCGTGACCGTGAAGATCGGTGGCACCGCCGCCGACGGCCGGGACGTCGAGTTCAGCGCGTCCGGCAAGACGATCACCTTCCACGGCTTCCTCAAGGCCTACGTCGAGGGCGCCGACGACCCGAACGCCGAGCTGGACGACCGCGAGCGCCGGCTGCCGCAGGTCGCCGAGGGTGACGCCCTGTCCGCCGAGGAGATGACGGTCGACGGGCATGCCACCAAGCCTCCGGCCCGCTACACCGAGGCCTCGCTGGTCAAGGAGCTGGAAGAGCGCGAGATCGGCCGCCCGTCGACGTACGCGTCGATCATCGGCACGATCCTCGACCGCGGCTACGTGTTCAAGAAGGGCACGGCCCTGGTGCCGTCCTTCCTGTCCTTCGCCGTGGTCAACCTCCTGGAGAAGCACTTCGGCCGGCTCGTCGACTACGACTTCACCGCCAAGATGGAGGACGACCTCGACCGCATCGCCCGCGGCGAGGCCCAGGCCGTGCCGTGGCTGAAGCGGTTCTACTTCGGCGAGGGCGACGCGGCCGGCGCGGCCGAGGCCGGCAACGGCGACGGCGACCACCTCGGCGGCCTCAAGGAGCTGGTGACCGACCTGGGCGCGATCGACGCCCGTGAGGTGTCGTCGTTCCCCGTGGGCAACGACATCGTGCTGCGCGTCGGCCGCTACGGCCCCTACATCGAGCGCGGCGAGAAGGACACCGAGCAGCACCAGCGCGCGGACATCCCCGACGACCTTGCGCCGGACGAGCTGTCCGTCGACCTGGCCGAGGAACTCCTCGCCGAGCCGAGCGGCGAGCGCCCGCTGGGCAACGACCCGGAGACGGGCCGTCCCGTCGTCGCCAAGAAGGGCCGCTACGGCCCGTACGTCACGGAGATCCTCCCCGAGGGCACCCCGAAGACGGGCAAGAACGCCGTCAAGCCGCGGACCGCCTCGCTGTTCAAGTCGATGACGCTGGACACGGTGACGCTCGAGGACGCCCTGCGGCTGATGTCGCTGCCTCGCGTCGTCGGCACGGACGCCGACGGCGTCGAGATCACCGCGCAGAACGGGCGCTACGGGCCGTACCTGAAGAAGGGCACGGACTCGCGCTCGCTGCAGTCCGAGGACCAGCTCTTCACGATCACGCTGGAGGAGGCGCAGGCGATCTACGCCCAGCCCAAGCAGCGTGGCCGCGCCGCCGCCAAGCCGCCGCTGAAGGAGCTGGGCGAGGACCCGGTCAGCGCGAAGCCCGTGGTTGTCAAGGACGGCCGCTTCGGGCCGTACGTCACCGACGGCGAGACCAACGCGACCCTGCGCTCCGGCGACAGCGTCGAGACGATCACCCCGGAGCGTGGCTTCGAGCTGCTCGCCGAGAAGCGCGCGAAGGCGCCCGCCAAGAAGACGGCGAAGAAGGCACCCGCGAAGAAGGCGGCCCCGGCCAAGAAGACCGCCGCCAAGAAGACGGCGGCGAAGAAGACGACCACGGCCGCGAAGAAGACGACGGCCAAGAAGACCACCGCGAAGAAGGCGACGGCGTCCAAGTCGGCTTCCGACGAGTAGCGAGCGAGCCTTCGCTACGAGTGGCGAGTGTTCGCAAAACGAACGCCCCGGCATCACTTTGGTGTCGGGGCGTTCGTACGTCACGACGGCTGCCGCGGGCTGTCGGTGGCTGCCGATAGGCTGAACGCATGACGCGAGCCGAGCAGCCAACGGCCCCCACCACGGATCCGGACGACGCCCTGGTGGCGGACTCCCGCGAGCGCGCCGTGCGCGCCCTGCTGCGCCATCCGCAGCTCAAGCGGTTGTGGAGCGCCCAGCTCGTGACCGGCATCGGGGACGCCCTCGCACTCCTGGTGCTGGTCGTCCTCGCCCTCCAGGCCGCGATCGCCGAGGGCTCCTTCGGCGGCGGCTACCGGGGCGTGGCGTTCGCGGTGGCGACGGTCTTCGGGGCGCGCATACTCGCGATGCTGCTCTTCGGCGCCGTGCTCCTCGGCCCGCTCACCTCGCTGACCTCCCAGGACGGCCCGCTGGACCGCCGCTGGACCATGGCCGTCGCCGACGGGCTGCGTGCCGCGCTGCTGATCGTGGCGCCCCTGTGGATCGACTGGACCTCGCAGAACGCGCTGGCCGTCCTCCTGGTCACCGCCTTCGTCACCGGGGTCGCCGAGCGCTTCTGGAGCGTGTGCCGGGAGAGCGCGGCCCCCGCGCTGCTGCCCGGCCCGCCCCCGGAGGGCGCGACGGTACGGCCGCTGCCGGACCACATGGACGCCCTGCGCCGGCTGTCGCTGCGTACGAGCTTCGTGGCGATCCCCCTCGCGGCCGCCGCCCTCGTTGTCGCCGCGCTGCTCAACAACCTGCTCGGCACCGGGATCGCATGGTTCGCCCAGCACCAGGCCGCCCTCGGTTCGTACGTGGCGGCCGGTCTGTTCGCCGCGTCCCTGTCCGTGCTGACCGCGCTGGAACTGCCCGACACCCGCACCCCGCGCGCGCGGTCCCCGCTCGAGGGCCTGCGCCGCCCGAGGACCGGCACCGGCCCGGACAAGGGGCGTACGGGGGCCGTTCCGCTGCTCGTGCCGGCCTGCGCCGCGGTCGCCGGCGCGATCGCCGCCGCCGTCGCCGTGTCCGTGCTGCAGGCCACCGACGTGGGTGGCGGCCCGGTGACGTACGGCCTGCTGGTGCTCGTTCTGACCGGCGGAGTCGTCGTCGGCATCCGTACGGCCCCTGCGGTGCTGCCCTCGCTCTCGCGTCGTCGGCTCCTCGCGCTGGCGATCGCCTTCACCGGGGTCGCGCTGCTCGCCGGAGGACTCGTCCCGGACGTCACGACCGTGCTGCTGATCCTCGCGCTGGCCGGGATCGGCGCGGGCGTGGCCGCGAACACCGGGCACACGCTGCTCGACCAGGAGTCCGAGGACTACCGCCGGGCGCGGACGACCGAGCATCTGCACGCGGTCGTGCGGGTCTTCGTGGCGCTCGGCGCGCTGATCGCGCCCGTCGTGGCCGCGCTGATCGGCCCGCACCGTCTCGAGAACGGCAAGTTCGTCTTCGCCCACGGCGGCGCCGCCTTCACGCTGATGCTGGTTGGCGCGCTGCTTCTGCCGGTGGCCGCGCTGGTGCTGGCCAAGGTCGACGACCGCTCCGGCGTGCCGCTGCGGCACGATCTGCGGGACGCGCTCCTCGGCGGTGACGACCCGGCGCAGGCGCCCGCGGCGAACGGTTTCTTCATCGCCCTGGAGGGCGGTGACGGCGCCGGCAAGTCCACCCAGGCCGAGGCTCTCGCCGAGTGGATCCGGGCCAAGGGCCACGAGGTGGTCCTCACACGCGAGCCGGGGGCCACTCCCGTGGGCAAGCGGCTGCGCTCGATCCTGCTGGACGTGTCGTCGGCGGGGCTGTCCCACCGCGCCGAGGCGCTGCTGTACGCCGCCGACCGCGCCGAGCACGTCGACACCGTCGTACGGCCCGCGCTGGAGCGGGGCGCGGTCGTGATCTCCGACCGTTACATCGACTCGTCCGTGGCCTACCAGGGGGCGGGCCGCGACCTGTCTCCGACCGAGATCGCCCGGATCAACCGCTGGGCGACCAACGGTCTCGTCCCGCATCTGACCGTCCTCCTGGACGTCGTCCCGGAGACCGCCCGCGAGCGGTTCACCGAGGCCCCGGATCGGCTGGAGTTGGAGCCCGCCGAGTTCCACGCACGCGTGCGGGCCGGTTTCCTCACGCTCGCCGCGTCCGACCCCGGCCGCTACCTGGTCGTGGACGCGGGCCAGGAGCCCGAGGCCGTCACGACCGTCATCCGGCACCGGCTCGACACCGTACTGCCGTTGTCCGAGGCCGAGGTGAAGGCCCAGGAGGATGCGCGCAAGGCGGCCGAGGAGGAGGCCCGCCGCAAGGCCGAGGAAGAGGCCGCCCGCAAGGCCGAGGAGGAGCGCCTGGAGCGCGAGCGCCAGGAGCAGCTCGCCAAGCTGCGCGCCGAGGAGGAGGAGCGCAAACGGCGCGAGCTGGAGGAGGCGCAGCGGCGCGAGGCCGAGCGGCAGGCGGAGGAGGCCCGGCAGCGGGCCGAGGAAGCACGCAGGCGTGCGGAGGAGGAGCGGGCCCGTCTCCTTGTGGAGGAAGAGGCCCGCGCCGCCGAGGAGGCGCAGCGCAGAGCCGAGGAGGACCGGCGGCGCAAGCAGGCCGAGGAGGAGGCCAGGCTGCGCGCCGAGGCCGAGGCGCGGCGCCTGGAGAAGCAGCGGAAGGCCGAGGAGGCGCTGCTGCGGGCCGAGGAGGCACGTCAGCAGGCAGCGCGTGCGGCGACCGCGGCCGACTCGGCGGCCCAGCGGCCGACGGCGCCTGCCGCGACGCCGGACGTGGAGACGACCGTGCCTACGCCGGTGGTGACGCCGGGGGGTTTCAGGTCCGGCGATGAGACGGCTGTGCTGCGGCCGGTGAGCGAGGAGCGGGACGGCGGTGGCCGTGGCGCCGCTTCGGAGTCCGCGTCCGATGCCACGGCGGAGCTGCCCCAGCCGCCGGCCCCGCAGGGCACCGCCGATGAGACGGCGGTGCTGCCGCCGGTGCCTTCCGGTGCCGGGGACGAGACCGCCGTGCTGCCTCCGGTCGCTGCGGGTGCGGCCGACGAGACGGCCGTACTGCCTCCCGTACGGGGTGACGATCCGGCGGACCGGATGCCGCAGGGCTTCTTCCGGGACGAGCGGGCGGCGGGCCCCGACGGCACCGAAGACCGCACACGCGAGCTGCCGCAGATCGGGGCCGACGGTACGGCCCGACGCCGGCCGCGCCCCGACTGGGCCGAGGAGACCCCGCTGGACGACCTGCCGACGCTGGCGGACGAACTGCTGGGCTCGTACGACGACGAGGACCCGGGCCGCCGGGGGCGTCGGGGCTGAAGCCGGCGTTCCGTCCGTGGCGTCGCACCGGTGACCCCCGTTGTCAGTGGGCACCCGCACAATGGGTTGCGGAACGTGACGTGTGACGGAAGGGCGGCGTGACCCATGACCGTGTGGGACGACCTCGTCGGACAGGAGCGGGTGAGCGAGCAGCTCGCCGCGGCTGCCCGTGACGCCGATGCCCTCGTCACCGCGGCAGCGGCCGACGCACCGCCGCCGGAGGCGTCGAAGATGACGCACGCGTGGCTGTTCACGGGCCCGCCCGGCGCCGGCCGGAACCAGACGGCGCGCGCTTTCGCCGCGGCCCTGCAGTGCGTGAGCCCCGACCGCGCCCTCGGCGGAGCCCCCGGCTGCGGCTTCTGCGACGGCTGCCACACGGCACTGATCGGCACCCACGCGGACGTCAACTCGATCGCCGCGGTCGGCGCCGTGATCCAGGTCGGTGACATGCGGGACACGGTGCGCAAGTCGTTCACGGCACCGGCGAACGGCCGCTGGCAGATCATCCTCGTCGAGGACGCCGAGCGGCTGAACGAGAGGTCCGCGAACGCCGTCCTCAAGGCCGTCGAGGAGCCCGCGCCCCGCACGGTCTGGCTCCTGTGCGCCCCCTCGCTGGAGGACGTGCTGCCCACCATCCGCTCCCGCTGCCGCCACCTCAGCCTGAGCACGCCGTCGGTCGCCGCCGTCACCGACATGCTCGTCCGTCGCGAGGGCATCGAACCGGACGTCGCGGCCGCCGTGGCCCGGGCCACCCAGGGCCACGTCGACCGGGCCCGTCGGCTGGCCACCGACCCGGCCGCCCGCGAGCGCCGCGCCTCCGTGCTGAAGCTGCCGCTGAGCCTCGACGACATCGGCGGCTGCCTCAGGGCCGCCCAGCAACTGGTCGACGCGGCCGCAGGGGACGCCAAACAACTCGGCGAGGAGATGGACGACAAGGAGACCGAGGAGCTGAAGGCGGCACTCGGCGCGGTCCAGGGCGGACGGCTGCCGCGCGGCACGGCGGGCGTGATGAACGACCTGGAGGCGATGCAGAAGCGGCGCAGAACGCGCACGCAGCGCGACAGCCTCGACGTGGCCCTCGGCGACCTCACCGGCTTCTACCGTGACGTCCTCGCCCTCCAGCTCGGCTCGCGCGTGGCGATCGCCAACGTCGACGCGGAGGACGCGCTGGAGCGGCTGGCACGCGGCACGTCCCCGGAGTCCACCCTGCGCCGCATAGAGGCGATCGCCGCCTGCCGCGAGGCCCTCGACCGCAACGTGGCGCCGCTGCTCGCGGTGGAGGCGATGACGATGGCACTGCGGGCGGGGTGACCGGCCGGGCGTGCGGACTCGCGGACCACGGGGTCAACGCTGGTTGACCAGGTCATCCATGCGAGCCATGGAACGCAACCAACGCATTCAGGTCATCGCGCAACGATACGCTCGATTGATGCACATCAGGCGAACCCCCCGCCGGCCCCGGACCACGGCCACCGCCCTCGCGGCCGCCGCCCTGCTCGTGTCGGCCTGCTCCTCCGGGCACTCGTCGACGACGGGCACCGGCACGGTCGAGGCGGCGCTGGCCGCGCTGCCTCGCTCGACCCCGTCCGCGCTCGCGCCGTACTACGACCAGAAGCTCACCTGGCGCGACTGCGGCGTCTCCGGCTTCCAGTGCGCCACGATGAAGGCTCCGCTGGACTACGCCGAGCCCGGCTCCGGCGACATCCGGCTCGCCGTCGCCCGCGTGAAGGCGACGGGCAAGGGCAAGCCGCTCGGTTCGCTCCTCGTGAACCCGGGCGGGCCGGGCGGTTCGGCGATCGCTTATGTCCAGCTGTACGCGGGCCTCGGCTACCCGGCGGAGGTCCGTGCCCGCTACGACATGGTCGCAATGGACCCGCGCGGTGTGGCCCGCAGCGAGCCGGTCGAGTGCCTCAACGGGCGGCAGATGGACGCATTCACGCAGACGGACGTCACCCCCGACGACCAGAAGGAGACGGACGCGCTCGTCGGGCAGTTCCGGAAGTTCGCGGAGGGCTGCGGCGCCCACTCGCCACGGCTGTTGCGCCATGTCTCCACCGTCGAGGCGGCCCGGGACATGGACATCCTGCGGGCGGTCCTGGGCGACAAGCAGCTGAACTACGTGGGGGCGTCGTACGGGTCGTTCCTCGGCGCGACGTACGCCGGCCTGTTCCCGGACCGCTCCGGCCGCCTCGTGCTGGACGGCGCGATGGACCCGTCCCTGCACGCCCGCGAGCTGAACCTGGAGCAGACGGCGGGCTTCGAGACGGCGTTCCAGGCCTTCGCGAAGGACTGTGTACGGCAGACCGACTGCCCCCTCGGCGGGAAAGGCACCACGCCGGCTCAGGTCGGCGACCACCTCAAGGCCTTCTTCACCAAGCTCGACGCGCACCCCGTCCCCGCCGGCGACGCCGACGGCCGCAAGCTCGGCGAGGCCCTCGCCACCACTGGGGTGATCGCCGCGATGTACGACCAGGCGGAGTGGCCGCAGCTGCGCGATGCCCTGAACTCGGCGATGAAGGAGAACGACGGTGCCGGCCTGCTCGCCCTCTCCGACAGCTACTACGAGCGCGGCGGCGACGGCCAGTACACCAACCTGATGTCCGCCAACGCCGCCGTGAACTGCCTGGACCTGCCGCCCGCCTTCAACACCCCGGACCAGGTCGAGAAGTCCCTGCCCGCGTTCGAGAAGGCGTCCCCGGTGTTCGGCAAGGGCCTCGTGTGGGCCTCCCTGAACTGCGCGTACTGGCCGGTGCGGCCCACGGGCGAACCGCACCGCATCGAGGCGAAGGGAGCGGCCCCGATCATCGTCGTCGGCACCACCCGCGACCCGGCGACGCCCTACCGCTGGGCCCAGTCCCTGTCCCGCCAGCTCTCCTCGGCCCGGCTCCTGACGTACGTCGGCGACGGCCACACGGCGTACGGTCGCGGCAGCACCTGCATCGACTCGACGATCGACACCTACCTCCTGAAAGGCACCCCACCGCCCGCCGGAAAACGCTGCTCCTAGCCCCCCGTCAGTCCTCCGGGGGTGTGGTCGGAGCACCCCCCGAAACTGTGTAGACTTACCGACGTTGCTGATCGCACCATAGTGCGGACAGCGCGCCGCCTTAGCTCAGATGGCCAGAGCAACGCACTCGTAATGCGTAGGTCTCGGGTTCGAATCCCGAAGGCGGCTCACCCTGAAACCCCAGGTTGGATTTGACTCCGACCTGGGGTTTTGTCGTTCAGGGGATGCGGCGGCGACGCCGGGAGCGGGCCCGTTCAGCCGGTCGAGTGACCAGCCAGGTTGAACGCCAAGCTCAGGCTTGGCCGTGCGCCTGCTGGGCGTGCTTGGGCAGAAGGCCCACCAGCAGCAGCGTCAGGAGGTTCAGGCCCGCGGTGATGCCGAAGACCAGTTCTGCGGCGGCTAGGTAGGAATGGACGGACGGGTGCCCGACCCGGGCGAAGAACACCGTGCCGAGGGCGGCGACGCCGATGGCGCCGGCGAACTGTTGGACGGCGTCGAGCAGGCCGGCGCCGGTGCCGACTTCTTCGGTGGTGGCATCGCCGATGATGAAATCGACCAGCGGGACGAACACCAGCCCGGAGCCGAAGCCGGTGAACAGCAGCGCGGGCGCCAGCTTCCAGACGGTGATGCCGGCGCCCCAGTGGGCGATGGACCACCACAGGGCCAACAGGCCGATGACGGCGATGGACAGCCCCAGGTGCAGGCTGGCGCGTCCCAACTTCTCGGCGAGCACGGCGCCTGCGAGCAGGACGGCGACGGCGGTGCCGAGGGCCCAGGGGATCAGTGCGAGGCCTGTGTGCAGCGGCGTCCAGTGCATGCCCTGCTGCAGCAGCAGGTTGACGACGAGGACGAACGCGCTGAGTGATGCGTAGAACCCGGCCACGATCACCAGGCCGACGACGAAGCTGCGCTTGCGGAACAGCGACGCTGTGACGACCGGGTGCTTGCTGTGCCGTTGGGAGAGGACGAACAGTGCGAGCAGGACGACTGCGGCGGCCACCATGACGTAGGTCCAGGCGGGCCAGCCGAGGTCGCGTCCCTGGATGAGCGGGATGATGAGCAGGGCCGAGGCCGCGGTGAGCAGGCCGACGCCGGTGAGGTCGAGGCGGGCGGCCGGGTCCTCCCCGCCGCGGCGGGGCAGGACACGCCGGCCGAGCACGGCGGCGATGATGCCGAACGGCACGTTGATCAGGAAGATGGAGCGCCACTGGCTGCCGAACAGGTCCAGGTGGAGCAGCCAGCCGGCCAGGATGGGCCCGGCCACCGTGGTCAGGCCCATCAGCGGGCCGACCGGGGTCAGTGCCTTGCGCAGGTGCTGGGGCGGGAACACGAAGCGCTGACGATGCGGCGCGTAGCCAGTGCGCTGGAGACGGGACCGTCGTCGCTCTACGCCCACGTGGTCAACAAAGAGGACCTGGACGAGTTGCTCATCGGCCGTCTGTGCGCCAAGATCAACCTGCCCGAGCCGGACCCCGCTGTCTGGCGGCAGCAGATCATCAGCGTCTGTACCCAGCTGCGCGACCAGTATCTGCGTTACCCGGGTATCTCCCACGCGGCCTTCGCCGCCGCTCCGTCCAATCTGGACACGCTGCGCGTCAGCGAGGGAATGCTCGCCATCCTGCTCGCCGGGGGCATCGCCCCGCAGGCTGCCGCCTGGGCGATCGACTCACTGTCGCTCTACGTCAACGCCTACAGTCTCGAGGTCTCCCTGGCGAACAGACGGCTCAGCCGCAGTGATGACAACTGGGTCGTCAGCCGCGACGAACTACTGCGCCGATTCGCCGCACTGCCCGATACCTTCCCCCACACCAAGCGCTACGCCGCCGAGCTCACCGCCGGAACCGTCCACGACCGCTTCGACTTCACCATCGGCCTGATGATTGACGGGCTTCCGGGTTCACGGCGAGATCCGTGAACAGGCCGGACTCCGCGCTTGCCGCACCGGCCGCCAAGCCGCCCCCTGAAGCCCCCAGGGCCGACTGAACGACAGCACCGAGAGTTCCGGTGGACGAGTGCTCAGCCTCGGTCTTCCGTGTGTCCGGTCACCGCTCGTTGTGCGAGCGGTGGGAAAATACTGCCCAAAACTGGAGTAAAAGGGCGGCAAAGTGAATCCGCGTCTGGGCGATCGGCGGATCTGAGGCAACATCTTGGTGAACGGTGGGCACCGCGTGCTCGGGGCGCGGGCGCCGCCGTCGGCCGGATGGGGTGAGGGACGTGGTGGAGCCGAGGATCGCCGTCGCCGTGGTGACCATGGGGAACCGGCCCGCCGAGGTCGACGCCCTGCTGGAGTCCGTGGCCAAGCAGGATCTCGCCCCCGACCGGATCGTGATCGTCGGCAACGGGTGCCGGCTGCCCGAGTTCGCGCGGCGGCTCTCCCTGCCCGGTGCGGTCACGACCGTCGACGTCGACGAGAACCTCGGCTGCCCCGGCGGCCGTAACGTCGCCCTCGCCCGGCTGCGGGAGTACGGCGACGTCGATGTCGTCGTCGAGCTGGACGACGACGGGCTGCTCGTCGACCCCGATGTGCTGCGGCGCGTACGGGACCTGTACGCCGCCGACCCGGGCCTCGGCATCGTCGGTTTCCGTATCGCCGACGAGAACGGCGAGACCCAGCAGCGGCACATCCCCCGCATCGGCAACTCCGATCCGCTGCGCGGCGGTTACGTCACCGCCTTTCTCGGCGGCGGACACGCCCTGAGCATGGCCATGCTCGCGCAGACCGGGGACTGGCCCGCCGAGTTCTTCTTCGCGCACGAGGAGACGGATCTGGCGTGGCGGGCCGCGGACGCCGGGTGGAAGATCCGCTACGCGCCCGAACTGCTGCTCCAGCACCCCAAGACCTCGCCCGCCCGGCACGCCATCTACTACCGGGTGACCGCCCGCAACCGCGTCTGGCTGGTCCGCCGCCGGCTGCCGCTCGCGCTGATCCCGGCCCACCTCGGAGTGTGGACGCTCCTTACCCTCGTACGCACCCGGTCGCTGGGCGGCCTGCGTGCCTGGTTCGGCGGGTTCGTGGAAGGCATGCGCCAGTCCGCCGGTGAGCGGCGGCCCATGCGCTGGCGCACGGTGTGGCGGCTGACCCGGCTCGGGCGCCCGCCGGTCATCTGAGGCACGGGTCGGCCCGAGGCCCCGGACGGAAGGGACGAGGATCCCGGTCGTTCACCTCCGCCGAACGGGATCCTCTCCTGTCCCCGGATCCGGCCTGCGGCGTCACTCCCCCGAGTTGCGCGGCGTGCGCGCGCGCCGTGGGGCCGGATCCGATGTATGGATCACATCAGGGCCCGCCAACGGATCGCTAACATGTGGTCAACGTGATCCCCGAGGTCGCGGACCAGTTGGCGTGAAGTCGACGGGAGGGGACCCGAGCAGGCCGGAACTGCAGCGGATTGCGGCCCCTGTCGGTAGTCGGCTGATGGCGGGAATCCGTTGTGGACAGGGCGGAAATCCGCCACAGGACGGCGGGCGCCCGCCCGCCGTGGAGCGTGGTCGCGGGCGGCGGCGCGGGAAGGCAGTGGGTTGTGTGATGCGGTGGTGCGGTCTGCGGTTCGGGCTGCTCGGACCGCCCGTTCTGTACGACCGGCCGCCGTACGGGATTTCGTACGACACCTCCAGTGATCCCAGCTTGGACCACGCCTCCCGCGACCCCAGTTCGTACGACGCCTCCCTCGACCCCAGTCCGCTCGCGTTCCGGACGATCGGGAGTCCCAAGGTGCGGGCGCTGTTCGCCGCCCTGCTTCTCGAGGCCGGCCGGGTCGTCCCGGTCGAGTCGCTCAAGGACGCGCTGTGGGGCGGGGGGCCGCCGGCGTCCGCGCAGGCCTCGCTGCACAACCACGTCACGCGGCTGCGCCGGCTCCTCGACGACCCGGAGCGGCTCAGGGCCGTGGCCCCCGGGTATCTGCTGCGGGTCGACGACGGCGAGCTCGACGTGCACGTGTTCGATTCCCAGGTCGCCGAGGCGCGCGCCGCGCACGCCCGCGGCGACTGGGCCGGCGTTCTGCGTGCCTGTGCGGCGGCGCACGCGCTGTGGCGCGGCACCCCGCTGAGCGGGCTCCCCGCCGACTTCGGCGGATACGCCTTCGTGCAGCGCCTGGAGGAGGCGCGGCTGCTTCTGTTCGAGTGGCGGTACGACGCCGAGCTGGCCCTCGGCGGGACACGGCTCGCCGGTCTCGTACCGGAGCTGGCGGCCCTGGTCGCCGCGTATCCGCTGCGCGAGGCGTACCACCGCCAGCTGATGCTCGCCCTCCACCGCACCGGCCGCCAGGCCGAGGCCCTGGCCGTCCACCGCGACCTGCGCTCCCGCCTGATCGACGAACTCGGCATCGAGCCGGGCCCCGCGGTGAGCGAGGCCCACCTCGAGGTGCTGCGAGGAGCGGACAGCCGTGCCGCAACGACCCCGGGCGACGGGGGAGCGGCGCCGCACGAGCCGGCCCCGGGCGCACGACCCGCAGCCGCCGACGGCGAGAACGCCCCACCTGAGCCACCCGCGACCACCCCCGCCCAACTCCCCCCATCTCCCGCTTACTTCACCGGCCGAGCCGCCGAACTCCGTGACCTGCAGCGGACCCTCGTCGCCCTGCGGAGCCCCACCGTCGCGGTCATCACCGGCATGGCGGGCGTGGGCAAGAGTGCCCTCGCTCTGCACGCGGCACATGAACTGCGGGAACGTTTCCCCGACGGTCAGCTCTACGTCAACCTGCACGGCGCCACCCCCGGCATGTCCCCCCTCGTCCCCGCCCAGGCGCTCGCCGCCCTGCTTCGCGACCTGGGCGCCGACCCGCGCGGCATCCCCGAACACCCCGACGCGGCAGCCGCGTTGCTGCGCTCCCTGCTCGCGCCGACCCGCACGCTGATGGTGCTGGACGACGCCGCGCACGCCGCCCAGGTACGGCCGCTGCTGCCGGCCGGCGCCGGATGCGCCGTGATCGTCACCAGCCGTTCGCCGCTGACCGCGCTCGACGGGGCCCGCCGCTTTCCGCTCGGCCCCCTGACCGGTGAGGACAGCGCGGCACTGCTGCGCGCGGTGAGCGGGCGCGCTGGGCTCGACGCCGGGCACCCGCTCGTCGAACTCACCGGTCGGCTGCCGCTCGCCCTGCGAGTGGTCGCCGCCCGGCTCGCGGCCCGCCGCGCCCTCACCCCGGACGTGCTGGCCGGTCAACTGGCTGCCACCGGTGGCAGGTTGCGGCACTTGGAGTACGACGACCTCAGCGTCCGCCGCTCCCTGGCCGTCGCCCATGACGCGCTCGCCGCCGCCGACTGCGAGGCCGACCGGGACGCGGCCCTGGCCCTGCGCGGCATCGGCGCGCTCGACCTCCCCACCTACGGCGCGCCCCTGATGGCCCGGCTCACCGGCACCGACGTGCGCCGCGCCGAGACCGCCCTCGACCGGTTGGTCGACGTGGCCCTCCTGGAGGAGACGACATACGGCCGCTACGCCCCCCACGACCTGGTCCGCGACTTCGCCCGCGAACTGGCCGACGCCGACCCCGCAAACGGCATCACCGGGCCCGCCCGCACCGAAGCCGCCGCAAGCCCCGCGCCCCACGGCACCGAAGCCGACATCGCCCCCGTGCCCCACGGCTCCGCGAGCGACCCCACCGGCTCCAACGCCAGCCCCGTGCCTCACGGCTCCGCGACCGACCCCACCGGCTCCAACGCCAGCCCCGTGCCCCATGGCTCCGCGACCGACCCCACCGGCTCCAACGCCGACCCCGCGCCCCACCGCACCAGAGCCACCTCCACCCCGGCCGCCGCCCCCACCCCCGACCTAACCGCCCTCCGCTGGTACGCCGCCGTATCCGAGCGCGCCCTCACCGCCATGGTCGAACCGGGCCTGGACCAGGACGACCGCCGCCAACCGACCGCCGCCCAGCCACCGGAACGCGAGACCGACGTAGCCGAACTCCCCTCCTTCCGCTGCCCCGAGCAAGCCTTCGCCTGGGGGGACGCGGAGTTGGAGAACATCCTCGCGCTGGTGGAGCGCAACGCCGACGCGCCCGACGATAGGCGGGTCGCCTACGTCTCCACCCTCGTCCGCCTCCTCTTCCCGTACCTCCAGCGCAGCGGCCGGGTGGCCGAGATGGAGGTGCTCGGCCGGGCCGCCCTCGGCGCGGCGCGGCGGCTGGGTGACGAGGCGGCCGAGGCGTACGCGCTGGGCGATCTCGCCCGGATGCACTTCCTCGGCGGCCGTCAGAGCGACGCCCTCGCCCTCAACGACCAGGCGCTGGCCCTCTGGCGGCGGCTCGGCGTCGTCTCCTGGATCCGGCGCTGCCTCAACAACCGGGGGCTGCTGCTCGAAGGACTCGGCCGGTACGCCGAGTCCGAGGCGGCGCTGCGCCAAAGCCTGGAGTACTCACGGCAGTTGAACGACCTCTACGGCGAGGCCGTCACCCACAGCCATCTGGGCAACCTGTACGAGCACACCGACGCCCGGGCCGCGATCGAGCAGCACCGGCGCTCGCTCGCCATCGGGGACGAGATCGGCGCCGTGATCGTGCGGCACTCGGCGCACTGCAACATCGGCTACGCCCATCTCACCCTCGGCGAACCGGGCGCCGCCGCACAGCACTTCGAGGAGAGCCTGAACATCCTGGGCGCCCACGGCGACTGGCACGGCGAGTCCCAGACCCGGCTCGGGCTCGTCCGCGCGCTGCGGCAGTTGGGGCACACCGAACGCGCCGGCCGTGAGTGCGCGGAACTGCTGAGCCGTGCGGATGTCCGCGCCGACCGTTACATGGGCGGTCTCGCCCGCCACCAGCACGGTCTCCTGCTGCGCGAGCGCGGTCGTGAGGCGGAGGCGTACGACGTCTGGCGCACGGCACTCACGGCACTCGACGGCACGGACGAGACCGAGGTCGTCGCCGAACTGACGGAGCTCCTCTCCACGGCCCGCTCGTCCGTCACCGGCTGAACGACCGCCGGTCGCGGCTCACTTCGCGTCGGCATAGCACTCCACCACCGCTGTCGTGAACGGGAAACGCACCGGCGTCTGACCGAACGTCAGCCGACCCGCCAGGTCGGCCGCCTCCCGGATCGCGGCCACGATCGTGTCGGCCTCCTCCTTCGGACAGTGGACGATCACCTCGTCGTGCTGGAAGAAGACCAGCTCGGCCGCCGTCTCCGCGCAGGTCCGCCGCAGTGCCGCGAGCATCAGCAGGGCCCAGTCCGCGGCGCTGCCCTGGACGACGAAGTTGCGGGCGAAGCGGCCGCGGGCACGGGCGTTGGTGGAGGCGTATCCCGGCACCCAGCCGTCGACCGACGACGGCTCGCCCCCGTCGTCCTGCGGAAGGCCCGCCTCCTCCGCCGCGTCGTCGCCCGCCCCGGCCGCAGGCGGACACGTCCGCCCCAGCCAGGTTCGCACCAGCCGCCCCTCCTCACCGGCCCGCGCCGCCTCGTCGACGTACGCCACCGCCTTGGGGAAGCGGCGTCTGAGCGCAGCGAGGTTCTTCAGGCCGTCGCCGGAGGTCTGCCCGTAGACCGCGCCGAGCACGGCGAGCTTGGCCTGCGCGCGGTCGCCGGAGAAGGCGTGGTCGGAGACGGACTGGTACAGGTCGCTCTCGCGGCCGGCCACCTCCATCAGACCCGGGTCGCGGGAGATCGCCGCCAGGACGCGCGGCTCCATCTGGTCGGCGTCGGCCACCACCAGCCGCCAGCCGGGGTCGGCGACCACGGCTCGCCGGATCACCTTGGGTATCTGCAGCGCGCCCCCGCCATTGGTCACCCAGCGCCCGGTGACCGTCCCGCCCGCGAGGAACTCCGGCCGGAACCGCCCTTCCCGCACCCAGTCCTGCAGCCAGGACCAGCCGTGGGCCACCCAGATCCGGTACAGCTTCTTGTACTCGAGCAGCGGCTTCACCGCCGGGTGGTCGATGGACTCGATCTCCCAGCGGCGGGTGGACTTCACCTTGATCCCGGCCTGCGCGAAGGCCTTGACCACGTCGGCCGGCAGATCGGGCCGCACCCGCCGCCCGAACGCGGCCGACACCTCGTCCGCCAGCTCGGCGAGGCGACGCGGCTCGCCGCCGCCCGCATACCGCTCGCCCAGCAGTTCGCGCAGCACCTCGCGGTGCACGTCCGCGCTCCAGGGCAGTCCCGCGTGGTTCATCTCGGCGGCCACCAGCATCCCGGCCGACTCGGCGGCCGTCAGCAGCCGCATCCGGTCCGGGTGCGCGGTCCGGTCGTGTCGCCGCAACTGCTCGGCGTAGACCGCGATCAGGTCGTCCAGCGGCAGCCGGGCGGTCTGCGGCTCGAACAGCGGGGACTGCGCGCCCGGTTCGGCGGCACGCAGCGGTGGATCGGGTGGTACGGGACCACCACGCAGCCGGGCCAGGGCGGCGGCGGCCGAGCGTGGTTCGCCGTACCGCCCCTCGTGGCCCAGCAGGAGTGTCTCGGCGTCCTCGACGTCGTAGCACCGCTCCACTCGCACCCCCGTGGCGAGCAGACGGGGATAGATCTCGGGGGTCGACCGCCACACCCATCGCGTCACCTCCGGACGGTCCCGCACCGCTGCGGCGAGATCGGGCTCCCGCCGCACCGGCGCGACGGGCAGCCCGTCCGGGCCGAGGGGGGCGACGTCCACGCCACCGTCCTCGGCTGGAGCGAGCGCCCACCGGTCGGTCATGCTCGCGAGTCTGGCACGCGGGTCTGACAACGAGCTCTGACGCGTAAATACGAACCGGCGTGGGCAAAACCGCAGGTAGCTGACCTCGCCTCCTACGTTGCCACCCCGCGGCGCGGTGTTGATCAAGGGCTACGGGGCGTTCGTCGTGCCCATTTACCCGCCCCACGGCGGGCGGCGAAGCCGCCCTGGGTCGCTGACCTGCGCTTTCACTCCTCCGACAGGCCCGGGTGACCTGGCAGGCCCGGCTCACCCAACTGCCGCCGCTGCTCGACCAGGTCCTTCAGGGTCTGTGCGACGTACCGCTCGGTCTCGGTCTTGCCGATGCCGAGGCCGCTCAGCACGCCCTCGCCGTTCTCGTGCTCCAGCAGGGCCAGCAGGATGTGCTCGGTGCCGATGTAGTTGTGGCCGAGGCGGAGCGCCTCGCGGAAGGTGAGTTCCAGGACCTTCTTGGCGTCCGGGCCGTACGGCACGAGCTCGGGCGCGTCCTCGGCGGCCGGCGGAAGTGCGGCGGTCGCGGCCGCCTCGACGGCCTCCGGGGAGACGCCCTGTGCGGTGATCGCCTTCGCGGCGAGGCCCTCCGGTTCCGCGAGCAGGCCGAGGACGAGGTGCTCGGGCAGGCCCTCGGTGGCGCGAGCGGCCCTCGCCCGGCTGTGCGCGGCCACGACCACGCTGCGGGCGCGGTCGGTGTAGCGGCTGAAGCCCTGGTTCGGGTCGAGGTCGACCGACTCCTTCGGCACGAAGCGCTTCTGCGCCGCCTGCCGGGTGACGCCCATGCTCTTGCCGATCTCGGTCCAGGACGCGCCCGAGCGCCGCGCCTGGTCGACGAAGTGGCCGATGAGGTGGTCGGCCACGTCGCCCAGGTGGTCGGCGGCGATCACCGCGTCCTGGAGTTGGTCGAGGGGTTCCGGGTGGACCTTCTTGATGGCCGCGATGAGGTCGTCGAGACGGATGGACACCGGGCCGCCGGGTTGTGTCGTCATGTGTCAACCGTAGGTTGACAGCCCCGACGCGTCAACCAGAAGTTGACAGTTGGTCCGCCCTACCTCGACGCCGCCGCCAGCTGTACCGCCGGCCCCGCGAACACCGTCCCGCTGAAGTAGTCGAGCCCCCGCGCCACCCGGCGGCTGCGCCGCAGCAGCGCGGCGAGCCTGCCGGAGAGCAGCCCGAGACGTTGAAGAGGATCACCTCGGGGTTGAGCAGATTCGCGACCGCTCCCCGCCAGAAGGCCCGCCGCATCCGCGTCGACCGCCGGCCCGTCACCGCTGCGGAACGCCTTGTATTCCAGGTACAGCAGATAGGCCGCGCTCGCCCAGCGCAGCACGTGGTAGAGCGTCGGCAGCGTCAGGAACAGCGCGGACAGCCCGAGTGCCGCGGCGACCGGGTGCGCGAGCCGGGAAGCTTTTCCACAGGGTGTGGACGGGCGCGGCCGCCTGTCGGTGGCGCATGGCACGATCGACGGGTGAGCAGCAGTACGACCAGCGCCGTGGAGCGAGCCTTTCAGGCCGCCCTGTACGACGACACGGATTCCGGCCTCGACACGGGCGCGTCCCTCCTCGCGGCCGACCCAGGCGCGGACGCGGAACTAGCGCGCCGGGGTGCGGAGTTCGTGGCGGCGGCCTGGCGGCGCGGCTGGCAGCCCGCCGACGTCGTACGGCTCGTGCGGCGCGAGCTGGACGACGTACATGTGCGCCTGGCGGCGGAGCTGATCCGCGCGCAGGCGCCGGACGACCGTCCCCGTGGCCGCCGCTGGACCGATCAGCTCGACGCCCTGCCGGCCGCTCCCGCGCGCGCGGCCGACCGCTTCACGCACGCGGGTGCCGTCCTGGAGCTGTACCGGCTGCTGCTGCGCCTGCCCTCCCTCGAACCCCTCGACGAACCCCGGCGGGAGCACCGGCCCGCCGCCTCCCGCATGCTCACCCGCATCCGCGCCCTGCTCGCCAAGGCGGAGGCGACCGGATTTCCGGAGGAGGCGGAGGCGCTGAGCGCCAAGGCGCAGGAGCTGATGGCCCGGCACAGCATCGACGAGGCGCTGCTCGCTGCCGAGGCGCCCGCGCCGGACGCGCCCGGCGCCTGCCGGATCGGGGTCGAGCCGCCGTACGAGCAGGCCAAGGCGGTGCTCCTGGACGCGGTCGCCACGGCGAACCACTGTCGTGCGGTGTGGAACGAGGCGCTCGCCTTCTCCACGGTCGTCGGTTTCGAGGCCGACCTGGAGGCGGTCGAGCTCCTCTACACCTCGCTCCTCGTGCAGGCCACGCACGCGATGACGAAGGCGGAGGCGGCCCAGAGAGCGGGCGGGCGCAAGCGGACCAAGACCTTCCGGCAGTCCTTCCTCGCGGCTTACGCCCACCGCGTCGGCGACCGGCTCGCGGCCGCCGCCGAGACCCAGGTGACCCAGGACCTGCTCCCGGTCCTGGCCACCCGCGAAATAGCCGTCACCGGCCGCATGGAGCGGATGTTCCCGCAGACCACCACGACCCGTCTGCGCGGGGTGAGCGACGAAGCGGGCTGGACGGAGGGCGCCCGCGCGGCGGACCGGGCCCAGGTCAGAGCCCGCCCACGGCTCGAGTGAGACCGGGACTCAGTCGCCGGCCTGCTGGTAGGCGCTGACGGAGGCATTCGGGGAGTCGGCGCCGCCCTTGACCGCGAGTGGGCCGTACGACCACGGGAAGCTCTGCGTGGCGCCACCGCCCAGGGCGACCTCGACGGTCTTGGCCTCGATGCTCGACCCGCCGCCCGCCTCGCCACGCACATAGCTGATGGTGAAGGACGCCGAGTCGCCCTTGGTGAGCTTCAGCTTCTGTGCCTTCGCGCCCTCCAGCGCCGGTACGGAGACCGTGGTGCCGTCCGCCTTCAAGCGCACGGCGGCGAAGCCGGACAGCGTGCAGGGCGCGCTCTGGTTGGTGATGCTGACGGGCACCTCGCCCGTGTCGCCGGCGGCCGGGGCCACACTCGCGGACCCGATCTGTACGGACACGTCGCCCACCTTGCAGGCCGAGCTGTCCTTGCCCTTGGCGCTGTTGCCGCCGTCGTTGCAGGCGGTCAGGAGGAGGGCGGCGGCGACGGCGGTGACGGTGAGCGGAATGGCGCGCATGTGTGGGTCCCTGTCGAGGTCGTGACGGTGTCCCAGCATCATCACGCCTCACCCCGACGCCCGCTCGCGCGCCCCTCCGGTTACGACCCGACGCGCACCCGGGTTACGACCCGAGGCAGACCCCGGTCACGACCCGAGGCTCGCCGTGGGCAGCCCCGACGGCAGTTGCCCGCCCTCGGCCTTGGTGTAGGTCTCCGTGCCGAGCTTGCCGGACCAGGTCACCTTCATCGTGGTCCTGTCGATGGAGTCGACCATCCCGGTGGCCCGGTCCTTGCTGCCGTCGGTGCAGGTCAGATGGATCATTTGCATGCCGGCCTCCTTGCCCGCGGCCCCGTTGCACACGGACCCGCCGGTCGCGAAGAGCCCGGCCTGCTTGTCGGTGATCACCAGCGCCACGGCCTTGCCGTCGGTCGTGGCGAGCCAGCTGCCCTGCAGCGCGTCGGACGTGGCGGTCGTGCCGCCCGTGCCCGCGGTCGAGGCCGCCGAGCCGCTCGGAGCGGGCGAGGAGTCGTCCTTGGAGTCACCGCCGCCGCTGCACGCGGTCAGCGCGACCACGCCCGCAAGTCCCGCGGCCACGGCCGCGATCCGCGTCCTCGTCACCCTCGTACTCGCCGAAGTCACTGGAAGCCCCCAAGCTCTAGCCGGTCGGCCGCCCGTCTGCCGGAACGACCGCAGCAAGCTACCAGGGACCCACCAGCAGGACGTGTGTACGCCGGGCAGGGATCCGGTGTGTGCCTTGACCGGGCTTCACAGTTAGGAGATTCCCCAAGTTTGACGCGTAGGGAATCTCCTACCTATTCTCGTCCCCATGACCATCACTCACGCCTCCTTCGTCACACTCCCCGTCACCGACCAGGACCGCGCCCTGCGCTTCTACACGGACGTGCTCGGCTTCGAGGTCACCGCCGACCTGGACCTGCCCCAGGGGCGGTGGCTCCAGGTCGCACCCAAGGGTGCGCAGACCGTGTTCACGCTCTCCGGCCCGGGCATGGGTGATTTCGAGCCGGGCTCGACCCGGGGGATCATGTTGGTGACGACCGATGTCGACGCCGACTGTGCGCGCCTCGCCGAGGCGGGTACCGCCGTGCAGGGCCCGGACGAGCTCCCGTGGGGCCGGATGGCCTCCTTCCGGGACCCGGACGGCAACGGTCTGATGCTGCTCACGGAGGCGCAGCGGTAGGCGACAGGAAGCAGGGGCGCATGACCACGACCGGGGCCCGCGCGGCCGAGGAGGACCTCGTCTTCGCCGCGCTCGCCAACGCCATCCGGCGCGAGGTGCTGCGGCTGCTGCGCGAGGAGGGGCCGCAGCCCGTCCAGGCCCTGGCCGACCACTTCGACATACGCCGCCCCAGCCTCTCGGAACACCTCAAGGTGCTCCGGGAGGCCGGCCTCGTCTCCGAGCAGCGCTCCGGCCGACAGCGCATCTACCGCCTGGAGGCGGCCCCGTTCGCCGACCTGCAGGACTGGCTCCATCCGTACGAGCGATTCTGGCGCGACCGCCTGAAGGGCCTCGGCGCGCTGCTCGACCGCATGCCCGACGATGGCCGCACATGAACGACGAGCCCCAACTCCCCGTGGAACCCGACGCCGACGACCTCACCACCGTCCGCGTCGACCAGTACCTCCCCCACCCGCCCGCCAAGGTCTGGCGCGCCCTCACCGAGCCCGATCTGCTCGTGCAGTGGCAGATGCAGGGCTCGGAGGACTTCCGCCTCGAAGTCGGGCACCGGTACCGGATGACCTCCCTCCCGCGTCCCAATTCCCGCTTCTCCGGCGCCGTCGACGTGCAGGTTCTCGCCTACGACGTGCAGCGGATGCTGTCCGTCCGGTGGTCGGATGCGGATCCGGACAATCCCGCGGACTGGACCATCACGTGGACACTGGAACAGGAAGGGCGCGGTACGCGTCTGTTCCTAGTACACGAGGGGTTCGATCCGGACGACCCCGCACAGATGATGGCGCGGAAGATCATGGACGGGGGCTGGCGCTCGCATGTCCTGCGAGCTCTGGGGCACACGCTGGAGCGGCTTCGGTAAAAGAGTCGCCAAAGCTGTAACCGGAGGACCACCCCGCGTGCACGTGCATCTGCCCATGCATCTGCACGTGAACAAGGTTATGATCCGGATCAGTTGACTACAGCATCCATGGCCACATCAGCCAGTGCACCACCGGGGAGCGACCTGTGGACCGCGACGTTGACGGCGTGTACGTGTACAACGGCATGGCTGCCACGCAGCTGGACGGAGTGGCCTGGCAGAAGAGCAGGCACAGCAATTCACAGGGATCCTGCGTCGAGTTCGCCCGCCTCCCGGGCGGCGACGTGGCCGTGCGCAACTCGCGCTTCCCGGACGGTCCCGCACTCGTCTACACGCGCGCGGAGATCGAGGCGATGCTCCTCGGCGTCAAGGACGGCGAGTTCGACCACCTCATAGCGGGCTGACCGCGCACCGAGCCGATCACGAACCAAAGGGAACGCGCGTAGACACGCGGCATCGAAAGATGCCGCGTGTCGTCAGTCCACCGACTCGAGCCGGAACAACGCCCAGACCACCTTGCCGCCCAGAGTGCCCGCGAGCGGATGCCACCCCCAGCTGTCGCTGAACGAGTCCACGAGGAACAGCCCGCGCCCCGACTCCGCCGAGTAGTCCTCGGAGTCGCGGGGCACCGGCGTCTCGTGGCTCGGGTCGCGCACCGCGCACACCAGCCGCTCGGTCCAGCGCATCAGGTGCAGCCGCACGGCCGGGGACTGGTCCGCCGTAGTGCCGGCGTCGCCCGGGAGCGCGTGCCGCAGGGCGTTGGTGACCAGTTCGGAGACGACCAGGCAGATGTCGTCGAAGCGGTCGCCGACGTCCCACTGGTCCAGCGTTCTGCGGGTGAACAGCCGGGCCTCGCGCACCGCTTCGTAGCGGGCGGGGAGGGCACAGGAGGCGGCGTTGGACACGGCCGCGGGATCCAGCGGCGGAAGGCCCTGCCGTAACGGCTCGAGCATGGTCGATCCATTCGTCCCCATGCGAGGCACTCCCGGGAATTCGCGGTCGTTGCGATGCAGCGGTGGCGCGGGACCATGGTTTCGGATGCGCACAGCAGATGCAAGGGCAGATGCACGTGCACGAGACCGAATTGAGCCCTCCCGTACCACTTGTTGGCCATTTTTTCCGCCAACCTCTTGCACTTGGCTCACCTAGGTCTTGCTTCTTCCTGCGCGTAAACTTTGGCGTCTTTCCGTTTCCGTAACCGGACGAGTACTGCTCGAAGTGTTTTAGTGGCAGACTGCGGGCCCTGAAGACGGTTGGGGAGGCTGGCGAACGTGAGCGCGGGAGAGCCTGGATCGGTGGTGCGACGCATGCTGCTCGGCTCGCAACTCAGGCGGCTGCGTGAGTCGCGCGGCATCACGCGCGAGTCTGCGGGGTACTCGATCCGTGCCTCGGAGTCGAAGATCAGCCGCATGGAGTTGGGCCGGGTGAGCTTCAAGACACGGGACGTAGAAGACCTGTTGACGCTGTACGGAATCATGGACGACATGGAGCGTGAGTCGCTGCTGTCACTGGCCCGGGAGGCCAACGTGACCGGCTGGTGGCACAGCTATTCCGACGTGCTGCCCAGCTGGTTCCCCACCTATGTGGGCCTGGAGGGCGCCGCCTCGCTGATCCGGGCGTACGAGGTGCAGTTCGTGCACGGCCTGCTCCAGACGGAGGAGTACGCCCGCGCGGTCGTCCGGCGCGGGATGAAGGGCGCGAGTGTGGCCGACGTCGAGCGGCGTGTGGCCCTGCGCCTGGAGCGGCAGAAGTACGTGGTCTCCGAGAACGCCCCCGACGTCCACATCGTCCTGGACGAGGCCGCGCTGCGCCGGCCGTACGGCGACCGCGAGGTGATGCGCGGCCAGTACCAGCATCTGATCGAGTTCTCCGAGCGGCCCAATGTACGGCTGCAGATCATGCCGTTCAGCCTCGGCGGCCACTCCGGCGAGAGCGGCGCCTTCACCATCCTCAGCTTCCCGGAGTCCGATCTGTCCGACGTCGTGTATCTGGAGCAGCTCACCAGTGCGCTGTATCTGGACAAACACGAGGACGTCGCCCAGTACGAACAGGCCCTCAAGGAGCTCCAGCAGGACAGCCCCGGTCCGGACGAGAGCCGTGACCTGCTGCGCGGGCTGTTGCAGCTGTCGTAGGGAATACCCTCGATCCCCGCCCGATCCCCGTCGCGATGACCCAACTCACATGATCCGCACGTAGGATGACGCGTGATCAGCGAGTGGATAGTTGAGAAGAAGTGATCGGAAGTTGATCGCACTCCGACTGCTTCGACCGCATCGGCAGCAGGGGATCGAGGGATCACATGTCGTCCTACTTCACCGACCTGGCCAAGCAGTACATCGACGGTGAGTGGCGCCCGGGCACCGGCTCCTGGGACATCATCAACTTCAATCCGTACGACGGCGAGAAGCTGGCCTCGATCACCATAGCCGCGGTCGACGAGGTGGATCAGGCCTACCAGGCGGCCGCCCGTGCCCAGAAGGAATGGGCCGCGACCAACTCCTACGCCCGCCGCGTCGTTTTCGAGAAGGCGCTGCGCCTCGTCGAGGAGCGCGAGAAGGAGATCACCGAGGTCATCATCGCGGAGCTCGGCGGCACTCACCTCAAGGCCGGCTTCGAACTGCACCTCGCCAAGGAGTTCCTGCGCGAGTCGATCCATCTGGCGCTGCGCCCCGAGGGCAGGATCATCCCCTCGCCGATCGACGGCAAGGAGAACCGCCTCTACCGCGTCCCGGTCGGCGTCGTCGGCGTGATCAGCCCTTTCAACTTCCCCTTCCTGCTCTCGCTGAAGTCCGTCGCCCCGGCGCTCGCCCTCGGCAACGGCGTGGTCCTCAAGCCGCACCAGAACACCCCGATCACCGGTGGCACGCTGATCGCGAAGATCTTCGAGGACGCGGGGCTGCCCAAGGGTCTCCTCAACGTCGTCGTCACGGACATCGCCGAGATCGGCGACGCCTTCATCGAGCACCCGGTGCCCAAGGTCATCTCCTTCACCGGCTCCGACAAGGTCGGCCGGCACGTCGCCACGGTCTGCGCCGCGCAGTTCAAGCGCTCGGTCCTCGAACTGGGCGGCAACAGCGCGATCGTGGTCCTCGACGACGCCGACCTCGACTACGCGGTCGACGCGGCCGTCTTCAGCCGGTACGTCCATCAGGGCCAGGTCTGCATGGCCGCGAACCGGGTGCTCGTCGACCGCTCGATCGCGGACGAGTTCACGGAGAAGTTCGTCGCCAAGGTGAGTTCGCTCAAGGTCGGCGACCCGAGCGACCCGCAGACCGTCATCGGCCCGGTGATCAACACGGCCCAGGCGAACGCCGTTTCCGGCGTCGTCGAGCAGGCCATCGCCGAGGGTGCCACGGCGCTGCTGCACGGCAGCACCACGGACAACCTGGTCGAGCCGTCGGTCCTCACGGACGTCCCCGCCGACTCCGCCCTGCTCCGCCAGGAGGTCTTCGGTCCTGTCGCCTTCCTTATCCCGTTCGACGGCGAACAGGATGCCCTGCGGATCGTCAACGACACCCCGTACGGCCTGAGCGGCGCCGTGCACACGGGCGACATCGAGCGGGGCGTGGCCTTCGCCAAGCAGGTCGACACCGGCATGTTCCACGTGAACGACGGCACCGTCCACGACGAGCCGCTCGTCCCCTTCGGCGGCGAGAAGAACTCCGGGATCGGCCGCCTGAACGGCGAGACGACCCTGGAGGCCTTCACCACCCAGAAGTGGATCTCGGTGCAGCACGGGCGGAGCCAGTTCCCCTTCTAGAAGTTTCCGGGCCGACTCGCGGGCCCTTGCGGACCGAACCTGACCGCAAGGGCCCGTAGCTTCGTCGGTGTCGAGGGAAAGCCCCCGACTCCGACGAAAGGCGGCGGTCATGGTCACTCACGTGCGAGCAGAGGCGCAGGGCGACGAGCGCGGGGCGCTGATCTCCTTCCTCGCCGAACAGCGCGGCGGCATCCGCCGGGCGCTGCTGGGGCTGACGGAGGAGCAGGCCGCGAGCCGTCCCAGCGCCAGCGAGTTGTCCCTGGGCGGGCTGGTCAAGCACGTCGCCGAGGTCGAGCAGGGCTGGGTGGCCCGCGCCAAGCAGGAGCCGCCGGCGGTCAAGCGGGACGAGTCGAACTGGCACGAGTGCTTCGCCCTGGCCGACGGCGAGACCGCGGCCGGGCAACTGGCGTACTGGGAGAAGGTGGCGGCGGAAACGGAGGAGTTCATCCGCGCCGTCCCCAGCCTGGACGACTCCTTCCCGCTCCCCAACGACCCGTGGTTCCCGCCGGACGAGGCCGTCTCCATGCGCTGGCTGATGCTCCACCTCATCCGCGAGACGGCCCGCCACGCCGGCCACGCCGACATCATCCGCGAGTCCCTGGACGGCAGGACGGCCTTCGAGCTGGTGGCGGAGGAGCAGGGGACGTCCTGGGGCTGATGCCCCTCGCATACACCGAAGAAGGCACGCACCGAAGAAGACCTCTCTCAGTGATGGAACCCGGTCGCCGCCTGCTTGTCCCGGGTCAACGGGTGCGGCTGGCGGTGCAGTTCGGGGATCAGGCGGCTCACGTCCTCGATGAACAGTTCCGCCAGGTCGGCGGAGAAGCCGTTGCGGCACACCACCCGCAGCACCGACAGGTCCTCCCGGTTGGGCGGGAAGGTGTACGCCGGAACCAGCCAACCGCTCTCGCGCAGGCGGCGGGAGAGGTCGAAGACGTCGTACGACGTCACGTCCGGGGCGGTGGTGAAGGCGAACACCGGCAGCTGGTCGCCCCGGGTCAGGAGCCGGAAGTCGCCGAGCGCCTCGATCCGCCCGGCGAGATGGCCCGCCACGTCCCGTGTGGACTGCTGCACAGCCCGGTAGCCCTCGCGTCCGAGCCGTAGGAACGTGTAGTACTGCGCGACGACCTGGGCCCCTGGCCGGGAGAAGTTGAGCGCGAAGGTCGGCATGTCGCCGCCGAGATAGTTGACGCGGAAGACCAGTTCCTCGGGCAGTGCTTCCTTGTCCCGCCACAGCGCCCAGCCGACGCCCGGGTAGACGAGGCCGTACTTGTGGCCGGAGGTGTTGATCGAGGCCACACGCGGCAGCCGGAAGTCCCACACCAGGTCCTCGTCGAGGAAGGGCGCGATCATGCCGCCGGACGCGGCGTCCACGTGCACCGGGATGTCCAGGCCGGTGCGCTCCTGGAGGTCGTCCAGGGCCGCGCACAGTTCGGCGATCGGCTCGTACGACCCGTCGAAGGTGGAGCCGAGGATGCCGACGACGCCGATGGTGTTCTCGTCGCACAGCTCGGCCGCCGCCTGTGGGTCGATGTGGTACCGGTCGCCCTCCATGGGGACCTGGCGGGCCTCGATCTCCCAGAAGTTGCAGAACTTGTCCCAGCAGACCTGGACGTTGACGCCCATGACGAGGTTGGGGCGGATGCCGCTCGACGGGTAGCGGTCGGCGTTGCGCTGCATCCAGCGCCGCTTGAGCGCCATCCCGGCGAGCATGCACGCCTCGCTGGAGCCGGACGTCGAACAGCCCACGGCGGTCGACGGGTCCGGCGCGTTCCACAGGTCGGCGAGCATCGCCACGCAGCGTCGCTCCAGCTCGGCCGTGCGCGGGTACTCGTCCTTGTCGATCATGTTCTTGTCCTGGCACTCGGACATCAGCACGCCGGCCTGCGGCTCCATCCAGGTGGTGACGAACGTGGCCAGGTTGAGCCGGGAGTTGCCGTCCAGCATCAGTTCGTCGTGCACGACCTGGTACGCCGTCGTGGGCGTCATAGGGCTGTCCTGGAGCCGGTGCTTGGGCGGTGCCTCGGTCATGCCGCCGACCGGATTCGCCTCCCCGTAGAACGGGTTGACGGACACGGGGCGTTCGTCGTGTTTCTCGGGACCTTTGTGAAGTGGCATGACATGCTTCCTGCTAGGGGGTTGAGGGCAGCGGGACGGGTCAGCGGACCGCCGACCCGTCCGCCCGAAGCTGCATCTGCGGCCGCCCCGTCACCAGCAGCCAGGCCGGCAGCGAGGCGATGCACAACAAGGCCAGCATCGTCGGCGAGGCGACGAGTATGGCGGCGGTGAACAGGCTCAGCCAGCCCTGCCGGGTGATCGCCAGGAGCATGCCCAGCACACCCGCGGACACGCCCACCGCCGGATGCACGCCAGGCACCAGGGCGTGGGCGCAAAGACCGAGGGCGGAGCCGATGAACACCGCTGGGAAGATCCGCCCGCCCCGGAAGCCGCAGGACGCCGCGACGATGAGCGCGGCCAGCTTCACCACCGCCATCACGGCGAACTGACCGGCCGACCAGCCGTCGGGATCGCGCGCCAGGTCCGCCACCTCGGTCAGTCCTTTGAAGAGCGTCAGATGGCCACCCAGCGTGCCCAGCGCACCCAGCACGACGCCGCCCGCCGGAAGCATCAGCATCGGGTGCCGTAGCCGCTGGAAGAGGCCGTGCACGTGCGGGAAGGCGTGCACGCCGAGCATCCCGAGCAGCGTACCGGCCACCGCGACGACGACCGCCGCCACCAGGGCGCGCCAGTCCGGGTGGCCCGGCGGGGGCAGGTCGAGGTCGAAGGTCGGATGGGCCACCAGGTTGGTCGTCATCGCACCCGCGGCACCGGCGGCCAGGGGCGCGAAGACGTTGTCCCACAGATGGCCCTTGAGCGGCCGCCCGGCCAGCGCCTCGGACATCACCAGCGCCGCCGCCACCGGCGTCCCGAACAGGGCGCCGATAGTGGCCGCCTCCGCCAGCACCGGCCACAGCCCGTCCGGAGTGCCGGGGACGAACCGGGTGCCCAGCCACACCGCAAGACCGACGTTCACGGAGATGATCGGGTTCTCCGGACCGAGGCTCGGGCCGCCCGCGAGCATCAGCGCGGCCGCAAGCAGCAGGCCCGGCAGGACCAGGGGCGGCAGCGTGGGCGCGTTCAGTCCCGTCGTCGCCGGGTCGGGACCCGCGTGTCCGGGCGCCAGCCACACCACGAGTCCTACCGCTACGCCGGTCGCGGTGAGCATGACGAACATCCACAGCACCGAGTAGTCGCCGATGCCGAGCGCGCCGGGCAGGGTGTTCCACAGGACGTTCTGGAGCTTCTCGGCGGCCGTGCTCACCCCGAGGTAGAGCAGGGCGGCCACCACGCCCACGGCCAGGGCGGGCAGGATCAGCGGCAGCAGAGCGCGGGCCGGTGTCGCCGGGGCGGTGGGCGCCTGCTGCGCGGTCTCCTGGGACACGCGCTCACGATAAACGGACGTAACAGACACAACATCCCGAGGAAAGGCCCGAGGGAAACGGCCTTGCACCTCACGTGGCGTGAGGGCCCACCGTGGAGCCGTACCGAGAGAAGGAGCGGAAGTGAGCTACTCCGTGGGACAGGTCTCCGCGTTCGCCGGAGTGACGGTGCGCACCCTGCACCACTACGACGAGATCGGCCTGCTCGTCCCGGGCGGCCGCAGCCACGCGGGCCACCGGCGCTACGACGACGCCGACCTCGACCGGCTGCAGCAGATCCTGTTCTACCGGGAGCTCGGCTTCCCGCTCGACGAGGTCGCGGCCCTGCTCGACGACCCGGAGGCGGACCCCCGCGCGCACCTGCGCCGGCAGCACGAACTGCTGACCGCCCGGATCGAGAAGCTGCAGAAGATGGCCGCGGCCGTGGAACACGCCATGGAGGCACGGAAGATGGGCATCAACCTCACGCCCGAGGAGCGGTTCGAGGTCTTCGGCGACAAGGACCCCGAGCAGTACGCCGAGGAGGCGGAACAGCGCTGGGGCGGCACCGACGCGTACGCCGAGTCGCAGCGCCGCGCCGCCCGCTACACCAAGGACGACTGGAAACGCCTGCAGGCCGAGGTCGATGCCTGGAGCGAGCGCTACGCCGCCCTGGTGAGCGCGGGCGAGCCGCCGACCGGCGAGACGGCCATGGACCTGGCCGAGGAACACCGGCGGCACATCAGCAAATGGTTCTACGAGTGCCCGTACGACATGCACCGGTGCCTGGGTGAGATGTATGTCTCGGACGAGCGCTTCAAGGCGTTCTACGACTCCATGGGCCCGGGCGTGGCCGAGCACCTCAAGGAGACGATCACGGCGAACGCGATCCGCCACACCTCGTGATCACCTGGCCCGGGCGCTACTCCCGGGCCAGGACCACGGCCGTCCCGTACGCGCACACCTCCGTGCCCACGTCCGCCGCCTCCGTCACGTCGAAGCGGAACATCAGCACACCGTTGGCCCCACGCGCGCGTGCCTGCTCGACGAGCCGGTCCATGGCCTGGTTGCGGGTCTGCACGAGCGTCTTGGTGAGCCCCTTGAGCTCACCGCCGATCATCGACTTCAGGCCCGCGCCGATCTGGCTGCCCAGGTGCCTGGAGCGAACGGTCAGCCCGAAGACCTCGCCGAGGACCTGCTCCACCCGGTAACCGGGAACGTCGTTCGTCGTCACGACCAGCACGTCCGGCTGCGGACCCTGCCCGCCGCCGTATTCATCGATGCCCATGACCCACAGCTTTGCCGCGGTCCGCGCACAGTGCATCCTGAAGACACCAGTGGAACCTGGGGCCGACACACAACGTTGATAGCTTTGTGCGGCCGCGCATGGACGCCGCACCTACCTTCACCCTCAGGAGCCCGGAACCGTGACGACGCTCGCCCTCGGCCCGAGCTGGCTGGATCCCAACACCCTGCTCGACACCTACGGCATCTGGGGTCTGCTGCTCATCGTCTTCGCCGAGTCCGGCCTGCTCATCGGCTTTTTTCTGCCGGGGGACTCGCTGCTGTTCACCTGTGGTCTGCTGATCACCTCCCATCAGCTGGACTTCCCGCTGTGGGGGGCGATCGCCCTGATCTGCCTAGCCGCCGTCCTCGGCGACCAGGCGGGCTACATGTTCGGCAAGAAGGTCGGCCCGAGCCTGTTCAACCGCCCGGACTCCCGCCTCTTCAAGCAGGAGAACGTCACCAAGGCGCACGAGTTCTTCGAGAAGTACGGCCCCAAGTCCCTGATCCTGGCCCGCTTCGTGCCCGTCGTGCGCACGTTCACGCCGATCATCGCCGGCGTCAGCGGCATGAAGTACCGCTCGTTCCTGGTCTTCAACCTCATCGGCGGCGTCCTGTGGGGTGCGGGCGTCACCCTGCTCGGCTCCTGGCTCGGCAACATCGATTTCGTCAAGAAGAACATCGAGGCGATCCTCATCCTGATCGTCCTCGTCTCGGTGATCCCGATCGCCATCGAGTTCCTGCGGGCCCGCGCCAAGAACAAGAAGAACCCGTCGGCCGAAACCCCGGCGGCCCCCCAGCCCCCGCAGACGGACGACGCGACGACTCAACTCCGCCGCATAGAGCCGACGTACGAGCAGTACGAGCAGCAGCCGTACAACCAGCAGCCGTACAGCGGCGACCAGAACTACGGCAACGAGAACCATGACCAGTACTACGGCCAGCAGCAGCAGTACCCGCAGCAGCAGTACCCCCAGCAGTACCAGCAGCAGCCGTACGGCGGCGAACAGCAGTACCCGTACGACTACAACCAGGACAACCACCGCGCCCCGTAAGGGCGCGGGCGCTCAGAACCCGCGCGTCCTCTTGGCGGCCCGCCGCTTCCCCGCGGAGCCGACCCGAAGCGTCAGCCGGGAGATCTCCGACCCCAGATTGACCCCGATCGCGATGGCCATGGCGAGGGACGCCGCCTTGGCCAGCGACACCAGCCCCTTGTCGACGTTGTTCTGCGCGATGGACAGCAGCCCGAAATAGGTCGCCGAACCCGGCAGCAGGGGCCCGATCGCCGCGGTCGTGTACGGCAGCGCCGACGCGAACCGGAACCGCGACAGCAACTGCCCGAACAGCCCCACCAGCCCCGCCGCGACGGCCGTGGAGGCCACCGGTGAGATCCCGCCGGCGTAGTGCATTGCGCCGTACACGGACCATGCGACGCCCCCGTTGAGCGTCACCGCCAGCACGGTGGACCGCTCCTGCTGGAGCAGTACGGCGAAGGTCAGCGACAGGAGCATCGACGCCGCGATCTGCAGCAGCGGTCGCTCGGCGATGTTCAGCGCGGCGTCCGGATTGAGCGTGGTGCCCACCTTCACACCGAAGTACAGGACGACCAGCACGCCGATCACGATGCCGACGAAGAAGTACATGACCTCGAGCAGCCGCGCGGCCGCGGTGATGTAGAAGCCGGTCAGCCCGTCCTGCACGCCCGCCACCAGCGCCCGCCCGGGCAGCAGCGCGAACAGCCCACCGGTGATCACGGCGGACGCCTTCACGTCCACGTTCGCCAGCACGAGTGCCACACCGATCGCGGCGGGCGGCATCGCGGCCACCGTGAACTGGTAGAACTCCGGCAGCCCGCGCCCCGCGCACAGCCAGGCCAGCCGGTCGCCGAGCATCGCGCCCAGCGCGGCCGCCACGAACACGATCGAATCACCGCCGACCAGGATCGAGGCCGCACCGGCCAGCAGCCCGCTCGCCAGCGTGAGCGCCCAGCCGGGGTACGGGTGCCGGTTGCGGCGGATCTCCGCGAGCCGCCGGTAGGCCTCCTCCAGGGAGACATGCGTCTCGGGGTCGGTCAGATCGTCCACGAGCCGGAAGACGGCCGCGAGACGCGTGTAGTCGGTGCCGCGCCGGCGCACCGTCCGGGACGCCGTCACCGGGTCGTCGACCAAGGAGGGCTGGTGCGAGATCGACAGCAGCGTGAACGTGACGGTCGGCTCGCAGCGGTCGAGCCCGTAGGACCGGCAGACCGCGAACATCGCGGCCTCCACGTCCTCCGCGCCCTCGCCACCCGCCAGCAGCAACTCGCCGATACGCAGGGTCAGGTCGAGCACCCTGGGGATGGCCGGACCGCCCTCCTCCGCCTTCTGCACCGGCTCCGGCGCGGGCCGCTCGGTCACCGGCATGCGCAGCATCGTGCGCATCCGGTCCTGCCAGGGCGCGTCCTTGATCAGGCTGACCACAGGCAGGCCGGTGGCCGGCGTGAACGCGGTCGGGGCGTCGTCGGCGCTGTAGGTGCTCGGCAGGGTGAACGCCGACCCCTCCGGCTCCGCCCCCGGCGGCCGCGGCGCGTGCAGACCCTCCGGCACGGCGAACTCGGACGTCGTCTCGGGCTCCCCGCCGGTCCGTGGTGCCGCGAACCCCTCAGGAATCGCGAACTCGGACGTGAGCTCGGGGTCGTACGTGCTCCTCGCCTCGTCCGACCGAGGCTTGCGGTCCTCCGCCTCCGTCACTCCGCAACGCTCCCTGAACGACACCTTCCGTCAGCCTCAGTATGCGCGTGACCACGCGGCGGTCACGCAAACGGGCCGCACGCGTGCGCGTACGGCCCGTCGGGGAAGCGGGAGATCAGTGACCGCCCTGCTCCTTGAAGCGCTTGTAGGACCGCTCGATCTCCGCCTCGGCGTCCGTGCGGCCGACCCAGTTGGCGCCCTCGACCGACTTGCCCGGCTCCAGGTCCTTGTAGACCTCGAAGAAGTGCTGGATCTCCAAGCGGTCGAACTCCGACACGTGGTGGATGTCGCGCAGGTGCTCCACGCGCGGGTCGGTGGCCGGAACACACAGCAGCTTGTCGTCGCCGCCCGCCTCGTCCGTCATACGGAACATGCCGATCGCGCGGCACTTGATGAGGCAGCCCGGGAAGGTCGGCTCGTCCAGGATGACCAACGCGTCCAGCGGGTCGCCGTCCTCGCCGAGGGTGTTCTCGACGAAGCCGTAGTCGGTCGGGTAGGCGGTCGAGGTGAAGAGACGACGGTCCAGGCGGATCCGACCGGTCTCGTGGTCCACCTCGTACTTGTTCCGCGAACCCTTCGGGATCTCGATCGTGACGTCGAACTCCACCGGTGGCTCCTCCATGATCAGCACATAGTTCTGGTGATTAAGTGTCCCTCACGCAGGTGTGTGATCGCGAAAGGGGCTGGTGGTCGTGCCAGAACTGAGGCCTTGGCGAGCCGCGAGACCGCACGTGGTGCGGTTCGCGAACGCCGTACGACCACGTCTGGCGCGGGCCGCTACGCCCGTGAAGCCGCGGGTCGCACGGCTCACGCGGGCCGTGAAACCGCAGCTCGCGCGGGTTCCCGGGACCACGGCCGCCCGGACCTGGCAGTACACCGCGGGCGCCGCCACCGCCGGGCTGGCTCTGGCCGCCGGTGTGGTGACCGCCGCCGGACCGTGGGACGCCAATGGTCAGCGTACGGCCGAGCGGGATCGCGCGGTCGCCCTGGAGCGGCCGGGTGGCGCAGATCACGACCGTAAACCCGTGGCGGCGGCCGACGAGCCCCGGCCCGCGCCCAGCGCCGCGTCCGTGCTGGCGGGCCTCGGCGGCGGGGCCGTCACCGTCAAGTCGGAACCCGGAGGAAAGCCCGGGAAGGCCCTCACGGACGTCCTGGGCCCGCTCCTGGGCAGCCCGGCGCTCGGCGGCTCCCACACCGCCGCCGTCGTCGACGTGACGACCGGGAAGCGGCTGTACGGCACCGGCGAGACCACCGCCCTCACCCCGGCGTCCACCACGAAGATCGCCACCGCCGTCGCCGCCCTGTCCGCGCTCGGCCCCGACCACCGCCTCACCAGCCGGACCGCCCTTGAACCCGACACCAGGGAACTCGTCCTGGTCGGCGGCGGCGACCCCACCCTCACGGCCCACCCGAAGCCCGACGGCTGGGCCAGCCTGCGCACGCTGGCCACCGCGACGGCCAGGTCCCTGAAGGGACGCGGCATCCGCGAGGTCACCCTCTCGTACGACACCACCCTCTACAGCGGTCCCGAACTCCACCCCATCGGCGTCAACGACAACCTCGCCCCCGTGAGCGCCCTGATGGCCGACGAGGGCCGCACCGACGACTCGGCGAGCGGGCCCGCGACCCGTGTGTCCGACCCCGCGGCGGACGCGGCCCGCAAGTTCGCCGGATTCCTCCAGGCCGCCGGCATCAAGGCGACGGCCCCCGGACCCTCCAAGGCGACCGGCCGTGCCACCACCCTCGCCACCGTCTCCTCGCCCCCGCTGTCCGACCTGGTCGAGCGCATGCTGACCAACAGCGACAACGACATCGCCGAGGCCCTCCTGCGCCAGACCGCCGCCGCGACCGGCGGGCGTGCGAGCTTCGACGGCGGCGCGCAGGCCGTCGCCGCCCAGTTGAAGCGGCTCGGCCTGCCGATGTCCGGCGCCGTGTTCCACGACGGCAGCGGCCTCAACCGCGACGACCGGCTCACCGCCGACCTCCTCACCGCCCTGTTGGTCAAGGCCGGTTCCGCGTCCCGTCCCGACCTGCGCCCCGTCCTCACCGGCCTGCCGGTCGCCGGCTTCACCGGAACCCTGACCACCCGCTACACCGACGGCGCGGCCGGGATCGTACGGGCCAAGACCGGCACCCTGACCGGCGTCAACGCCCTTGCGGGCACCGTCGTCGACCAGGACGGCCGACTGCTCGCGTTCGCCTTCCTGGCCTCCGGCACGACCAGTCCCCTGGACGCCCAGGCGGCCCTGGATCAGGCGGCGACGGCGCTCGCCGGCTGCGGCTGCGGATGAGTCCGGCCACCCGCCGAAATCGTCACGGCCTGCCCGAAGTGGTAACGCTCACGTACCGTTGACGCATGACGAGCATCGGTGGTGCCGCTTCTTCTGGGATGGTCGACTGGAACCTCGCGGTGGCGACCGCGACCCGGCTCGTACGGCCGGGCCCCGAGGTCAGCCGCGACGAGGCGCGGGCCGTCGTGGCGGAACTGCGTCGGCACGCCAAGGCCTCGGAGCAACACGTCCGGGGCTTCACCCGTATGGGCACGGAGGACACCCACGACACCCCCGTCCTCGTCGTCGACCGCCCCGGCTGGGTGCGGGCCAACGTCGCCGGGTTCCGGGAGATCCTCAAACCCCTGCTCGACAAGATGCAGGAGCGGCGCGGCAACACCCCCGGCGGCGCGGTCCTCGGCGCCGTCGGCGGCAAGGTCACCGGCGTCGAACTCGGCATGCTGCTCTCGTTCCTGTCCTCCCGCGTCCTCGGCCAGTACGAGACCTTCGCCCCCGCCTCCCGCGACCTCCCCGCGGGCGAGAACGGCGGCGGGCGGCTGCTGCTCGTCGCGCCGAACATCGTCCACGTGGAACGCGAACTCGACGTGGAGCCCCACGACTTCCGCCTCTGGGTGTGCCTGCACGAGGAGACCCACCGCACGCAGTTCACCGCGGTGCCCTGGCTGCGCGACCACCTCGAGGGCGAGATCCAGTCGTTCCTGGCGGAGACCGACGTCGACCCCATGACCGTCCTGGAGCGCATCCGCGAGGCCGCCCAGTCGCTCGCCGGCGGACGCCCCGAGGCCGAGGAGGACGACGGCGGACGCTCCTTCGTCGAACTCGTGCAGACCCCGGCCCAGCGCGAGATCCTCGGGCGCCTCACCGCCGTGATGTCCCTCCTGGAGGGACACGCCGACTTCGTCATGGACGGGGTCGGTCCGGATGTCGTACCGACCGTCTCGGAGATCCGCGAGAAGTTCCAGCAGCGCCGTGCCAAGGGCGCCTCCCGCCTGGACATCGCCCTGCGCAAGCTGCTGGGGCTGGATGCCAAACTCAGGCAATACCGGGACGGCGAGCGCTTCGTACGGGCTGTTGTCGGCGAGGTCGGCATGGACGGTTTCAACCGTGTGTGGACGTCCCCGAACACGCTGCCGACCAAGGCGGAGATCGCCAAACCGGCGGACTGGGTCGCGCGGGTGCACAGCAAGCCCGAGTCGTGAACAGGGCGGTGAGGGCGTGAACGGAATCCGGCCGACGGCAGGCGGACGCCCCTTCAATCACCCGTCCGAGGGACCGTGGGGCATGGGCAGGCGTGCAATGCTCGGGGAACCGCCCGTTTCTGTCACCATTGACACACTCTGAGTGACCGAACCTCGGGCTCACCCCCCGAAAACTTCATGAAGGGAACCGGACATGGGTCCCCATCCTGCGGTCGCGGCGATACGCCTGGCGGTCCGCCGCGTCCTCCATGACCTACTCATCGAAATCAGCCCGGAGTCCCCGGACACCGAGACCCGGCGCGAACTCCGGCGCGAACCAGGGCGCACGACCTCCCCGGGCGCCGCGCACGAGCGCCCGACGTCCCCTCTCGTGCTCGTGGCCTGCTCCGGCGGCGCCGACTCCATGGCCCTCGCCTCCGCCCTCGCCTTCGAAGCCCCCAAGCTCGGCATCCGTGCCGGTGGCATCACCGTCGACCACGGCCTGCAGCCCGGTTCCGACCTGCGCGCCGAGGAAGTCGTCCAGCGGATGCGCGAACTCGGCCTGGAGCCCGCCGAGTCCACCACCGTCATGGTCGGCCGCGAAGGCGGACCCGAGGCCGCAGCCCGTGACGCGCGCTACGCCGCCCTCGACGCCGCCGCCGACCGCCACGGCGCCACCGCGATCCTGCTCGGCCACACCCGCGACGACCAGGCAGAAACCGTCCTGCTCGGCCTCGCCCGCGGCTCCGGCATCCGCTCCCTGTCCGGAATGGCCGCGGTCTCGGGGGCCGACGGCCGTTACCGCCGCCCCTTCCTGCAGCTCGACCGGCAGACCGCCCGCAAAGCCTGCATGGCCCAGTCCCTGCCCGTCTGGGACGACCCCCACAACACGGATCCGGCCTACACGCGCTCCCGGCTCCGCCACGAAGGCCTGCCCGCCCTGGAGAAGGCCCTCGGCAAAGGCGTCGTCGAGGCCCTTGCCCGTACGGCCCAGCTCTCGCGCGACGACGCCGACGCCCTCGACCACTGGGCCAGCCAGGCCGAGGCCAAGGTCCGCGACGCCGCGGGCCTCCTGGAGTGCGCCAAGCTCTACGCCCTGCCGCCCGCCGTGCGCCGCCGGATCCTGCGCCGCGCCGCCATCCGGGCCGGCGCCCCGGCAGGTTCGCTGTTCGCCCGCCACATCGAGGAAGTCGACCGGCTGATCACTGGCTGGCGCGGCCAGGGAGCCATCAATCTCCCGGGCAAAGTCGTCGCCCAGCGCCAGGGTGGCAGACTGGTGATTCGGCAAGGCTGAATCCCGACCCCTCGGAGCGACCCTCCGACGGCCCGGGGCGCCGGATGAAGCGGGACGACCGACCGAAAGTGATGCGGGTGGACGCGAAAGACATGGGTGCCGACCTCAAGCAGGTGCTCATCACCAAGGAAGAGATCGACGCGAAGCTCGTCGAGCTGGCGGCGAAGATCGACGCGGAGTACGCGGACAAGGACCTGCTGATCGTCGGCGTCCTCAAGGGCGCCGTCATGGTCATGGCGGACCTCGCCCGGGCGCTGTCCACCCCCGTCACCATGGACTGGATGGCCGTGTCCTCGTACGGCGCGGGCACCCAGTCCTCCGGTGTCGTACGGATCCTCAAGGACCTCGACACCGACATCAAGGGCAAGCACGTCCTGATCGTCGAGGACATCATCGACTCCGGCCTGACCCTGTCCTGGCTGCTGTCCAACCTCGGCTCCCGCGAACCCGAGTCGCTCAAGGTGTGCACGCTGCTGCGTAAGCCGGACGCCGCCAAGGTCGCCATCGACGTCGAGTGGGTCGGCTTCGACATCCCCAACGAGTTCGTCGTCGGTTACGGCCTCGACTACGCCGAGAAGTACCGCAACCTTCCGTTCGTCGGTACGCTCGCGCCTCACGTCTACGGCGGCTGAACCAGTTCCGTAGGACGATCGGGAACCCCAGCGGGTTCCGCGCCGTTGGAGCATGCATAGACGGGATTGCCAGCAGTCCGTGCGGCTTCGGGCAACAATGCTGGGGTACCGTCAGAAGAACTGTCTTATCAAACTCACTATGGCAGGAGGGACGGGGCGACACCGCTCCGTATGGATGGACGTGAAGCGATACTTCCGTGGGCCGGTCATGTGGATCGTGCTGGCCGTCCTTGCCGTGGTCGTGTTGATGCAGGTCGTCGGCTCGTCCGGCGGCTACAAGACGGTTGACACCGGCCAGGTCGTGGCGGCGATCAACGACAACCGGGTGCAGTCGGCCAAACTCACCACCGGTGACGAGCAGACCGTCAAGGTCACCCTCAAGGACGGGCAGAAGGTCGACGGCAGCTCGAAGATCCAGGCGAGCTACATCGGCGACCAGGGCGTGACCCTTGCGGGCACGCTGCAGACCAAGTACCAGGACAAGCAGATCCCCGACGGCTACACCGTGGCGCCGTCCAAGCAGAACCCCTTCGTGGGCGTCCTGCTCTCCCTGCTGCCCTTCGTCCTGATCGTGGTCGTCTTCCTGTTCCTGATGAACCAGATGCAGGGCGGCGGCTCCCGGGTCATGAACTTCGGGAAGTCCAAGGCCAAGCTCATCACCAAGGACACCCCCAAGACGACGTTCTCCGACGTCGCCGGCGCGGACGAGGCCGTCGAGGAGCTCCACGAGATCAAGGAGTTCCTCCAGGAGCCGGCCAAGTTCCAGGCCGTCGGCGCCAAGATCCCCAAGGGCGTGCTGCTCTACGGCCCGCCCGGCACCGGCAAGACGCTCCTCGCGCGTGCCGTCGCCGGCGAGGCCGGGGTCCCCTTCTACTCGATCTCCGGTTCCGACTTCGTCGAGATGTTCGTCGGTGTCGGTGCCTCCCGAGTGCGTGACCTCTTCGAGCAGGCCAAGGCGAACGCCCCGGCCATCGTCTTCGTCGACGAGATCGACGCGGTCGGCCGACACCGTGGCGCCGGCCTCGGCGGCGGTCACGACGAGCGCGAGCAGACCCTGAACCAGTTGCTCGTCGAGATGGACGGCTTCGACGTGAAGGGCGGCGTGATCCTCATCGCCGCCACCAACCGGCCGGACATCCTCGACCCGGCTCTTCTGCGCCCCGGCCGCTTCGACCGCCAGATCGCGGTCGACCGCCCGGACATGCAGGGCCGTCTGGAGATCCTCAAGGTCCACCAGAAGGGCAAGCCGGTCGCCCCCGACGTCGACCTGTCCGCGGTCGCCCGCCGCACCCCGGGCTTCACCGGCGCCGACCTGAGCAACGTCCTCAACGAGGCCGCGCTGCTCACGGCCCGCTCGGACAGGAAGCTCATCGACAACCAGATGCTGGACGAGGCGATCGACCGTGTGGTCGCGGGCCCGCAGAAGCGGACCCGGATCATGTCGGACAAGGAGAAGAAGATCACCGCGTACCACGAGGGCGGTCACGCCCTGGTCGCGGCGGCCTCCCCCAACTCCGACCCGGTCCACAAGATCACGATCCTGTCCCGCGGCCGCGCCCTCGGCTACACGATGGTGCTCCCGGACGAGGACAAGTACTCGACCACGCGCAACGAGATGCTGGACCAGCTGGCCTACATGCTGGGCGGCCGCGCGGCCGAGGAGCTGGTCTTCCACGACCCGACCACGGGCGCCGCGAACGACATCGAGAAGGCCACCACCACCGCCCGCGCGATGGTCACCCAGTACGGCATGACCGAGCGCCTGGGCGCCATCAAGTTCGGCGGCGACAACACCGAGCCGTTCCTCGGACGTGAGATGGGTCACCAGCGCGACTACTCGGAAGAGGTCGCCGCGCTGGTGGACGAGGAAGTCAAGAAGCTCATCGAGAACGCGCACAACGAAGCCTGGGAAATCCTGGTGGAGAACCGCGACGTCCTCGACAACCTCGTCCTGGCCCTCCTCGAGAAGGAGACGCTCGGCAAGGAGGAGATCGCCGAGATCTTCGCCCCGATCGTCAAGCGCCCGCCCCGGCCCGCCTGGACCGGCTCCTCCCGCCGTACGCCGTCCACCCGTCCGCCGGTGCTCTCCCCGAAGGAGCTGGCACTGACCAACGGGGCGAACGGTTCGACGCCGGCGATCAGCACGGTCAAGTCCACGGCGGCGGAGAGCGCCCAGCTGACGGAGCAGACCCCGGAGGACCGCTCCGAGAGCTGACCCCTCGGGCCCGGTGACCCCGCCGGCCCCGGAATGTATGCCGCGCCCCCCGGGTTTTAGCCTGGGGGGCGCGGCATTACGCATGTCCGCACGTGAGAGACACAGGAACGAGGCACCAGATGACCGACCCCGTGATGCTGGACGGCGAGGGCACCATCGGCGAGTTCGACGAGAAGCGCGCCGAGAACGCCGTACGCGAACTCCTGATCGCGGTCGGCGAGGACCCGGACCGCGAGGGCCTGAGGGAGACGCCGGCGCGGGTGGCACGGGCGTACCGGGAGCTCCTGGCGGGGCTTACGCAGGAGCCCGAGGACGTCCTGACGACCACGTTCGATCTCGGGCACGACGAGATGGTTCTGGTGAAGGACATCGAGATCGTGTCGCTCTGCGAGCACCACATGCTCCCGTTCCACGGCGTGGCCCACGTCGGCTACATCCCGGCGGAGACCGGCAAGATCACGGGCCTGTCCAAGCTCGCGCGACTGGTCGAGGTGTTCGCTCGCCGTCTGCAGGTGCAGGAACGACTCACCACGCAGATCGCCGATTCCCTCGTGCGGATCCTCGAGGCCCGGGGTGTGATCGTCGTCATCGAGGCCGAGCACATGTGCATGTCGGTGCGCGGCATCCGGAAGCCCGGAGCCAAGACCACGACATCGGCGGTGCGTGGCCAGCTTCGGGACGCCACGACCCGTGCCGAGGCGATGAGCCTGATACTGGCGCGCTGACCCGGCCCTTGCCGGCGGGCGGTCAGGCCACCGGTTCCGCGCCCGAGTTGTTGTGGTCGTCGTCCTCCGGGAGTTTGCAGACGCGTTCCAGGAAGATCGCCGACGCTATGACGCCGATGCCCGCCAGGACCGAGAAGCCCGCGTAGAAGGCCTGGTCGCGGCGGGCCGGGATGTCCAGTTGTTCCAGCAGGAAGACGCCCGTGCCGCCGTACATCCCGGCGACCAGGGCGGCCACCAGGGCGCTGGCCTGGCCGAAGACGACCGCGCGGGCGGCCATCAGGGGGTCGACGCCCTTGGCGCCGGGACGGCGTTCGCGCTGGGCCTTGAGACGGGCGCGCAGGGAGAGCGCCGTGGACAGCAGGACCACCGCGATGAGCGCGAGGACGATGGGGGCGGCCAGCGGCACGCCGGGGAGCGTCCCCACCGAGTTCCACAGGCGGGTGCCCGCCCAGGACAGCACCCCGGCCACGACGAACACGCCGACCAGCATCCTGATGCGCAGCTGTTTCACTGTGTTCCTTCAGCTCCCCCGCACTGTGGTCGTCGGCGGCCCACGTCAGTGTGCCCGTCCCGCGGTCGTCTCGACCTTAACGACTACTCGGGCAGTCGGAGTTCCAGGTCCGCACGCGCTTCCACGCCGTCGCGGGTGACGGAGTGGAGAAGGTCGGCCACCGTGCCCCGGCCGGGCAGGTGGGCGTCGGGATCGAGATCGTTCCAGGGAGCCAGCACGAAGGCGCGCTCGTGGGCGCGCGGGTGGGGGAGGGTGAGCTGCGGGTCGTCGGAGACGACCTCGGCGTACGCGACGATGTCGACGTCGAGGGTGCGTGGGCCCCAGCGCTCGTCCCGTACGCGGTTGAAGGCCTCCTCGACCGCGTGCGCCCGCTCCAGGAGGGAGGACGGGGGGAGCGTGGTCTTCAGGACCACGACCGCGTTGTAGTACGACGGCTGGCTGCCGGGCGCGACGCCCCACGGCTCCGTCTCGTACACCGGCGAGACCCCCTTGATGCGGACGCCCGGGGTGTCCTCCAGGGCGTCGATGGCGCCCTGAAGGGTCTCCAGGCGGTTGCCGAGGTTGGAGCCGAGGGAGATCACGGCTCGCTTCGGGTTCTGGAGGGTGGTGTCGGCGGCGTCGACCTTCTCGACCACGGAAGCGGGGACCGGCTGGACGGTCGGGTCGGTGGGGCCGTGCGTGAAGGATGTGGTCATACTCGGCTCCGGGTGATGGTGACGGTCACGTCGTCGAAGGGGACGGTGATCGGCGCGTCCGGTTTGTGGACGCAGACCTCGACCTCCTGGACCCCTTCGTGCTTCAGGCAGGTCTGGGCGATGCGCCCGGCGAGCGTCTCGATCAGGTTCACCGGCTCGCCCTCGACGACGGCCACGACCTCTTCGGCCACGATGCCGTAGTGCACGGTCCTCGCCAGGTCGTCGTCGGCCGCGGCCGGCCGCGTGTCCAGGCCCAGGACGAGGTCCACGATGAAGGTCTGGCCCTCCTCGCGCTCCTTGGGGAACACACCGTGGTGCCCGCGGGCCTTGAGGCCGCGCAGCGCGACACGATCCACGCGAATCACTCCTGCAATCGTCGGTAACGGCCGGCTAGTACCGCGTGCGGGCGGCACACCGGCCTCAGACGAATCTACCTGCGGGCACTGACAGAGCCGGGCCACGGGGCCGTGGGCGCGGTCCGGGGCCAGGAGGGTTCATCGTTCGTTTCCCCTGGGGAACCCGGCGGCTCAATGGGCTGGAAGCCGCACCTACCCCGGGGTAGGTGATTCCAACCACTTCTGGGTCTGCGCGCGGTCGGGTACCTGTTCAGGACGGTGTGTCGTCGGCCTCTTCCTCGTCGGTCTCGGTGAGTACGGGGGAGGCGTGGTGCGACCAGAGCTTCCAGCCGTCGGGCGTGCGGTGGAACAGATTCGTGGCGACGACGAGCTGGCCCACGAGGGGGCCGAGCTCCGCGCCGCTCTCCGGGGCGGGGCCGCCACTGAGGATGTTCTCGGTGCAGGTCACCACGGCGGTGTCACCGGTGACGGAGACGTGCACGTCGGTGAGGAAGAACTGGATGTAGTCGGTGTTCGCCATGATCAGCGCGTACGACCGGAGAACCTCGCGGCGTCCCGTGAGTACCGGCCACCCCGGGTGGACGCAGGAGACCACGCCGACGTCCGCCGGATCGTGGTAATCCTCGTCGACTCCCAGGTCGGACGGGGCCAGCCAGAGCCTGGAAACCTCTTCGAAGTCACCGCGCTCCATCGCCTCGTAGAAGGCGGTGTTGGCGAGTCCGACCTGTTCGACGTCGGTGTGGGGGGCGCTCACCGCGCTCCTTCAGCACCGAGCGCATTGCCCGCGCACGGCGCGCTGCCAGCCGCACGCGCCCCCTCCACCGCCCGTGCGACCCGTACCGCATCTGCGGTGGCGCGGACCTCGTGGACGCGTACCGCCCACGCGCCGGCGTGCGCGGCGAGTGCGGAGACGGCGGCCGTGGCGGCGTCGCGCTCGCGGGCCGGTGGGGGCGCCCCCACCGGCCCGGCGAGGACCCGGCCGAGGAACCGTTTGCGGGAGGCGGCCACGAGCAGGGGGTGGCCCAGGGCGTGCAGGCGGTCGAGGTGCGCGAGGAGGGTGAGGTCGTGGTCGGCCTGCTTGGAGAAGCCGAGGCCGGGGTCGACGACGATGCGGTCGGGGGCGATGCCGCCCTCGAGGACGGCGGCCACGCGCGCGTGCAGTTCGTCGACGACTTCGGTGACGACGTCGTCGTAGCTGCCCTTGACGTTGCCGCCCTCCAGGAAGCCGCGCCAGTGCATGACGACGAAGGGGGCGCCGGTGGCCGCGACGACGGGGATCATCGCGGGGTCGGCGAGGCCGCCGCTGACGTCGTTGACGAGGGCGGCGCCGGCCGCGAGGGACTGTTCGGCGACGGAGGCGCGCATGGTGTCGACGGAGACGGTGACGCCTTCGGAGGCGAGGCCGCGGACGACGGGGATGACGCGCCGCAGTTCCTCGGCCTCGTCGACGCGGGTGGCGCCGGGGCGGGTGGACTCGCCGCCGACGTCGATCAGGTCGGCGCCCTCGGCGACGAGGTCGAGGCCGTGCTTGACGGCGGCGGTCGTGTCGAAGAAGCGGCCGCCGTCGGAGAAGGAGTCGGGGGTCACGTTCACGACCCCCATGACCGCGCAGCGGTCCCATGTCGGAAGGCCCGCGACTCGGCCACGCCCGCTGCTCTGGTTGCTCATATGTTCAGCGTAGGCCCCGGGCTGGGCCGTCAGGGTGTGCGGCTCGGGCGGAAGCCCCGGGCTGGAGGGGGAGGGCTTCCGCCCGGGCCTGTCCGGGCCCGGCCCTGTCACGCCGCCCGCACGTCCCGTTCGGCCAGGCCGTGGGCACACGGGCGCGCGACGGCCGAGCGGCGGCGCAGGAAGCGCGGCAGCGGCAGGGCGAGGTTGACGAAGCCCTCCGCCTGCATGGCTGCCAGGCCGATGCGCGGCAGGTCGCCGGAGGCGCGGTAGACGACGAAGCGCGGCTCCCAGCGGGGCTGGAACTTCGCGTTGAACTTGTACAGCGACTCGATCTGGAACCAGCGCGACAGGAACACCAGCAGTCCGCGCCAGGCCCGCAGCACCGGGCCCGCGCCGATCTTCTCGCCGCGCGCCAGCGCCGAGCGGAACATCGCGAAGTTGAGCGACACGCGCCTGATGCCGAGCTTCGGCGCCGCCTGGAGCGCAGCGACGATCAGCAGCTCGTTCATGCCGGGGTCGGCCGAGCGGTCGCGGCGCATCAGGTCCAGCGACACCCCGTCGGTGCCCCAGGGCACGAAGTGCAGGATCGCCTTCAGATCGCCGTACTGACCGGGCTGGTCGTCCGCCTCGTGCGCGGTGGCGATCAGACAGTCGCCGTCGGTCGGGTCGCCGATGCGGCCGAGCGCCATGGAGAAGCCGCGCTCGGTGTCGGTGCCGCGCCAGTCCTCCGCGGCCCGCCGGATGCGGTCGAGTTCGGCCTCGCCGACGTCACGGATGCGCCGTACCCGGGTTTCGTAGCCGGCTCGCTCGATGCGCTTGACCATCTGTCGCACATTGCGCATCGCGCGTCCGGCGAGCGAGAAATCCGCGACGTGGACCACCGCCTCGTCGCCCAGTTCGAGGGCGTCCAGGCCGGTTTCGCGGGTCCACACCTCGCCGCCCGTCTCGGAGCAGCCCATGACGGCGGGCGTCCACGAGTGGGCCTTGGCCTCGTCCATGAACCGCTCGATGGCGCCGGGCCAGGCCTCGACGTCGCCGATGGGGTCGCCGCTGGCGAGCATCACGCCCGACACGACCCGGTAGGTCACCGCCGCCTTGCCGCTGGGCGAGAACACGACGGCCTTGTCGCGGCGCAGAGCGAAGTGGCCGAGGGAGTCGCGGCCGCCGTGCTTCTCCAGGAGCGCGCGGAGCAGGGTCTCGTCCTCCTCGGTGAGGCGGGCGGCCGGGTGTTCGGGGCGGAGGGCCAGGTAGATGGTGGTGACCGTGGTGAGCAGGCCAAGGGCGCCGAGGGAGAAGGCGACGGTCCAGGAGGTGTTGCCCTGGTAGTTCACCGGGCCCTCGAAGCCGAACAGGCCGTACAGGACGTGGGTCAGACGGTCAGCCACGCTCGGGTCGCCGATCGTCCGCTTGGGGTGGACGCTGACGACGACCAGCCCGAGGACGAGGGAACCGGCGCCCATGAGGACGAAGTTGGCGAGTGCGCGCCACCGGCTCCGGGGGTCGGGCAGCGCCGCGAACTCGCTGCGGTGGCGCAGCAGGGGCACGAGCAGCGCCAGCGAGATGAGGACTCCTATGACGGAGTGCCGGTACACGAACTGCGCCACAGCACCGGCCGGCAGGAGCGCGACTGCGGCACGCCACGCCCGGCGCTTGCGCCGTTTGAGCCCGTGTGCGAGCAGCAGCAACAGCACGCCTGTGCTGAGTGAGAGCGCTGCGGCGAACGGGCCGAGCGCGCCGGGCAGTACCTCGGCCATGGCGTGCATACGGCTGTGACGGAAGCGCGGAAAGACGCCCGCGGCGATGTCCAGGACGCCCACGAGGGCGCACGCCCTGCCGACCAGGGCGGGGACGGCCTCGGGGCGCGGGCCGCGCAGTATGCGCCGCGCCGCGCTTGATCGGCTCGGAACCTCGCCTGACATTTCCCCATCTATCCTGACAGACATCGCATCCCGTAGTTCTGCGAGAGACCTTGGATCCGGTGCCGATTCGGGCATCCGGCGACATTGCGCCCTCTAGGACGGTGTCTTGGGGAGAGAGGTTCACTCCCCTCCGGAAAGCCGTTTCAAAGGCCAAGGAAAGTCCGGGGAAAGCCCTCGCTGCGAAAGCGTCGGCGGACCGCGGGCGGAAAGCGCAGGCGGTAACAGCCCATGGGTCTCACGAGCAACAAAGCGCTGGTGCTGGCGATCGTCCTCGCCGTCCTGCTGTTCGTCGGCACGGTGTGGCTGTGGCCACGGCTGGCCCGGCGCGGCTGGCGGTCCGTCAGCGGACGCGTCGGCCTGCTCCTGGCCACCCAGTTGGCGTTGTTCGCCTCCCTGGGGATCGCCGCAAACCAGGCGTTCGGCTTCTACGCGAGCTGGGCCGACCTGTTCGGCAGGGAGACCGACCAGGGCGTCGTCGTCGACCACACCGCCGGCCGCGGCGCGGGCGGCCCGCTCGAAGTGCTCGCCACCGCGCGCGTGCAGGGGGCGAACGGCTCGCGGCCGCGGACGACGGGACAGATCCAGAAGGTCGACATCGTGGGGCGTACGACGCGCATCGCCACGCCCGCGTACGTGTATCTCCCGCCGGAGTACTTCCAGCCGCGCTACCGCACGCGCACGTTCCCCGCGGCCGTCGTCCTCACCGGTTACCCGGGCACCGCGCAGGCCCTGGTGAACAAACTGCACTACCCGCGTACGGCGCACGAGCTGGCCAAGGACGGGCGCATGCAGCCGATGATCCTGGTGATGCTGCGGCCGACGGTGGCGCCGCCGCGCGACACGGAATGCGTGGACATCCCCGGCGGGCCGCAGACGGAGACGTTCTTCGCCAAGGATCTGCCCGACGCCGTACTCGCCCACTACAGGGTCGGCAGAAAACCGGGCAGCTGGGGGATCATCGGCGATTCCACGGGCGGTTATTGCGCGCTGAAGCTCGCCGTGCACCATCCCGATGCGTACGCGGCGGGCGCCGGACTCTCGCCGTACTACAAGGCGCCGATCGACCCCACCACGGGTGATCTCTTCCACGGCGACAAGGAGCTGCAGAACCGTGCCGACCTGTGGTGGTACCTCAAGCACCAGCCCGCGCCGGACACTTCACTTCTTGTCAGCAGCAGCAGGATCGGCGAGTCGAACTACAAGAACACGCTCCGGTTCATCGAACGTGTGCAGGCCACGCACCTGACCCGGATCTCGTCGATCATCCTCGACAGCGGGGGCCACAACTTCAACACCTGGCGGCGCGAGATTCCGGCGACCCTGCAGTGGATCAGCGGGCGGCTGAGCGACAGATGAAATCGATCTTGCGGAATTCGGAGCGGCTCCGATCGCTCGTGTCGTTCCTGTTACCGAGTGAACGCATCGGTATGGCTGTGTTTTTACGGGGCGGGCCACCACGATTCGCCTACGCGCGGTAAGTTTCTGGCCATGCCACGTGGACGTCACCGCCATTCCCCGCCTTTGCACAGGCTGTTGCCGCCTTCGACGATCGCAGGGGTCTCCCTGGTCTGCGCTCTGGGTCCCTGGGTGTTCACGGAGACCATGGTGCTCCGTTCCCTCGCCGCGGTCGCCGCGGCCACCGCGGTCGGCGGCGCGTTCGTCATGCGCCGCTGGGACGCCCAGGCCGGCAAACAGGTAGCCGACCTCGAACGCGCGCGTGCCAGCGACGACTGGCGGCACGAAGAGCGGGTCGCCGAGCTGGAGACCGACCTCGAGGAGTCGCGCGAGCTGCGCACCAAGCTCGAGCAGCGGCTGCGGGCGAAGCGTGCGGAGTTGGCGGGGCTGCGCAACGAGCACGCCGCCCTGCTGCGACGGTACGCCACGGCGGAGACCGAGCGTGCCAGCGCCCTGGAGGGCCGCCGCCTGCTGGAGATAGAGGCGACCACGCCCGCGCGCGCGTTGCCGCCCGCGCCCGCCGCGCCGGTGGAGGCCGAGGCTGTGGCTGCCCCGGCCGACACCGAGGCGGCCGAGGCGCCCGTCATCGTCGGGCCGCCCCGGACGCCGGATGCGTCCGAGACCACCGAGGCGTCCGAGACCGCCGAGGAGAAGCCCACGGCTCCGGCCGTGTTCTCCCCGGAGGGCTCCCAGCTGTTCCTGCGGGCCGAGGCGGCACTGTCCCGGTTCGACAACGGTGACGACGAGACGGCCCCGGACGCGTCCTCCCCCAAAGGAGAAGGCGCCGAGGACGGCGTGACGGAAGCCGCTGCCGGGACCGGGGCGAAGGGCACGCGGCAGGAGACTGCCGAGGAGCTCGCCCAGGAGGACGACGCACAGGGGCAGCCCGCGGCGGTCGACGGGCATGAGCACGCGGCCGCCACCACCACGCCGGCCCGGGTCCTGCCCGCCAAGCCGGCGCAGCAGCCCTCGGGACACTTCACCGTGCCGACCGCCGTCGCCGTCGTACCGGCCGCGCCCGTACGGCGTCCTGCCGTCGAGGGCGGGTTCGACTTCTTCGGCATGCAGAAGGGCACGCCGTCGGGCGCCCTGGACACCGTGCACAACGAGGACCTCGCCGACGTGGTCGGCCAGGAGGCGCTCGCCCTCCACAAGGCCGAGTCCGAGGCGGAGTTCAAGCCCGCCCACGCGGCGGCGCGCGGCGTCGGCCAGGTCATCGACCTGACGGCCCACGACGAGACGGAACAGATCGACATGCAGGGGCTGCGCAGCGCGGCTTCCTGAGCGGCGGGACGCACCCGGCATCAGGCATTCAGGTCATCCATCGGTCCGGCAGTGCGTCCCTCCGCCCCGTCCGGGACCTCTCCGCCTGCCCGCGGAGCAGCTCCGCGGCCTCCTCGGCGCCCCGCAGGCGGGCCGTGACGCTCTTGTCGGCCCCGGTGTCCACGTGGACGTCGGCGAGCCGCCACAGACGCTCCCAGGGGCCTTGGGTGAGCCGAACGCTCTGGACCTTGGCGTGCGGCACCAGGGACAGACTCCGGCGCAACAGACCGTGGCGGGCGGCGAACACGGTGTCGGTGACCGCGACGCCGTAACCGCGCCACCACAGCGGCACGCACCGGCCGGCCCGTCGCGGCGGGCGTTCCGGCGAGCGCGGCACGCTCACTCCAGGCAGCACGCGCGCGACGACGGCCTCGGCGACCGCGCGCGGGGCGACCGGCACCAGCACGGAGTTCGAGGACCCGGCCACGTCGAGCTCCACCCGCACCCAGCCGAGCCGCCGCCACAGCAGCGGCTCCACGATCCGCACGGTCTGCACACGCCCCGGCGGCACCGTCTCGTGGGTGCGGTCCAGCAGCCCGTGGTCGATGCGCAGCCCGTCAGGGGATTCGGCCACCGTCCAGTCGTACTCGGCGACGAACCGCCCCACACTGCTCGCGCCCGCTGCGCCCAGCAGCGGCAGTCCGGTGGCGAGAACCGTCCACACGCTCTGGGTGGCCAGCCACAGTACCGGCGGTACGACGAGCGCGGCGGCCAGAGAGCCCCAGGTGGCGCCCGTCAGCACCAGGGAGAGTGCGAGCTCGCGCGGGGGCAGGCGCAGCAGCTCGCGCGCCGGCGCCTCGCCGACTTCGTGCGCCGTCTCGGGCGCGAAACCGGCGGCGCGCGCGAGCAGCTCCGCGCGCAGGGCGCGCGCCTCGTGCTCACCGAGGAAGGCCAGCTCGTCCTTCTTCTCGGCCCCCACGACGTCGATCCTCAGCTTGGCGACACCCGCCACGCGCGCGAGGAGCGGACGCGAGACGTCCACGGCCTGGATCCGCTCCAGCCGGATGTGCGCGGAGCGCCGGAACAACAGGCCCGTACGTATGCGCAGTTCGCTGTCGGTCACCGCGAAGTACGTGAACCACCAGGACAGGAACCCGTAGAGGGCGGCAGCCGGGACCAGGACGGCGAGCCCGGCCAGAAGCATCGTCGTGGTCAGCCTCGTCAGCTGCTCCTGCGCCTGGTTCGGGTCGTGCGCGGCCCACCCGACGAGTACGGCGACCGGCGCCCACGCCCGCCGGAACGGCGTCACGGGATGCAGTCGCCGCTCCGTCACAGGCCGTTCCTGGCGTACGTCGCCGACGGCGCCCGGGGTCGTCACAGGCCCGCCGATCGGGCCTCGCCGAGTTCGGTGAGCCGGTCGCGCAGCCGTTCCGCCTCGGCCGGGTCGAGGCCCGGGATGGTCGCGTCGGTCGCGGCGGCCGCGGTGTGCAGCTGGACGCTGGCGAGTCCGAAGTGCCGCTCCACGGGCCCGGAGGTGACCTCCACGAGCTGCATGCGCCCGTAGGGCACCACGGTCTCCTCGCGCCACAGGACGCCGCGGGTGATCAGCAGGTCGTCGGCCCGCTCGGCGTACTTCCAGGAGCGCCAGTTGCGGCCGAGGAGCACCCAGCCCCACGCCATCAGCGCCAGCGGCAGCAGCGCGAACGCGGCCCAGGCGGGCCCGGCGAACAGACCCGGCAGCAGCCCCGCGGCGAGTGCAGCCAGCCCCAGCCACACCACCAGCAACAGCCGCCGCATCCGCAGCAGGCCCGGCGGAAGCCCGGTCCACACCGGCTCGGCGCCGGCCGCCCCGGTCGTACCGGCGCCTCCTGAGGTCCCCGCGTTCTGTGAGCTCCCCGTCTCCATACGGTCAGCGTACGTAGGGGAGACTGTGTTCATGACTCCTACGACGGAGACCACGGTCGGGATCGGCGGTGCCGCGGAGAGCACCGACATGGTGCTCAACATCGGCCCGCAGCACCCCTCCACGCACGGGGTGCTGCGGCTGCGGCTCGTGCTGGACGGCGAGCGCATCGTGCACGCGGAACCGGTGATCGGCTACATGCACCGGGGCGCGGAGAAGCTCTTCGAGGCGCGCGACTACCGGCAGATCATCATGCTCGCCAACCGCCACGACTGGCTGTCGGCCTTCTCCAACGAGCTCGGCGTGGTCCTCGCCGTGGAGCGGATGCTCGGCATGGAGGTCCCCGAGCGCGCGGTGTGGACACGCACGCTGCTCGCCGAGCTGAACCGGGTGCTGAACCACCTGATGTTCCTCGGGTCGTATCCGCTGGAGCTGGGCGGCATCACCCCGGTCTTCTACGCGTTCCGGGAGCGCGAGGTGCTCCAGAACGTCATGGAGGAGGTCTCCGGCGGACGCATGCACTACATGTTCAACCGCGTCGGCGGCCTCAAGGAGGACCTGCCCGCCGGCTGGGCCTCACGCGCGCGTGGCGCCGTCGCCGCCGTGCGCTCGCGCCTGGACGTCTACGACGACCTGGTCCTCGGCAACGAGATCTTCCGGGGGCGCACGCGGGGCGTGGGGTCGCTCGCGCCGGAGGCCGTGCACGCGTACGGCGTGAGCGGGCCCGTAGCGCGCGCCTCGGGCGTCGACTTCGACCTCCGCCGCGACGAGCCCTATCTGGCCTACGGGGAACTGCAGGACACCCTGCGGGTGATCACGCGCGAGGAAGGTGACTGTCTCGCCCGTTTCGAGTGCCTCCTGGCGCAGACACACAACGCCCTGGAACTGGCCGACGCCTGCCTCGACCGGCTCGCCGAACTGCCGCCCGGACCCATCAACCAGCGGCTCCCGAAGGTCCTGAAGGCACCCGAGGGACACACGTACGCGTGGACCGAGAATCCCCTCGGCATCAACGGCTACTACCTCGTCAGCAAGGGCGAGAAGACGCCGTACCGGCTGAAGCTGCGCTCGGCCTCGTACAACAACATCCAGGTCCTGACCGAGCTGCTGCCCGGGACGCTGGTCGCGGACATGGTGGCGATCCTGGGGTCGATGTTCTTCGTGGTCGGCGACATCGACAAGTAGCCGCCGGGCAGGTCAGGCGGGGCCGGTCGCGTCGAGTGGGTCCGGGATTCCAACCCGCTGCACCAGCCAGCCGAAGTCTCCGAGCCCGCCCGGTGCGGTGAGCTCGGCGGCCTCGCCGGCGCGCGCGAGGGCGCGCACGTACTCCGAGGGATTTGTGGAGGCGAGCGCGAGCGGGGGGCGCACGCCTGCGATGCCCAGGGCGCGCAGAACGTCGCGCTGCACCAGCAACCGCGCGCGAGGCAACGAGCGCGCCGCCCCGCGCGCCGCACGCGCGCCCGGACCGGCGCCCGACCCCGACCCCAACACCGCGCCCCCGTCCCGCACCGGACCCGTGCCCCGCCCGGCGTGCGCGTCTTGCCGCGCGCCTCTGTCCCGCGCCGTGCTCGCCTCCGGCACGGCGCTCGCCTCCGGCCGCGCGCCGGTATCGCGCGCCGAGCCCGAGCCCGAGCCCGAGTCCAGCCCGGCGCGTGCGTCTTGCGCCGCGCCCCCGTCCCGCGCCGCGCATGCCTCCCGACCGGTGCCTTCCTCCTGCCCCGCGCCCCCTCCGAGCGCACCGCTTCCTCCCAGTGCCGCGCACGCGTCCAGTGCCACATGTGCCGTGATGTCGCATGACCCGTCCGGGACGGGAGTCGTCTCGTGGCCCTCCACGAAACCGGTGAGCGTGCCGAACGGGGGGCGGGTGTCGGACGTGTGGGCGTAGTCGACCGCCACTGCCGCTCCTCGCGCGACGCGTGCGACCGCGGATGCCCATGCCTGGTCCCTGGGCAGGCCGATCTCCGCGCGCAGGCCCTCCTCGGGTGGCAGTGGCCACCAGCGTGCGAGCCACTCCGCCTCCGGACCCGACACCGGTGCGCCGAGACGCTCGGCCCCGCCGTCCCGTACGAGCACCAGCCGGGGCACGCCCGTGGAGTCCACCTCGGCAACCTCCACCGGTACGTCGTCGAGCCACTCGTTGGCGAACAGGAGGCCGGTGATCTGCTGAGGGGGCTCGCTCAGCCAGGTGATCCGGTCGTCGAGGCCGACGGGGCGCTCGGCGAGGTCCACGGCGTATGCACGCGCGCGCGTGGCCACGTCGGCGGGAAGCGCGGCGAGGACGCCGGTGACCAGTTCGCCCCGCCCGGCGCCCATGTCGACGAAGTCCAGCCGCTCCGGCCGCCCCAACGCCTCGTCGACCCGGCACAGCAGCCGTGCGACGGCGTCGGCGAAGAGCGGTGAGGCGTGGACGGACGTACGGAAGTGGCCGGCAGGGCCCTCGGGGCGGCGGTAGAAGCCGCCGGGACCGTAGAGGGCCGCCTCGGTGGCCGCCCGCCAGCCGCGCCACACGCGCGTGGCCCCGCCCTCCGTGTCCCGCGCATCGCGGCCGGCCCCGTCCGCTGTCTCGTCCGTCACCGCAACAGACTAGGCGCACAGGTGATCACGGCCTCCACCTTGCGGAGTATGCGCGTCGGGTGCGGATCGGCCCTCCGGTTGACCCCTGCACACATCGCGTATCCCTACTCTGGGTTACGTGCAGCGTCTCTATGACTTCCTCCGCAGGCACCCGACATGGGTCGACACCTTCTGGGCCGTCGTCCTGCTCGGAATCGCCGGTGTGAGCGTCTCCAGCGTCAACGGGGCGCCGGACCGTCACGGAAGCCTGGGGGCGGCGATCGCCGTCTCGGCCGTGATGTGCCTGGTCATCGCGCTGCGCCGGCGTATGCCGGAGAAGATGCTGCTGCTGGCCGCCGCGACAGGACTGGTACAGCTGGTTCTGGACGTCGAGACGACGGTCGCAGACTTCGCGATGCTGGTGATCGTCTACACGGTGGCGGCGCTCGGCGCGCACTGGGCCTCACGCTTCGCCCTGATCGCCGGACTGTGTGCCGCGCCCCTGGCGCAGATCCGCTGGCCGCAGGGGCACTCGAGCGTCCTGGGCAACATCGCGATAGCCGTATTCCAGACGGTGCCGTTCGCCCTCGCCTGGGTGCTCGGCGACTCCGTGCGCACGCGCCGCGCCTACTTCGAGCAGTTGGAGGAGCGCGCCGCCCGGCTGGAGAAGGAGCGTGAGGCACAGGCCAAGGTCGCGGTCGCCGCCGAGCGCGCCCGGATCGCGCGCGAGCTGCACGATGTGGTCGCGCACAACGTGTCGGTGATGGTCGTGCAGGCCGACGGCGCCGCCTATGTCCTCGACTCCGCGCCCGACCAGGCCAAGAAGGCCCTGGAGACGATCTCCTCCACCGGCCGCCAGGCCCTCGCCGAGATGCGCCGCCTGCTGGGCGTCCTGCGCACCGGCGAACACAAGGAGGTCGGCGAATACGTCCCGCAGCCGGACGTCGAGCAGATCGACGAGCTGGTGGAGCAGTGCCGCAGCTCCGGCCTGCCCGTCGACTTCAAGGTCGAGGGCACCCCGCGCCCGCTGCCCAGCGGCGTCGAGCTGACCGCGTACCGCATCGTGCAGGAGGCACTGACCAACACGCGCAAGCACGGCGGGCCCAACGCCGGGGCCAGCGTGCGCCTCGTCTACTTCGACGACGGGCTCGGTCTGCTCGTCGAGGACGACGGCAAGGGCGCCCCGCACGAGATGTACGAGGAGGGCGGCGTCGACGGTCAGGGCCACGGCCTCATCGGCATGCGCGAGCGGGTCGGCATGGTCGGCGGCACCCTCGACGCCGGCCCCCGCCCGGGCGGAGGATTCCGCATCAGCGTCCTGCTTCCGCTCAAACCGGCGCACTGACGCCGTCGTACGCCCCTGTTGGCACCTGTCACGCTCCCACCAACGGCAACAACCACGGAAGAGGCCCCGATGACGATCCGCGTGATGCTCGTCGACGACCAGGTGCTGCTGCGCACCGGGTTCCGGATGGTGCTCGCCGCCCAGCCGGACATGGAGGTCGTCGCGGAAGCGGGCGACGGCGTCGAGGCGCTGCAGGTGCTGCGCGAGACGGCCGTCGACGTCGTCCTCATGGACGTCCGCATGCCGAAGCTGGACGGCGTCGAGACCACCCGCCGCATCTGCGCGGAGCCCGACCCGCCGAAGGTGCTGATCCTGACCACGTTCGACCTCGACGAGTACGCGTTCTCCGGGCTGAAGGCGGGCGCCTCCGGCTTCATGCTCAAGGACGTGCCGCCAGGTGAGCTGCTGGCCGCCATCCGCTCCGTGCACAGCGGCGACGCCGTTGTCGCCCCCTCCACCACCCGGCGCCTTCTCGACCGCTTCGCGCCGATGCTGCCTGCCACCGGCAAGGAGCCCCGGCACAAGGAACTGGAGCGGCTGACCGACCGCGAGCGCGAGGTCATGATCCTGGTCGCCCAGGGCCTGTCGAACGGTGAGATCGCGGCCCGACTGGTGCTGTCCGAGGCGACGGTGAAGACCCACGTCGGCCGCATCCTGACCAAGCTGGGCCTGCGGGACCGGGTGCAGGTCGTGGTCCTGGCCTACGAGACGGGTCTGGTGCGGGCCGGCGGACACGGCTGACCGGTGAACCGGCATGCCTGCTGACCGGACCGGCTATCGGAGGATGCCCTCCAGGAAGTCGCTGCCCAGCCGGGCGACGACCGTGACGTCCAACTGGTGCAGCACATATCGGCCGCGGCGGCGGGTGGAGACCAGGCCCGCCTTCTTCAGCACGCCGAGGTGCCGGGACACCTCGGGTGCGGTCAGGCCGTGGACCTGTGCCAACTCGCCGGTGGTGTAGGCGCTGCGCGCCAGATGGCGGCATATCCGCATCCGGACCGGGTGGGACAGGGCCGCCATCCGCAGCGTGAGCTGCTCGACCGACGGCGGCGAGGCCAGCTCAGGGGAGCCCACGGGGTAGTGCAGGACCGGCTGCCAGCCGTACCGGTACAGCACGTTGAGATGCGGCCAGCCCAGGCTCGTCGGGACCAGGAGGAGGCTGCCGCCGGTGGTGACGGCGCGGCCCTCGCTCAGCTTGTCCACGGTGATCAGCCCGGCCGCCTCGTCGAGTGCCACGGCGGGCGAGACCGCGGCGAGTGCCTCGGCCAGCCCCTTGTGCCGCAGCAGCTCGGTCTTGTGCCGGGCGTCCGCGGCGAGCTGATGGCGCAGCCGCGGCCAGGTGTCGGCGAAGACCGCCTCGTCGCAGTCCTCCAGAAACCGTCGTACCCACGCGCGGACGCTCGGCGGGTCGGCGATCAGCCGCCGGGTGAACCGCACCTGGCGCGGGCCGCGCGCGGCGGCCACCTCCAGGACCCGGCGCCGGGTGGTGGCGTCGGACAGGATGTCCGGGACCTTCGAGTCATAGGCGGGCGCGCACGTGAACTCCAGCGCCGCGTCCACGAACTGTTCGTCCGTCAGCTTGTCCAGCAGGTCCAGTTCCTCGGCGAGCGTGGCTGCGGGAAGGGCGCCGGGGATGCCCGCGTACGGCAGGAAGAGGTCCGAGTACGTCGTCCGCCACAGGAAGTCCGCCTCGCACATGCGGTCGGCCAGGTGCGAGTCCAGGCGGGCGGTCACGCCGGTCACCCAGCCCTGCAGGCCCGGGTGGTGTCCTGGCTCCGACAGCGCGTGCAGCGCCATGCCGAGCTCGGCCAGGGGCGAGGGCACGACGGCGACCCTCTCCGGCCGCAGCCCCGCGATGTCGATGCGCACGCTCATGCCCCCATGGTGCACGCCGCCACTGACAACGCCGTCGCCGATTGACGGCGGCCGTCAATCGACGCGACTTCGTCGTTGTGGCGGCGCAGGCTGGGGCCACCGGGGCAGCCGCGGAGCCCGATCATCCACATCCCGAGTACGTCGCGAGTGCGTCGCGCGTACGTCCCGAGAAGGCGATCCGCCATGAACGTCACCCAGCAGTACCTCCTGGACACCTATCGCGCCGGCCAGCACGGCGAGCCCGCCCCGCCCGCGCCCGGCACCGGGGACGCACGCCTGGTGCGCGAGCTGCGCGAGTACCGCCGGTTCCGCGCCGTCCTGGCGGGACTCCCGGCTCACGGCCGCCTATGGCTCGCCCTGAGCCGCCGGCTGCCCCCCGCGCGCATCGTAAGAAGCCTCTCCGAGGCACCCCGGCGCCCGGTCAGTCCCGCTGAGGCAGTCGCGCCACGAACTCGGCGACGGCCTCCTTCACGTCGTCCGCCGTCCACTCCAGACCGGCCTCGACGACGGTGACCTCGGTGAGCGAGATGCCGGGGCCGGTCGACTGCCAGCCGGCCGCGAAGAGAAGCACCGAGGTCTCCTCGGCCTGGCGCACGGCCGTCTCCGCCAGTACGTCCGCGTCGTACGGCAGCCAGACCTGGAACTGGTGCGTGTGCGGCTCCTCGGGGTGGACGCGCGCCCATGGCACCCCGGCCTCGGCGAACCCCTCGCGCAGCGCGGCGGCCACCACGCGCGCGTGACGCACGTACCCCGGCAGCCGGGGCAGCTCCCGCTCCAGCCCGACGAGGGCCGACAGCACGGTCGGGAACTGCTGGAACATCATGCCGCCGTACCGGTGCCGCCAGGTCTTCGCGTCCTCCACCAGGGTCCGCGGGCCGGCCAGCGCGGCGCCGCCGAAGCCGTCCAAAGACTTGTAGAACGACACGTAGACGCTGTCCGCCAGATCCGCGATCGCGTCGAGGCGGCGGTCGAAGTGCACCGTGGACTCCCACAGGCGCGCGCCGTCCAAGTGGACTACCGCGTCGCGCTCCCGTGCGGCGGCGACGGTCTCGCACAGCTCCTTCCAGGTGGGCAGCACGAAACCGGCGTCCCTGAGGGGCAGTTCGAGCATCAGCGTCCCGAAGGGCTCCGTGAGGTCGCGCACCTCGTCGGCCGTGGGAAGCCGGGGCTCATTGGTCACACGGACCGGGCGCAGGCCGCTGACCTGGCTGAGCGCGTTCCGTTCGTGCACCTCGGGGTGGGCCAGCGGGTGCAGGGCGACCGTGGGGTTCCCGGTGCGGGCCGCCCAGCAGCGCAGGGCGACCTGCTGGGCCATCGTGCCGGTAGGGAAGAACGCGGCGGCCTCCGTGCCGAGCAGCATGGCGACGCGCTCCTCCAGGGCGGCCACGATCCGGTCGCCGTACATGTCCGCGGGCTCGTCCAGGTCGTACACCTGGGGGCCCGCCTCCTGGAGCAGCGCGAGCCGTTCCCGGATTGTGTTGCGGAAGCCCGAGCGCGACAGGACGCGCCGGGCCTGCCGGTGGGCGGCCGCCCGGCGCTCCCGCATCCGCTCCGGTGCCGTCCGCTCTTCTGCCGACCGCTCTTCGCCGTGCTCAGCCTCGTCGCTCATGCACCGGATCATGCCGTGCCCGGTCGCCCTTGGGCATCCCAGATTCCACAGGCGCGGTACGACGGTACGACCGGAAGTCACAGCCTGTGGACAACCGACCGGCCCCCGACCCGATCGCGTTAACATGACGAGAAATCGTCCGGTACCCAGAGCGGACTGGAACGGGAAGGCCTCCGTCGCGTGAGTACAGACCAGCAGCCAGAACTCAAGGACCGCCCCGCGCGGCTCGCCGTCGGCGTCGTCGGCGCCGGCCGCGTGGGCCCCGCGCTGGCCGCGTCCCTCCAGCTCGCCGGGCACCGTCCGGTGGCCGTCTCCGGGGTCTCCGACGCCTCCCGGCGGCGCGCCGCGCTCCTGCTGCCCGACGTGCCCCTCGTCGCGCCCGCCGAGGTTCTCCGGCGCGCCGACCTGGTGCTGCTCACCGTCCCCGACGACACCCTGCCCGGCCTGGTGACGGGCCTCGCCGAGACCGGCGCTGTACGGCCGGGACAGCTGCTCGTGCACACCTCCGGGCGGTACGGCGCGAAGGTACTGGACCCGGCTCTGCGCGCGGGCGCGCTGCCGCTGGCCCTGCACCCGGCGATGACCTTCACCGGCACCCCGGTGGACGTCCAGCGGCTCGCCGGCTGCTCGTTCGGCGTCACCGCGCCCGACGAACTGAGGCTGGCCGCCGAGGCGCTCGTCATCGAGATGGGCGGCGAGCCGGAGTGGATCGCCGAGGAGAACCGCCCGCTCTACCACGCGGCCCTCGCCCTCGGCTCCAACCACCTGGTGACTTTGGTGGCCCAGTCCATGGAGCTGCTGCGCGCAGCCGGTGTCGAGGCCCCCGACCGGATGCTCGGCCCGCTGCTCGGCGCGGCCCTGGACAACGCCCTGCGCTCCGGTGACGCGGCGCTGACCGGGCCCGTCGCGCGCGGGGACGCCGGTACGGTCGCCGCGCACGTGCGCGAGCTGCGCGAGCACTCCCCGCAGACCCTCGCAGGCTATCTGGCGATGGCCCGCGCGACCGCGGACCGGGCCCTCGCCCACGGACTTCTGAAGCCGGAGCTGGCCGAGGACCTCCTCGGAGTGCTCGCGGGCGGCGGCGACGGAGACCCCCTCGCGGGCGGCATCGACGGAGACGACCGATGAACGGGGCAGGACACGCGATGACGCGGGCCGGACTCCGGGCCGCGAGGGAGGGCCACGCAACCACGCGTGTGCCCGAAGGGGGCCGGCGCATGGTGCGCGTGCCGGAGGGCGGTTGCAGGACCACCTGCGGGCTGGAGAACGGCCGCCGGACCACGCGTGTGCCCGAAGGGGGCCGGCGCATGGTGCGCGTGCCCGAGGAAGGTCGCAGAACCACGTGCGTGCCCGCGATGGGCCACCGATCGACGTGCGTGCCCGAGAGGGGCCGCCGCACGGTGCGCATGCCCGAGAACGGCCGCCGGACCACGTGCCTGCCCGAAGCGGCCCGCCGCACGGTGAGCGTGCCCCAGAAGGGCCGCCCCGCGACGCGTGTGCCCCAGAACGGAGACGACCGATGACCACCGCCCTGCTGAGCACCGCCGACGAACTGCACGCGCGTGTGCGCCGTGGCCGCCGGGCCGTCGTGATGACCATGGGGGCCCTGCACGAGGGCCACGCCACGCTGATCCGTACCGCGCGCGAGATCGCGGGGCCCGACGGCGAGGTCGTCGTGACCGTCTTCGTGAACCCTTTGCAGTTCGGCGCGGGCGAGGACCTCGACCGCTATCCGCGCACCCTCGAAGCGGACCTGAAGATCGCCGAACAGTCCGGCGCGGACGCCGTGTTCGCGCCCTCCGTGGACGAGGTCTACCCCGGCGGTCAGCCTCAGGTGCGGATCTCCGCCGGGCCCATGGGTGAGCGCCTGGAGGGTGCGTCGCGCCCCGGGCACTTTGACGGCGTGCTCACCGTCGTCGCCAAGCTGCTCCACCTCACCCGCCCCGACGCGGCTCTGTTCGGCCAGAAGGACGCCCAACAGCTGGCCCTGATCCGACGCATGGTGCGGGACCTGAACTTCGGCGTCGAGATCGTCGCCGTACCGACGGTGCGCGAGGCCGACGGCGTGGCCCTGTCCAGTCGCAACCGCTATCTGTCGGTCGACGAGCGGCGTACCGCCATCACCCTGTCCCGGGCCCTGTTCGCGGGCCGCGACCGGCACGCCGCGCAGGAGGCGCTGCGCGCGCGTGCCCGCGAGGTGCCCGCCACGCGTGCGCGTGCCGAGGCGCTCAGCGCCATAGGGGAGTCCCGCGCGGCCGCCGACGCCCACGCGGTGGCGAAGGCCGCGCCCGGCGGTCCGGCGGCCGTCCGCGCCGCGGCCCGGCTCGTCCTGGACGAGGGTGCCCGGTTCGACCCGCCGCTGGAACTGGACTACCTGGCCCTGGTCGACCCGTCCGACTTCACCGAGATCGAGGACGGTTTCACCGGCGAGGCCGTGCTCGCCGTCGCCGCGCGGGTCGGGACGACTCGGCTGATCGACAACATCCCCCTCACCTTCGGATCCTTCGGAGCCGCCTCGTGACCAGCACAGGCATACGACTGCACGCACCCGCGCCGGGGTGGTCCATCGCCGCTGACGTGGTCGTCGTCGGCTCCGGTGTCGCCGGCCTCACCGCGGCCCTGCGCTGCGAGGCCGCGGGCCTGAGGACGGTCGTGGTCACCAAGGCCCGCCTCGACGACGGCTCCACGCGGTGGGCACAGGGCGGCGTCGCCGCGGCCCTCGGCGAGGGCGACACCCCCGAGCAGCACCTCGACGACACCCTGGTGGCGGGCGCGGGCCTGTGCGACGAGGAGGCCGTAAGGATCCTCGTCACCGAGGGACCCGACGCCGTACGGCGGCTCATCGAGACCGGTGCGCACTTCGACGAGTCCACCGAGGGCGAACTGGAGCTCACGCGCGAGGGCGGCCACCATCGCCGCCGTATCGTGCACGCCGGCGGCGACGCGACCGGTGCCGAGATCTCTCGCGCCCTCGTCGAGGCCGCACGCGCGCGTGGCGTGCGCATGATCGAGAACGCGCTCGTGCTGGACCTGCTGACGGACGCCGACGGCCGTACCGCGGGCGTGAGCCTGCACGTCATGGGCGAGGGCCAGCACGACGGCGTGGGCGCCGTGCACGCCCCCGCGGTCGTGCTCGCGACCGGCGGCATGGGGCAGGTGTTCTCCGCGACCACCAACCCGTCGGTGTCCACCGGCGACGGCGTGGCGCTCGCCCTGCGCGCGGGCGCGGAGGTCTCCGACCTGGAGTTCGTGCAGTTCCACCCGACCGTGCTGTTCCTCGGCCCGGACGCGGAGGGCCAGCAGCCGCTGGTCTCCGAGGCCGTGCGCGGCGAGGGCGCCCACCTGGTCGACGCCGACGGCGTGCGCTTCATGGTGGGGCAGCACGAACTGGCCGAGCTGGCGCCCCGGGACATCGTCGCCAAGGCCATCATGCGCCGCATGCAGGAGCAGGACGCCGAGCACATGTTCCTCGACGCCCGGCACTTCGGCGCCGAGATGTGGGAGCACCGTTTCCCGACCATCCTGGCGGCCTGCCGCGCCCACGGCATCGACCCCGTCACCGAGCCCATCCCGATCGCCCCGGCCGCCCACTACGCCTCCGGCGGCGTCCGTACCGACGCCCAGGGCCGTACGACCGTTCCGGGCCTGTACGCGTGCGGCGAGGTCGCCTGCACCGGCGTGCACGGCGCCAACCGGCTCGCCTCCAACTCCCTCCTCGAGGGCTTGGTCTACGCCGAGCGCATCGCCGCCGACATCGCCGCGCGCCACGCGGAGGACCGCCTCCACGCGCGCGTTCCCGAGCCGGTGGCCCACCCCGAGAAGCCCGCGCACCCACTGCTCGCCCCCGAGGCCCGGTTCGCGATCCAGCGGATCATGACCGAGGGCGCCGGTGTGCTCCGCTCGGACGAGTCCCTGGCCAAGGCCGCGGACCAGCTCCAGCGGCTGCACACCGAGGCACGCGACGCTCTCGACGAGAACGGCAAGACCGCCGAACCCGGCGTCGACACCTGGGAGGCCACCAACCTCCTGTGCGTCGCGCGCGTCCTGGTCGCCGCGGCCCGGCAGCGCGAGGAGACCCGAGGCTGCCACTGGCGCGAGGACCACGCCGAGCGCGACGACACGCACTGGCGGCGCCACATCGTCGTACGGCTGAATCCGGACCGGACGCTGGCCGTACACACCACCGACACCGCAGACTTCCCCCCGACCCGGCCCAACCGCAAGCCCCAGCGTCCCCAGGAGCAGTGACCAAAGTGAGCACCCCCGACCTTCCCCTCGCCTCCTCCGGCGGCTGCGGCGACGGCTGTGCCTGCGGCGCCGACGGCGACGCGGAGTACCTGGAGTGCGGGCTCGACCCCGCGCTCGCCGAGCTCCTGGCCGACGCCGGACTCGACCCCGTGGAGGTCGAGGACATCGCGAACGTCGCGATCCAGGAGGACCTCGCCCACGGCGTGGACGTGACGACCGTCGCGACCATCCCCGAGGACGCCGTGGCCACCGCCGACTTCACCGCGCGTGAGGCGGGCGTGGCCGCCGGGCTCAGGGTCGCGGAGGCCGTGATCTCGGTCGTCGCCTCGGACGAGTTCGAGGTCGAACGGCATGTCGAGGACGGCGACCGCGTGGAGGCAGGGCAGAAGCTCCTGTCGGTCACCACGCGCACGCGTGACCTGCTGACCGCCGAGCGCAGCGCGCTGAACCTGCTGTGCCGCCTGTCGGGCATCGCGACGGCCACGCGCGCGTGGGCGGACACCCTGGAGGGCACGAAGGCACGCGTGCGGGACACCCGGAAGACGACGCCGGGACTCAGGTCGCTGGAGAAGTACGCGGTGCGCTGCGGCGGCGGCGTGAACCACCGCATGTCGCTGTCGGACGCGGCACTCGTCAAGGACAACCACGTGGTCGCCGCGGGCGGCGTCGCGCAGGCCTTCGAGGCCGTACGGGCGGCCTTCCCGGACGTACCGATCGAGGTCGAGGTCGACACGCTGCACCAGTTGCGCGAGGTCGTCGACGCCGGCGCTGACCTGATCCTGCTGGACAACTTCACGCCCGGGGAGTGCGAGGAGGCGGTGGCCATCGTGCACGGGCGCGCGCTACTGGAGGCCTCGGGCCGGCTGACGCTGGAGAACGCGAAGGCGTACGCCGACACCGGCGTGGACTACCTGGCCGTCGGCGCCCTCACCCACTCCTCGCCGATCCTGGACATCGGCCTGGACCTGCGTGAGGCGGAGTAACGAACATGCTCCTCACGATCGACGTGGGCAACACGCACACCGTCCTGGGCCTGTTCGACGGTGAGGACATCATCGAGCACTGGCGGATCTCCACGGACGCCCGCCGCACGGCCGACGAGCTGGCGGTGCTGCTGCAGGGCCTGATGGGCATGCACCCGCTCCTCGGCGAGGAGCTGGGCGACGGCATCGACGGGATCGCGATCTGTGCGACCGTGCCGTCCGTACTGCACGAGCTGCGCGAGGTGACACGGCGGTACTACGGCGACGTGCCCGCGGTGCTCGTGGAGCCCGGGGTGAAGACCGGCGTGCCGATCCTCACCGACAACCCCAAGGAGGTCGGCGCGGACCGCATCATCAACGCGGTCGCCGCCGTCGATCTGTACGGGGGTCCGGCGATCGTCGTGGACTTCGGCACGGCGACGACGTTCGACGCGGTGTCCGCGCGCGGGGAGTACGTCGGCGGGGTCATCGCGCCGGGCATCGAGATCTCGGTCGACGCGCTCGGGGTCAAGGGCGCGCAGCTGCGCAAGATCGAGGTCGCCCGGCCGCGCAGCGTGATCGGCAAGAACACGGTCGAGGCGATGCAGGCGGGCATCGTGTACGGGTTCGCCGGACAGGTCGACGGGGTGGTGACCCGGATGACCCGGGAGCTGGCCGACGACCCCGACGACGTGACGGTGATCGCCACAGGGGGTCTCGCGCCGATGGTCCTTGGGGAGTCGTCGGTCATCGACGAGCACGAGCCGTGGCTGACGCTGATCGGCCTCCGGCTGGTGTACGAGCGCAACGTGTCCCGTATGTGAGCACCGCGTGGTCATCGGTGAACACTGAGCCATCACCGTCCAGGTGGGTGGGTCCCGAGCGCCACGCGCGGCGCCTTATGCCCGGTTTGTCTGATTAGTGCGTATCTTCTGTCCATGCCCACGCCATACGGATCCCGCGGCGGCATGGCGTTCGGCGTGGAGGAGCTGCATGTGCTCCGCCGCGCCCTCGCCCTTGCCCTCCACCCCCGTCCCGCCTCGGCGGAGGACGTCCAGGACTGTCTGAGGCTGGCCGAGTCGCTCGACGCGGCCGAGCGCGAGGGCGCCCGGCTGCGCGCTTTCCTGGTGGACGACCTCGCCCGGTACCGCGCCGCCCTGCCCGGCAGCGTGGTCGGCTACCTCGCGCTCCTGGACGACGCCCTGAGTGCCGGACACCGTCCCACGACCGACGACCTCGCCGCCCTGAAGGCCCTGCGCGGGAACCCCGCCGCCGCGGCCCTGCTGGAACGCTGCGGGGGCGGCCGGGGCGCCGACGTCCCCAGCGTGCCCGCCTCCGTCGGGCGCGTCCGGCTGACGGCCCTTCCCGGGGCAGAGGCCGCCGCGGAAGCCGACGACGAGCAGCGCAAGAAGCCCGCCGAGAAGCCCGCCGAGAAGCCCGCGCCCCAACCCGAGGCACCGAAGCCGTCCCGGCCCGTCCCCACCCCTGGCGAGGTCTTCCCGCGCCGCAAGCCGTCCGCGCCGCCCGTCACACCCACCCCGCCGCAGCGGCGCCTCGCGGTGGGCTGAGACCGCCCGCAAGGCGCCGCGCAGCCCCCGTCCCGGCCGTCCGTGCCCCCGTGGCTACTCTGGGGGCATGGACTATGTCTCCGCACTCGTGCCCCCGGTCGTCATGGCCGTGTTCTTCATCGGTCTGGTCAGGGTGATCGTGAAGACCCAGGGCGGGGCCGCCAAGAGCAAGGAGGACGCCGCCGTCGACGCGGCCCTCGCGCGCATGGAGGCCACGCGGAAGACCTCCACCGGCTCCGACGCCTGACGCGGTCCGACGCCCCTCGCCGGACCACGGCGTACGACTCGTACCCCTCGTGCTTTCGAGTCGTACGTCCTTTTTGTTGCCGTCCGCAGTGGAAAGCGCACGTTCCGGACGTCATTGCCTGGATCTACCACTATGGTTCTGAGCTGTGCCTCGCCCATTGGGAGAACTCGAAGACGCGGTCATGACGCGGGTGTGGAAGTGGAACCGCCCGGTGACCGTTCGGGAAGTCCTGGAAGACCTTCAGCAGGAACGGTCGATCGCGTACACCACGGTGATGACCGTTTTGGACAATCTCCATCAGAAGGGCTGGGTACGCCGCGAAGCCGAAGGCCGGGCCTATCGATATGAGGCCGTCTCCACACGCGCCGCGTACGCCGCCGCCCTGATGAACGACGCCTGGTCCCAGAGTGACAACCCGGCAGCTGCTCTCGTCGCCTTCTTCGGGATGATGAGCGAGGAACAGCGTCAGGCCCTGCGCGACGCCATGCGCATCGTCCAGGGCCCGGAAACCCCGGAAGACGAGAACCCCGGCTCCGCTGAGGACGACGGCGGGCGATAGCGTCCGCTCATGTCAGCAGAGCGCCCCGAAGTCACCGCAAATGCCATCACGGTCCGGCGCGCCCGGACCGGCGATGTCCCCGCCGTGCGCCGACTCCTTGACGCGTACGTGCGCGAGCGCATCCTGCTCGACAAAGCGACGGTGACGCTTTACGAGGACATCCAGGAGTTCTGGGTCGCGGAACGCGGCGCCGGAGCAAACGCGGAGGTGGTGGGCTGCGGCGCGCTCCACGTGATGTGGGAAGACCTCGCGGAAGTCCGCACTCTCGCGGTGAAGCACGGGCTGAAGGGTGCCGGTGTCGGGCACCGGTTGCTGGAGAAGTTGCTGGAGACGGCGCGCTGGCTCGGTGTTCGTCGCGTTTTCTGTCTGACCTTCGAAGTGGACTTCTTCGAGAAGCACGGCTTCGTGGAGATCGGGGAGACGCCGGTTGACACGGATGTGTACGCGGAGCTGTTGCGTTCCTATGACGAGGGCGTCGCAGAGTTCCTCGGTCTCGAACGAGTGAAACCGAACACCTTGGGCAACAGCCGGATGCTTCTGCATCTGTGATCGCCAGGGGATCGCCAAGCATCGCCAAGGGCCGCCCGGTATTCCGGCGATCCGACGCTGCCCAGGTTCCCTATGTCCGAAACGCGCCGCTTTCCGGGCGGGAGTGATCCTCCGGGTCTCTCCCAGGGGTTTGTGTTTTTCACGCAAAAGCGGTTTGCTTTCCGAGGTACTGCAGTACTGCATATAACAGGGGGCGGCGAAACGGCGGACGCCGCAGACCCCGGACCTCAAGTTATCGATGAAAGGAAATCCGGTGGCACAGAAGGTTCAGGTCCTTCTTGTCGACGACCTCGACGGCGGCGAGGCGGACGAGACCGTGACGTTCGCGCTGGACGGCAAGACGTACGAGATCGATCTCACGACGGCCAATGCGGACAAGTTGCGCGGACTTCTCGAGGCGTATGTCAAGGGTGGTCGTCGTACTGGGGGCCGTGCCGCGGGCGGGCGCGCGAAGACCCGTGTCGCTTCCGGCGGCAGCCAGGACACCGCGCAGATCCGCGCGTGGGCGAAGGAGAACGGTTACGAGGTCAACGACCGCGGCCGTGTCCCCGCGACCATTCGCGAGGCCTACGAGAAGGCCAACGGCTGAGCAGCCGACGGCCCGGCGCAGGCGCGCCGCAGCCGGATCCGGTGGCAGTGCGTCGCCACCGTGTCCACGAGTCGTACGAGATCGGGGGCGCCCCCAACGCCCCCCACGGCCGACAGCGTCGGCAGCGAGGCCTCGACCTCGCACCCCGGCTCGGGGGGCCGCAACCATACGGCGGCCCCCTGCACGGGACGATCAAAGCGGCCGGGCGCGAGAACCGGTCGGGTTCCCGCACAGCCCCGCTCGGGGGCCGGTGGCGCGTCCATGTGGCCGTTCGGGCCCAGTGCCGTCAGATCGAGCGGCAGCGTGCCCCACTCCAGCCAGTCCAGCAGCCCCGGAAGTTCCTCCGCGCTGCCCGCGGCCACCAGCAGCCGCATCCGGCCGCCCTGTAGGGCCACCGGAGAGCCGGGACCCAGGCGCCGCAGCGCCGCCGCTCCCGCCTCGGCCGGGACGTCCAGGACGTCGAAACGCAGGCCCGTGACGAGCCGCAGCGGCTCTCCGGGCCCTCCGGGCACTGTCGCCCAGCCCAGATCGTCCTCGTACCAGTCCCGCGTCCGGTCGACCGGATCGAGCGGGCGACGGGGGACGGGGATCGAGGGGACGCTGCCGGCCATGCCAGGTGCAACCACTAAGAGAGCCCCAGAGTTACGCTGGGTTGCTGTGCCATTGCATACGGTGCGCGAAAAGGGGGCGCGTGGGGGTCCGGAGAGGCGCAAGGTTGTTCGCCCATAGCTGAGGGAACCGGTGCGCGCGGCATGGAGTGTCAGTGCGTGCGGGTAAGACATCCCTAGTGGGAGGGGGCGACACGCAGATCAGGCCGTCTCACGTTCGCCATCGGCGTAGTGATGCTGAGGGTAACTGCCTGGCCTGCGGGAACATCGTCTCGCACCATCGGGTTGGAGCAGATGTCGGCGTTCGGGGTCAGGAGGCCATCGACGGTGTCGGCAGTTGGAATGAGCGGTCCCCGCTTGCGGGACTAAGCTGCGGAAGGACAGGGAGGGGAAGTTCCCCCCACTGCCTGACCGCTCTGAGGAGCGATTAACGATGTTCGAGAGGTTCACCGACCGCGCGCGGCGGGTTGTCGTCCTGGCTCAGGAAGAAGCCCGGATGCTCAACCACAACTACATCGGCACCGAGCACATCCTCCTGGGCCTGATCCACGAGGGTGAGGGTGTCGCCGCCAAGGCCCTTGAGAGCCTCGGGATTTCGCTCGAGGCGGTCCGCCAGCAGGTGGAGGAGATCATCGGCCAGGGCCAGCAGGCCCCGTCCGGGCACATTCCCTTCACCCCCCGTGCCAAGAAGGTCCTGGAGCTGTCGCTCCGTGAGGCTCTTCAGCTGGGCCACAACTACATCGGCACGGAGCACATCCTGCTCGGCCTGATCCGTGAGGGCGAGGGCGTCGCCGCCCAGGTCCTGGTCAAGCTGGGCGCTGATCTGAACCGAGTGCGGCAGCAGGTGATCCAGCTGCTCTCCGGTTACCAGGGCAAGGAGACCGCCACCGCCGGCGGCCCTGCGGAGGGCACCCCCTCGACGTCCCTGGTCCTCGACCAGTTCGGCCGGAACCTCACCCAGGCCGCTCGTGAGTCCAAGCTCGACCCGGTCATCGGGCGCGAGAAGGAGATCGAGCGGGTCATGCAGGTGCTGTCCCGCCGTACGAAGAACAACCCGGTCCTGATCGGTGAGCCCGGCGTCGGCAAGACCGCCGTCGTCGAGGGCCTCGCCCAGGCCATCGTCAAGGGCGAGGTGCCCGAGACCCTCAAGGACAAGCACCTCTACACCCTGGACCTCGGCGCTCTGGTCGCCGGCTCCCGCTACCGCGGTGACTTCGAGGAGCGCCTGAAGAAGGTGCTCAAGGAGATCCGCACCCGCGGTGACATCATCCTGTTCATCGACGAGCTGCACACGCTGGTCGGTGCGGGTGCCGCCGAGGGCGCCATCGACGCGGCTTCGATCCTGAAGCCGATGCTGGCCCGCGGTGAGCTGCAGACCATCGGCGCGACCACGCTGGACGAGTACCGCAAGCACCTGGAGAAGGACGCGGCCCTCGAGCGCCGCTTCCAGCCCATCCAGGTCGCGGAACCGTCGCTGCCGCACACCATCGAGATCCTCAAGGGCCTGCGCGACCGGTACGAGGCGCACCACCGCGTCTCCATCACGGACGAGGCCCTGGTCCAGGCCGCCACCCTGGCCGACCGCTACATCTCGGACCGCTTCCTGCCGGACAAGGCGATCGACCTGATCGACGAGGCCGGCTCCCGGATGCGCATCCGCCGGATGACCGCTCCGCCGGACCTGCGCGAGTTCGACGAGAAGATCGCCGCCGTCCGCCGGGACAAGGAGTCCGCGATCGACTCGCAGGACTTCGAGAAGGCCGCGTCTCTCCGTGACAAGGAGAAGCAGCTCCTGGCCGGCAAGGCCAAGCGGGAGAAGGAGTGGAAGGCCGGCGACATGGACGTCGTCGCCGAGGTCGACGGCGAGCTGATCGCCGAGGTCCTCGCCACGGCCACCGGCATCCCGGTCTTCAAGCTGACCGAGGAGGAGTCCAGCCGACTGCTCCGCATGGAGGACGAGCTCCACAAGCGGGTCATCGGCCAGGTCGACGCCGTCAAGGCGCTGTCGAAGGCGATCCGTCGTACGCGTGCGGGCCTCAAGGACCCGAAGCGTCCCGGTGGTTCGTTCATCTTCGCCGGCCCGTCCGGTGTCGGTAAGACCGAGCTGTCCAAGGCGCTCGCCGAGTTCCTCTTCGGCGACGAGGACGCGCTGATCTCCCTCGACATGTCGGAGTTCAGCGAGAAGCACACGGTGTCGCGTCTCTTCGGTTCCCCGCCCGGATACGTGGGTTACGAAGAGGGCGGTCAGCTGACCGAGAAGGTCCGCCGCAAGCCGTTCTCCGTCGTCCTCTTCGACGAGGTCGAGAAGGCCCACCCGGACATCTTCAACTCGCTGCTGCAGATCCTGGAGGACGGTCGCCTGACCGACTCCCAGGGCCGGGTCGTGGACTTCAAGAACACGGTCATCATCATGACGACCAACCTCGGCACCCGGGACATCTCCAAGGGCTTCAACCTGGGCTTCGCGGCCACGGGTGACACGAAGTCGAACTACGAGCGCATGAAGAACAAGGTCCAGGACGAGCTCAAGCAGCACTTCCGCCCCGAGTTCCTCAACCGCGTCGACGACGTGGTCGTCTTCCCGCAGCTGACGCAGGAGGACATCCTGCGGATCGTCGACCTGATGATCGGCAAGGTGGACGAGCGCCTGAAGGACCGGGACATGGGCATCGAGCTCTCCCAGTCCGCCAAGGAGCTGCTGTCCAAGAAGGGTTACGACCCCGTGCTGGGCGCCCGGCCGCTGCGCCGCACGATCCAGCGCGAGATCGAGGACTCGCTCTCCGAGAAGATCCTCTTCGGCGAGCTGCGCCCCGGTCACATCGTGGTCGTGGACACCGAGGGCGAGGGTGAGAACAAGACCTTCACCTTCCGCGGCGAGGAGAAGTCGGCGCTGCCCGACGTCCCGCCGATCGAGCAGGCGGCCGGCGGTGCCGGGCCGAACCTGAGCAAGGACGCCTGACCCTCCGGGGTTTGAGCCGAAGAAAGGGGCCGGTGCTCACCAGAGCACCGGCCCCTTTCGCATGCGCTGCGGGGGTTACGACAACTGCCCGTTGTAGTCCGGCAGCTTGAACGTCTTCTCGGCGTGGCCGCCCGAGAGGTCGGTGGCGCTGTTGCCGATGTTCGCGATGATTGTGTAGCCCTTGTTCTCGATGTCGACGCGCTGGGCGGTCTTGTAGGCGGCGACATCCTTGAACAGGTCGAACAGACCGCGGTCGTAGAGACCGGCGACCTCGTAGCCGTCGTACTCGAGGTTGAACTCGGTGGGCGCGGCGATGATGCCCGGGCGGGCGGTGACGAAGAACAGCGAGACGCCGTGCTCCTGGGCGTACTTGGCGACGTTCAGGACCGGCTTGTTGGCCGGCTGCGGGAAGCTGAAGCCGAAGTCCGTCTCCAGTGTGGTGTTGTCGATGTCGAAGACGATCGCCTGCTTCTCGCCCGGCTTGACGGCGGCGATGCGGTCCTTCAGGTACGGCAGGGCCTGGTTCATGACGCCCTGGCAGTCCTGCTGCCAGGTGGCGTAGTCGACCTTGGCGGCGGTGATGCTGCTCGCGGTCGTCGTGGCGGCGTGGGCCGGCGCGGCCATCGCGGCCAGCGCCGCCACGGAGACGGCGGTTGCGGAGATGCGGCACGCCCAGGGGCCTCTGGTCATCGGGGGGTCCTCTCACGTCCGTGCGCTGCCTGTGTCAGGGGCATGATCTTTGGTGAGGATGGCGTGAGGGGAACCGTAAGGTTACTGAACGGTAGGTGACCAGAGATGTGCGTCACATAGGTTGGTGAAACACCGACAGTTCTGTCGGCGTCCAACTGCGTCCACTTGATGATGAGTTGACGGAGAGTCAGTCCCGGGTGGCCGAGGCGGCGCTCCGCCTGCACGTCGTTCTCGTCCGCCGGGGGCGGGCGCCAGCCCGGGCGAGTCCACGGCCGGACCGACCGGTCGTACGGAGAGTCGCTCGGGCCCGTCGATCAGCCCGGCACCCGGGCCCTCGGCCGCGAACAGCACCCCCGTATGCGTGCTGGTCAGAGTAGCGCCGGTCACATTCGGGCGTTGTTGGATCTTGTGGTCCCGTGACATGCCTTACAGGCGAAATGTCCGGTACTAGCGGAGATAGTGGCATTTCACATCTGGGCAAATCCGGACATTTCGGCCGGAACGGTGTGTGCAGATACGGCGTTGTCAGGGCCGTTGCCCGGCCGCCGCGGCCTCTGTCAAGGGTAGGGCGGTTTTCCCGTCAAATACTAGTTTGGGTCGTAGATGGGTGGTTTGAGGGCAAGTGCGTCGTCGCGTTACCAATGTGTTGCCCCACCGGCCGTCGGTTGTGTGCCAGGTGGTCCTCTGTCCCCGAACTCACGAGGTCTAGATGTTCCAGCGCGTCACGTCCCGCAAGTCCCTCACGTCCCTGCTCCGCTCCCGTGCCGCCGTCGCGGCCGCCGGTCTGGGCGCCGTCTCGGTCGTACTGGGAGCCGGGGTCGCCGGCGCCGCCACCCCGCACACCGCCGCACCGGCCACCGCGGTCAAGACCACCACCGTCGCCGCCGCCAAGTCCTCCGCGGCCTGGGTCGACCCGGTCGCGAAGTACACGCTCTCCGCGGGCTTCGACCAGGCCGGCAGCCACTGGATGCACAAGCACAGCGGTCAGGACTTCGCGGTGCCGATCGGCACCAACGTCGTCGCCGCGCACGGCGGCACCGTCGTCAAGGCCGGCGGCAACGGCGCCGGTGACGGTCCGGCGTACGGCAACGCCATCGTCGTCAAGCACGCCAACGGGACGTACTCCCAGTACGCCCACCTCTCGAAGATCGACGTGCGAATAGGCCAGATCGTCAAGACCGGCCAGCACATCGCGCTCTCCGGCAACACCGGCAACTCCACCGGTCCGCACCTGCACTTCGAGATCCGTACGACCCCGAACTACGGCTCGGCGGTCGACCCGGTCTCCTTCCTGCGCGCCAAGGGCGTGCACGTCTAAGAATCTGAGCGATGGGCGCCCTCGTGCGCCTGCGTCACCAGATCCACGGCGACCTCGAGAACAGCCTCGCGCCTCTTCTCGGGGTCGCCTTCCAGGTCCTGCAGGAGGAACATCCCGGCGTGCAGCGTGAACAGGGCGCTGACGCAGCGGACCTGGTCGACCAGTTCGGCGTCGGGATCGATGATGATGTCGCGCAGGCCGCGCATACGGTCCTTGAAGGTGTCGCCGATGCGCAGTTCCCGCACGGTCGCCTGGTTCTCCTGCATGAAGCGGAACAGCGGTGACGCGTCAGCCAGCGACTGGCTGTAGCGCCGTACGATCTCCTGCTTGGTCTCCAGGGTGTGCGGCTGCTGTTCGCCCCACTCGACCAGTTCCTGGATCGGCTGCGTCAGGTCCTCGAAGAGGCTGACGATGATCTCTTCCTTGGTCTTGAAGTGGTAGTAGAGCGCCGCCTTGGTGACATCGAGGCGCTCGGCGATCTCGCGCAGTGAGGTCTTCTCGTAGCCCTGCTCGGCGAAGAGTTCGAGCGCGACGTCCTGGATGCGCTGGCGGGTGTTGCCGCGGCGCTGCTGCTTGGTGCCGTCCATGGTGACGCCCATCCTCGTACTCCTCGCGCTCCTGCGGAAACCTGACCGTCGCCCAGCCGGCCCCCGATCAACTTACTTGACGACCGGCTAGTGGCAGGTCTACCTTTCCCAGTGTAATCAACTAGCTGGGCGGCAAGTAAGTAGCAATTGCCGGGGGAGTGGGAGCGATGGCGGACACAGAGACGGCCGTGACCGGCCGGCAGAAACCGGACCAGCCGGAGAAGCAGCCGAGGAGCGTGCGGGTCGTCCTGTTCGCGCTCATGATCGCGATGATGCTCGCGATGCTGGACAACATGATCGTGGGCACCGCGATGCCGACGATCGTGGGTGAGCTCGGCGGCCTGGAACATCTGTCCTGGGTGGTGACCGGGTACACGCTGGCCACCGCGGCCTCGACCCCGATCTGGGGCAAGCTCGGCGACATGTTCGGGCGCAAGGGCGCCTTCATGACCTCGATCGTGATCTTCCTGATCGGCTCCGCGCTCAGCGGCATGGCCCAGAACATGGGCGAGCTGATCGGGTTCCGCGCCGTGCAGGGCCTCGGCGCCGGCGGTTTGATGGTCGGCGTCATGGCGATCATCGGTGACCTCATCCCGCCGCGCGAGCGCGGCAAGTACCAGGGGATGATGGCCGCGATCATGGCGCTCGCCATGATCGGCGGTCCGCTCGTCGGCGGCACCATCACCGACAACTGGGGCTGGCGCTGGTCCTTCTACATCAACCTGCCGCTCGGCGCGGTCGCGCTGCTGCTGGTCAGTGCCGTGCTGCACCTGCCGAGGAAGCGGACCAACGCGGGCATCGACTACCTCGGTGTCGTGCTGCTGACCGTCGGCATCACCTCGATCGTGCTCGTGACCACCTGGGGTGGCACGGAGTACGCCTGGACGTCCGCGCGGATCATGGAGCTGATCGCGATCGGCGTCGTCGCGCTGATCGGGTTCGTGTACTGGCAGACCAAGGCCGCCGAGCCAGTCCTGCCGCTGCACATCTTCCGCAGCCGCAACTTCACGCTGATGTCGATCATCGGCTTCGTCACCGGCTTCGTGATGTTCGGCGCGACCCTCTTCCTGCCGCTGTACCAGCAGTCGGTGCAGGGCGCCTCCGCGACCAACTCCGGGCTGCTGCTCCTGCCGATGCTCGGCGCGATGCTGGTGACCTCGATGATCGCCGGGCGGGTGACCACCAACACCGGGCGCTACAAGATCTTCCCGATCGCCGGCGGCGTGCTGATGATCACGGGTCTGTATCTGCTGTCGCTGATGGACACCGGCACCTCCCGGTTCACCTCCGGTGTCTACATGGCCGTCCTGGGCCTCGGCATGGGCTGCCTGATGCAGATCACCATGCTGGTCGCGCAGAACAGCGTGCAGATGAAGGACATGGGCGTCGCCTCCTCGTCGACCACCCTGTTCCGTACGCTCGGCTCCTCCTTCGGCGTCGCGATCATGGGCGCGCTGTTCAACCACCGCGTCCAGGCCGTGATGGCCGAGCGGGCCGGTGCGCTGGGAAAGGGCATCACCGAGAAGTCCGCGCAGCTGGACGCGGCCAGCCTCGCCAAGCTGCCCGCCGCGGCGCGGGAGGCGTACCAGCACGCGGTGTCCGCCGGTACGCACTCGGCGTTCCTGCTGGGGTCGGTGATCGCAGTGATCGCGCTGCTGGCGGCCCTGTTCGTCAAGGAAGTGCCGCTCAAGAGCGGGCCTCAGAAGGCCCCGGAAGGTACGGCCGACGCGCCTTCGGCGCAGGTGGCCGAGGCCGTCTGAGCAGTTGGAACAGCCGTCAGTGAACGGAAGGCCCCCGGTCGGTGTCCGCGCCGGGGGCCTTCTCCATGCCCGCCGCCGGACGGGGTCGTTGTCAGTGCCGCGTGTCACCATCGGCTCCATGGACAAGATGCGCCGGTTGCGCCTGGCCAAGGACGCCATGGACCGCGACTGGGCCGAACCCGGGCTGGACCTGGACACCCTGGCCGCGCACGCGGGCTACTCGCGCTACCACTTCATCCGGGCCTTCAAGGAGGCGTACGGCGAGACGCCCGGCCAGTATCTGACCCATCGCCGGATCGAGCGGGCCGAGGACCTGCTGCGCACCGCCAACCTCACGGTCACCGAGATCTGCAACCTGGTCGGCTTCAGCAGCCTCGGCACCTTCTCCGCCCGGTTCAAGACCTGGACAGGGCTGACCCCCAGTGAGTACCGGGCGAAACACGTGGGACGCGGGGCCGCCCTCATACCGGGGTGCTACGCCATGCTCTGGGCGGGCGGATTCCGACAGGGTCCCGGCGTCGCGTACGGCAATGACGCACACGGCGATGACGTACACCGCAATTCCGAAGAAGCGCCATGAGACCGTGGCTGCCTACGGTGACGGGGCAGGAGACAACCGCCGCGTACAGGAGCGCACCATGATCAAGGGACTGAGGATCTCCACCGTCTGGGTTCTCGACCAGGACCGGGCCAAGGAGTTCTACACGGAAAAGCTGGGCCTCGAGGTCCGTACGGACATGACGATGGGCGAGGGCGGTATGCGCTGGCTGACAGTCGGCTCCCCGGACCAGCCAGGCGTCGAGCTGACCCTGATGGTGCCGGGCCCGCCCGCCATGGACCCCGAGTCCGCGGAGATGGTCAAGAAGCTCCTCGGCAAGGGCGTACTCGGCGCCGGAGTGCTTGCCACCGACGACATCCACGGCGACTACAAGACGCTCAAGGACCGCGGGGTGGAGTTCCTCCAGGAGCCGCAGGAGCGCCCCTACGGTACCGAGGCGCTGTTCCGCGACGACTCCGGGAACTGGTTCTCCTTCACCCAGGCCCGCGAGGGCGACCTGGACCTGTCGAAGGACTGGGCGAGCTGATCACGGGGCCCTAGGGCATCATCGGGTGACTGCCCGTGTTCGTGGGCGCGTGTTCCGGCAGCCACAGCACCGCCACCGCGCCCTCCGAGGGAACGTGCGCCGGCGCGCCCACGGGCCGTACGTTGCGAAACGTCAGCCGGGCACCCAGCACCCGCGCCTGCCCGGCCGCGATGGTCAGCCCGAGGCCGTGCCCCTGCCCGGCGCGGTCCTTGCTGCCGGTGCGGAAACGGCTCGGCCCCTCGGCGAGCAGTTCCTCGGGGAAGCCGGGCCCGTGGTCGCGGACCCGGATGACCCGGCCCTCGACGGTGACCTCGACCGGCGGCCTGCCGTGCCGGGCGGCGTTGGCGAGCAGGTTGAACAGCACCCGCTCCAGGCGCCGCGGATCGGTGGTGACCTCCGATTCGTGCACCACGTGTACGGCGATCAACGGATCCTTGGCCGCCACACGCCGGGCGACGAACTCGCCCAGCATGATGTCCTGGAGCTCGGCCCGCTCGGACGCGCTGTCCAGGCGGGCCACCTCCAGGACGTCCTCGACGAGGGTGCGCATCGCCTTGGCCCGGTCCAGGACCAGCTCGGTCGGCCGGCCCGGCGGCAGCAGTTCGGCGGCGGTCAGCAGTCCGGTCACGGGGGTGCGCAGCTCGTGGGCGATGTCCGCGGTGACCCGGCGTTCGGCCTCCAGCCGCTGCTGGAGCGCGTCCGCCATGGCGTCCACCGCCCGTGCGAGGTCGTCGGTCTCGTCCCGTACGACACCGCCGATGGCCTCCCGCACGCGTACGTCCGTCTCGCCCTTGGCGACCTGGCCCGCAGCAGCCGCCGCCTTGCGCAGCCGACGCGACAGCTGCCCGCCGATCAGCACGCCGAGCGCGCTGCCGCCGAGGACGACCGCGATGGAACCGATGACGAGGGCCTGGTTCAGGTCCTTCATCACGTCCGTGCTGCGGTCCGGGAAGTGGGTGTGCAGCGACAGGACGTGACCGTCCTTGACGGGGACGGCTGCCCAGATGTCCGGCACGCTGCCGCCGTGGTCGGTGACATAGGTGGCCCGGCGGCCCTCGTCGACCTTCTCCCGCAGCGCGGGCGGCAGGTCGGGGTCGTCGATCTTGACGCTGGGGAAGTTCGGGCGCCCGGACAACTCGTAGTTGCGTTGGGCGATCTGCACGCGCTCGACCGCGAGGTCGCGCGCGTTGTCCAGCATCGAGACGCGGGCCGCGTTGTGCACGACGAGACTGAGCGCGACGGCCACCAGCGCGCCGACCAGCGCGATGGCCGCGCTGAGCTTCCATCTGAGGCCTGTTCTGAGGCCTGTCCTGAGACTTCGGTTGATCCCCCGCATGCCCCTGCCCCGCTCAGGCCTTGAGCTTGTAGCCGAAGCCACGGACCGTCTCGATCCGGTCCTGGCCGATCTTGGTGCGCAGTCGCTGCACATGGACATCGACGACCCGGGTGTCCCCGCCCCAGCCGTAGTCCCACACCCGCTCCAGAAGCTTGTCGCGCGAGAGCACCGTGCCCGGCGCCGAGGAGAACTCCAGGAGCAGCCGCATCTCGGTCGGCGTGAGCGCCACCGGCTGCCCGGCCCGGCGCACCTCCATGCCCTCGGTGTCGATCTCCAGGTCGCCGAAGGCCAGCGTGCCGCCGGTCACCGACGCGTCGGCCTCCTCGGCCTGCGTGGCGCCGCCCGCGTGTCCGAACCGGCGCAGCACCGCGCGGATGCGGGCGACCAGCACGGCACCGTCGAACGGCTTGGTCACATAGTCGTCGGCGCCCGCCTCCAGGCCCAGGACGACATCGATCGAGTCGGCCCGCGCCGACAGCATGATCACCGGCACCGTCGACTCGTCACGGATGCGCCGGCACAGGCTCACCCCATCCAGACCCGGGACCATGACGTCCAGGAGCGCGATGTCGGGGCGGTCCGCCCGGAACGCCTCCAGGCCCGACAGCCCGTCGGGCATCGCGGTGACCGCGAAGCCGTCCCGCTCCAGGGCGAGCTGGGTGGCCTCGCGGATGACGTCGTCGTCCTCGACGAACAGAACGTGGGTCTGGTCTGCCATCCCGGTGCTCTCAGTCCTCGTGTCGATTCTCGTGCCGGTGGTTCTCGTACCGGCGGAACTGGTGTCGGTGGGTTCTCGTACGGATGATTCCGGCGTCGTCACTCAAGTGACGTAGGACCCCGCCCGCCGGGTTGACCGCGTCCCGCTCCCGTCCCGCGCCCGTCGCGGTCAGGAGTCCGGGACCGGTGATGCCGAGCCGCCGACCGCGTTGCCATAGTCGGTGTGGTGGTACGACTCCTGGACGAAGCGGCCCGTGGTCCAGCTGTACGTGATCACGTTCTCGCCGGACGGGCTGGAGACCGGGTCGCCCTTCTCGTACACCTGCTTGGTCACCATCAGGTCGCCCCGGTCTATCTCGGCGTACACCGGGGACTCCTCGGCGCGGAACACGTTCTCGTAGCGCCCGCCGCTCTCGCGGTACACATACGAACCGACGCCCACCGCGTCACCACAGGTCAGCACGTTGACCACGACGTCCTTGGCGGCCGAGCCGGTCAGATCGCCGTACGACACGTCGACCGGGTACTCGTCGCCGGCGCACGGCTTGAGGTCCCGCTTGACGGCCGCCGAGACCTTCGGGTCCTCCTTGACCAGGCGGACCGCGTCCACGCTCCGGTAGCTGTCGGAGGGGCTGGGCTCGGGGTCGGGGGAGACCGCCACGCCCGCCACCGAGTCGGCGTGCGCGGGGCCCTCGTCACGGGCTCCGGTGCCGCCGGTGGCGCAGGAGGCGACGAAAAGGCCGAGGGCGGCGAACACGGCCAGTGCCGTGATCGCCGCCTGCAGGCTCGCCCGGGCCCGGCTGGGCCCGGCGCCGGTCAGGCCGCGCAACGCTCCTGCTCCTCACGCTCCAGCGCGCGTGCGTCCAGATCGCGCGCCTCCAGCTCCTCGCGGAGCCGGGCGAGCGCCCGGTGCAGCGTGCTCTTGACCGTTCCGGCCGACATGCCGAGGGCGGCGGCCGTCTCCTCCGTGGACATCTGCTCCCAGTGTCGCAGCACGACGACACTGCGCTGCTTCGGAGCGAGCACCTTCAGGATGTCCATCAGGAGCGCGCGGTCGGCGTGCTGTTCGGTGGAGTCCTCCACGCGCGCGTCCGGCAGCTGCTCGGTCGGGACCTCCTCCAGCTTGCGCGCCCGCCACCACTCGGTCCGGGTGTTGATCATCACCCGGCGCAGGTAGGCGTCGGCGAGGCGCTTGTCCGCGATGCCGTCCCAGCGGCCGTACGTCCTGACCAGCGCCGTCTGAAGCAGGTCCTGGGCGTCGACAGGGTCCGGAACCAGCCGACGGGCGCTGCGCAGCAGCGCGTCCTGCCGGGTGCGGACGTACTCCTCGAACTCGAGCACCTCACCCTGCGCCATACCAACCGCCTCCGATCCCCGTATTTCTCGGCCCGTGCCTGTCGTTCCTGTGGCCCGGTGGTCGAGTCGGGCACAGAAATGAAGCTACGGAGCGGTTGTCACGGGGCTGTGCGTAGCAGCCTGCGGCTAGCACTCGGCTGTCCGTCGGTTGTGTAACGGAAGTAGGCAACGGGTGAGCAGGCGTGGTCAATTGGCCTGATATGGGCGATATGTCAGACCAGGGGAAGTCGATACAGGCCGCCCGCCAGCGGCTCCACCAACCCGTCCGAGACGAGCCCGTCCAGCGCCCGGGCCCGCTGCACCGGCTCGTGCCACACCCGGTCGAGCGACGTCTGCGGCACGGGCGCATGCGCCTCGCGCAGTACGGCGAGCAGCTTGCCGCGCACCTGGCGGTCCGTCCCGGCGTACGTCTGACCACGGCGCGGCGGCCCCTCGTGCTCCGGCTTGCCCGCGAGCCGCCAGGCGCACCGGTCGGCGATCGGGCAGCGCGTGCACGTCTCGTTCTTCGCCGTGCACACCAGCGCGCCCAGCTCCATGGAGGCGGCTGCCCAGCGCGCGGCCGTTTTCTCGTCCTCTGGCAGCAGCTCGCGGGCCAGCTTGCGCTCCGCGGCCGTGGTGGCGTTCGGCGGGTACTGCACGCCGGTGACCGCCCGCGCGAAGACCCGGCGGACATTGGTGTCGAGTACGGCGTGCCGCTGGCCGTAGGCGAAGGAGGCCACCGCGGCGGCCGTGTACTCACCGATGCCGGGCAGCGCGAGCAACTGCGCGTGGTCCGTCGGTACGTCGCCTCCATGCCGTTCCGTTATGGCGACCGCGGCGCCGTGCAGACGCAGGGCGCGGCGCGGATAGCCGAGCCGGCCCCAGGCGCGGACGGCCTCGCCGGGCGGCTCCTCGGCGAGGTCCGCGGGGCGCGGCCAGCGGGCCAGCCACTGCTCGTAGACCGGCAGCACTCGGTTGACGGGCGTCTGCTGGAGCATGAACTCGCTGACCATCACGCCCCACGGGCCCGCCTCCTGGCGGCGCCAGGGGAGGTCGCGGGCATGGATGTCGAACCAGGCGATCACGGGGGCGTGCAGCTTCTCAGTCATGGCCCTCCCGATCCTGCCACGGGTGAGGCGGACACGGTCCGTGGCGGCGCCGGGGTGGGCGAAGCATGGGTGCGTTGGCGGCAGTTGCCGTGATGATGATCCGGAAAAGTTGGACCGGGGCGGCGGGTGACGCAAGCAAGCGCGCCGATCTCTCGTACAGTTTGCGCCGTGGGATCTCTGCGCAATCCGGTCGGGCCGCTTCCCTCGTCCATCTACTGGCGACGGAGGGCCGTCATGCTGTCGGTGGTCGCCCTCCTGGCGCTGCTGGTCGCGTGGATCGTCACGTCCGGCGGCGGGGGCGGCAAGAACATCGCCGACGGGTCCAACGGCAAAAACCCCGTGTCCACGATCACGCCGGGACCGTCCGGGTCCGAGCCCGCGATCAGCCAACACCCGGGCGGGCGGGACGAGTCGGGCAGCGGGGGTTCCGACAGCGGGGGTTCCGGCGGCGGGGGCGCCGGCGGGGCCGGGTCAGGTGGGTCCACAGGGTCCGGGGACGGTGGAGACTCCGGGTCGGGCGGCGGGAGTGGTTCCGCGGGGGCTGGTGGCGGTGCGGGTGACGGCTCCGGTGATGGGTCTGCCGGCGGGGTCAGTTCGGGCGACCAGGTGCCGGCGTCCTCCGTGCTTCCCAACTGCACTGCGGGGTCGGTGAAGTTGAGCCTGCGCAGTCTGCGCAACTCCTACTCGCCGGACGAGACGCCCGCGTTCGAGATCACCGCGAAGAACACGTCCGGGAGCGACTGCAAGATCGATCTCGGGCCCAAGCAGGCGGTGTTGACGGTCACTCAGGCCGACAGCAGTGACGACTACTGGTCTTCGGCCGACTGTCCCAAGGTCTCCGGCAGCCAGATGTACCGGGTGCCGGCGGGCAGCAGCATCACGTACACCGTGAAGTGGGACCGGAAGCCCAGTGCTCCCGAGTGCGCTACGCCTCCGGCGGGGGCGGCGGGGGCGGGGACGTATCTGTTGGAGGCTGCGGCTCCGGGGTTCCAGAAGGCGCAGACGTCGTTTGTGCTGGCGGCTGACTAGGCTGCCGGCCGGGGGTGGGTTTCGCTTGCCCGCGCTTGCGGGGTGCCGCTGCGCCCAACCTCCCCCACTCTCGGCTTCGCTCGAGCGGGGGCCCCATCGCCCCAGCGGCACGACTGCCCGCAGCTGCGGCGGGTACGGCGACTGCCGCTGCTGGGCGGGCGCCGCGCGAGATGCAGGACTTGCCCACAGCCGGGCAGACAGGCTTCGACCCGTCGGAGACTAGACGTAGCGCTCGAGGATCGAGCTCTCCGCCAGTCTCGACAAGCCCTCCCGTACGCTGCGCGCACGCGCTTCGCCCACGCCGTCCACCGTCTGGAGGTCGTCGACGCTGGCTGCCAGGAGTTTCTGGAGGCTGCCGAAGTGTTCCACCAGGCGGTCGATGATCGCGCCCGGGAGGCGGGGGACCTTGGCCAGCAGGCGGAAGCCGCGGGGGGAGACCGCGGAGTCGAGGGCCTCGGGGGAGCCGGTGTAGCCCAGGGCCCGGGCCACCGTGGGGAGTTCGAGGAGTTCGCCGTGGGCGTGAGCGTCCAGCTCGGACAGGGCCTCCTCGACCGTACGGGAGCGTTTTGCCGTGGGCTCGGGGACGTAGTCCCGCACGACCAGTTCGCGCTCCGGCTCGACGCCCGCGATCAACTCGTCCAGCTGGAGGGCGAGGAGGCGGCCGTCCGTACCCAGCTCCACCACGTACTCGGCGATCTCCGTCGCGATGCGGCGCACCATCTCCAGGCGCTGCGCCACCGCGGAGACGTCACGGACCGTGACCAGGTCCTCGATCTCCAGCGCCGACAACGTCCCCGCGACCTCGTCGAGGCGGAGCTTGTAGCGCTCCAGGGTGGCCAGGGCCTGGTTGGCGCGGGAGAGGATCGCGGCCGAGTCCTCCAGGACGCGGCGGTGCCCGTCGACGTACAGGGCGATCAGCCGCATGGACTGGGAGACGGAGACCACCGGGAAGCCGACCTGCCGGGAGACACGGTCCGCGGTGCGGTGCCGTGTGCCCGTCTCCTCCGTGGGGATCGTCGGGTCCGGCACCAGCTGCACGCCGGCCCGCAGGATCTTGGACAGGTCGGAGGAGAGCACGATGCCGCCGTCCAGCTTGCACAGCTCGCGCAGCCGGGTCGCGGTGAACTCCACGTCCAGCACGAAGCCGCCGGTACACAGCGCCTCGACCGTCTTGTCGCACCCGAGCACGATGAGTCCGCCGGTGTTGCCGCGCAGTACCCGCTCCAGGCCGTCGCGCATGGCCGTACCAGGTGCCACGGCGCTCAGCGAGGCGCGCATCATGCCATCGGAACCGGCACTCCCACCGAGTTTTCCGGGAGCTGCTGCCCGGTCGTTGGCTGCCACTGCACTCCTCCGGTCGCAGGTTCTGGGGCGCTCCCGGCGCGTACTCGGTTCGTACGGACGGGCGAGACCAGGGCAAAGTCTACCGGCGGTCCTCGTCGTCCCGTGGGGCCTCTCTGCGACGTGAGCGCGGAAGCACTCTGAGTGCGTCCCCTATGTCCGCCACTTCCAGGACCTTCATACCGGCAGGGACCTTGCCCGGGTCGCCCGGCACGAGCGCGTGCGTGAAGCCCAGGCGGTGCGCCTCCGCGAGCCTGCGCTGCACGCCCGTGACCCGTCTGACCTCGCCCGCGAGGCCGACCTCACCGATGGCGACGAGGTTCTTCGGCAGCGGGGTGTCACTGGCGGCCGACGCGAGCGCGAGGGCGATGGCGAGGTCGGCGGCGGGCTCCGAGAGCTTCACGCCGCCGACCGTCGCCGAGTAGATGTCCCGCTTGCCGAGCGCGCTGATCCGGCCGCGCTGCTCCAGGACCGCCAGCATCATCGAGACCCGGGACGTCTCCAGTCCGGACGTCGTACGGCGCGGGGAGGGGATCTGCGAGTCGACGGTCAGCGCCTGCACCTCGGCGACCAGCGGACGGCGGCCCTCCAGGGTGACCGTGAGACAGGTCCCGGGAACCGGTTCGGCGCGTTGTGTCAGGAAAAGTCCGCTCGGGTCGGCGAGGCCCGTGATGCCCTCGTCGTGCAGTTCGAAGCAGCCGACCTCGTCCGTCGCGCCGTACCGGTTCTTGACCCCGCGGACAAGGCGCAGGCGCGCGTGCCGGTCGCCCTCGAATTGGAGGACGACGTCCACGAGGTGCTCCAGGAGGCGCGGGCCCGCGATCGCGCCGTCCTTGGTGACGTGGCCCACAAGGAGGGTGGACATGCCGCGCTCCTTGGATGCCCGGATGAGCGCCCCGGCCACCTCGCGCACCTGGGCCATGCCGCCAGGGGCGCCGTCGATCTCCGGAGAGGCGACCGTCTGCACGGAGTCGAGGATCAGCAGGGACGGCTTCACCGCGTCCAAGTGGCCGAGAACGGCGGCCAGATCGGTCTCGGCCGCGAGATACAGATGGTCGGCCAGGGCGTGGATGCGGTCGGCGCGCAGCCGGACCTGGCTCGTCGACTCCTCGCCGGTGACATAGAGGGTGGGATGTTCGTCACTGGCCGACTTGGCCGCCACGTCGAGCAGGAGTGTGGACTTGCCGACGCCGGGCTCGCCCGCGAGGAGCACCACCGCGCCGGGCACCAGGCCGCCGCCGAGCACCCGGTCCAGCTCGGGCACGCCGGTCGTGCGGGCGGTGGCCTGCCTCCCGTCGACCTGGCCGATGGGCAGCGCGGACGTGGTGACGCGGCCGGGCGCCGTCGTCCGCACCGCGGGCGCGCCGTACTCCTCCACCGTCCCCCAGGCCTGGCACTCGGCGCAGCGGCCGAGCCACTTGGCCGTCTGCCAGCCGCACTCGGTGCAGCGGAAGGACGGGCGGTCCTTGGTGGTCTTGGTACGGGCAGCCATGGACGAAACCGTAGCCGCCGGCACTGACAACGCGGATCCGGGTCGTCCCACGCGTGGGGGAGCGGGGCGCACGCCGTGGCGGTCGAGGCGGGTGTGAGTGGGCCGCAACCGGCCACCACGCATCACGATCGATCCATGCGGTGAAGGGCTCGTGTCCTCTTATGAGGGATCGTTTCACCCGTACGGATTAAAAGTGCTCAAGGCGCAGGAAGCGCCCGTCGGGAGCCGCCTACGGTCGCACAGGTGATGAGCAGCAGTCCGGAAATCTCGACCCGCACCACCGGCGCACACCGGGCGCACAAGGAGGCGCGCGACCGCGCAGCGGCGCGCGCGCTGGCGCAGCGACCTCCAGCGCGCTACGAGCCGTACCTGGACGGTCTGTTCACCTACTGCCTGTCGGTGTTGTGCGACCACGACACGGCGACCAAGGCTCTGTGTGACGTCCTGGTGCTCGCCGAGCGGCGCGATCAGCGCGGCCCGGAGGCGGCCGGCGACCGCAGGGCCTGGCTCTACGCGCTGGCCCGCTGGGCGTGCCTGCGCAAGCTGGCCGAGACCAAGCAGAAACGTCATGCCACCCACGCGTCCGGCCGGGACGGCACCTCGCACCGACGCGTCGCACAGCCCGCCGGACCGTCCGTCTCCGAGGAGGTCCAGGAGCGGCGGCGACGCGAACTCGCTCTGCTCGCCTGGCCGGAGGCCGCCGGAACCACCCCGGAGCAGCGCGAGGCGCTCGAACTCGCCGTCCGTCACCACCTCGCCGCCCATGAGGTCGCCGCCGTCCTCGGCATGAACCAAGCCGCCGCCCGCGACCTGCTCGCCTCGGCCGCCTGCGAGGTCGAGCGCACCCGCGCCGCGCTCGCGGTCGTCGAGACCGGCACCTGCCCGGGGGTGGCCCGCCTCACCGGCGACCACCAGCTCGTCCTCAGCGCGGCCGTACGGCGCGAACTCGTCCGGCACGTCGACGACTGCCCCCGCTGCCGCCGCACCGCCGAGCGCGCGATCCCGGGGGGCTGGCCCGGCGCGGCCGTCACCCCCGCCGAACTGCCCGTCCTCGAGGCGCCCCGCGCGGCCCTGCACTTCGCCCTGGCGCACCACCCGCGCGCGCGGGGCACCGACATGCCGCGCTTCGACCGGCGCGGCTTCCCCATGGACCCCAAGGACCGCGCCGCCCGCCGCGACCGGCTACGCGCGCGTGCCGTCACGACGACCGTCGTCGCCACCGTCGTCGCCGCTCCCGTGCTCGCCCTGTGGGCCGCCTACCGTGGCTCGTCGACCGGCGAGGGGCCCGACGGCCCCGCCGCCACCGCGCGCGAGGCCGACGACCCCGCCAGCCTCGGCGGCGACGCGGTTGGCGGCTACGAGAACGCGGGGAACGCCAGCACCACACCCGGCGACCACATCGGCACGGACGGCAGGCCCGACGTCTCCGTGGAGGTCGTCAGCGTCTCCGGCGCCGGGAAGAAGGGCCCGGGCCGGCTCGCGGTGTCCGCCGGCAAGAGCGGCGACACCACGCTCGTCACGCTCACCGCGTCCGGCTCCGCACCGGTGCGCTGGTCCGCGTCCACCTCGGCCGCGTGGCTCTACTTCAGTCAGTCCTCGGGAACCCTGCGGCCCGGCGAGTCGTTGACGATCAAGGTGTACGTCGACCCCCTGCGTGAACCGTCCGGCCACTGGAGCGCGCGGGTGGCGGTGTCACCAGCGGGCGCCGTCGTCTCGATCCAGGGCCACGGCACCGCGCCCACCGGCCCCTCCGGCCCGGGAACCCCGCCGCCGCCCTCGACCGAGTCCCCGGCCCCCACGACCTCGGCCCCGACCGACCCGCCGACCAGCGCCTCGCCGACCCCGACCGATCCGACCCCGACACCGACGAGCCCGTCCCCGACGGATTCCGGAACGCCGTCCCCGTCGGAGAGCGGCAGCATGGAACCCGGCCCGAGCGGGAGCTAGGGCGGTCCCTTGCGGGAGGAGCAGGTATGAAACGCGCGGGTCGGCGTGCCAGAGCGGTCCGTGGGTCAGCCCAGCGGATCCGCAGGATGCGGCGCCAGCAGCGGTAGCCGGGACGCCAGACGCTCCTCGCACAGCTCGACCAGGCGGTCGTAGCCGGCCTTGCCCATCAGCTCGGTCAGCTCCGCCCGGTAGGAGACGTACACCGGATCGCCCGCGCCGTGCGCCGACGTCGCCGACGTGCACCACCAGTGCAGGTCGTGGCCGCCCGGACCCCAGCCCCGGCGGTCGTACTCACCGATGGAGACCTGGAGGACGCGCGTGTCGTCGGGCCGGTCGATCCAGTCGTACGTCCGCCGGATCGGCAGCTGCCAGCACACGTCCGGCTTGGTCTCCAGCGGCTCGCGGCCCTCCCGCAGGGCCAGGATGTGCAGCGAGCAGCCCGCGCCGCCGGCGAAACCGGGCCGGTTCTGGAAGATGCACGACCCCTGGAACGGGCGCGTCTGCCGGGCACCGTCCTCGTCCTCCGCGACCCAGCCGTGCTCCATGCCCTCGTCGTGGTGCTGCCAGACCTCCGGCGTGAGTCGCGCCACGTGCTCGGCGACCCGCTTCTCGTCGTCCTCGTCGGAGAAGTGCGCACCCAGCGTGCAGCACCCGTCGTCCGCGCGGCCCGCCTGGATGCCCTGGCAGCCGCTGCCGAAGATGCAGTTCCACCGGGAGGTCAGCCAGGTCAGATCGCACCGGAAGACCTGTTCGTCGTCCGCCGGATCGGGGAACTCCACCCACGCGCGCGCGAAATCGAGCCCCTTCTCGTCGGCTGCGCGGATCTCCTCGGCCTTCTTCGATTTCTTCGATGGCTTCGCCTGCGAAGAACCGCTGGAGGATTTGGCTGGCTTGTGATCCTTCGCCTTTTTCGTCTTTGGCACGCGTCCAGAGTAAGACGCCGAGGACCGCTCCGGGGACGGCTGACGCCGCAGGTGGCAGTAGCGTTCCGTACATGAGACTCGGTGTCCTCGACGTTGGATCGAACACGGTGCATCTGCTGGTGGTGGATGCACACCCCGGCGCACGCCCGCTGCCCGCGCACTCCCACAAGGCGGAGCTGCGGCTGGCCCAGCTTCTCGACGGGGACGGGGCGGTCGGCCCCGACGGCATCGAGAAACTGGTCGGAGTCGTCCGCGAGGCGCTCCAGGCCGCCGAGGACAAGGGCGTCGAGGACCTGCTGCCGTTCGCCACCTCCGCCGTGCGCGAGGCCACCAACGCCGACGACGTCCTCGCGCGCGTGCACGCCGAGACCGGCGTCGAGCTCCAGGTCCTCACCGGCGCCGAGGAGGCCCGTCTCACCTTCCTGGCCGCCCGCCGCTGGTTCGGCTGGTCCGCCGGAAAACTGCTGGTCCTGGACATCGGCGGCGGCTCCCTGGAGATCGCCTACGGCATCGACGAGGAACCGGACACGGCCGCGTCGCTGCCGCTCGGTGCCGGCCGCCTGACCGCGGGCTGGCTGCCCGGCGACCCGCCCGCCCCCGAGGCGATAAGGGCCCTGCGCAGGCACGTCCGCGCCCAGATCGCCCGTACGGTCGGCGAGTTCAGCCGCTCCGGCGCCCCCGACCACGTGGTCGCCACGTCCAAGACCTTCAAGCAGCTGGCCCGCATCGCCGGCGCGGCCCGCTCGGCGGACGGCCTCTACGTCCAGCGAGAACTGAAGCGCCAGTCCCTGGAGGCCTGGGTCCCCCGCCTGGCAGGCATGACCACCGACCAGCGCTCGGAACTCCCCGGAGTCTCCGAAGGCCGCTCGAGCCAGCTGCTGGCGGGCGCCCTGGTGGCCGAGGCCGCGATGGACCTGTTCGGCGTGGAGAACCTGGAGATCTGTCCGTGGGCGCTGAGGGAGGGCGTGATTCTGCGCCGACTGGACCATATGGGCACGGCGTAGCCGTTGCCCAGGGGCGCGGGGCTGTATCGATATGCGGCTCCGCCGCGTGGGCGCGAGCAGCCAAGGGCAACCCGCACGCGCCCAGGAAGCAGACCCCACACGGCGAACAGGCAACCAACACCCGAACCAATGACACCCCGTACCCTGTCCAACGTGGCTGAACCAAGGGACGTCCCCGTCCGAATCCCGGATGCGAAGGTCGCCCTGTCCACTGCCTCCGTCTACCCGGAGTCCACGGCGACGGCCTTCGAGATCGCCGCGCGCCTCGGTTACGACGGCGTCGAGGTCATGGTGTGGACCGACCCGGTCAGCCAGGACGTCGACGCCCTGCGCAGGCTGTCCGACTACCACCGCATCCCGATCCTCGCCGTGCACGCCCCCTGCCTGCTGATCACCCAGCGCGTGTGGTCCACCGACCCCTGGGTCAAACTCCAGCGAGCCCGCGCGGCCGCCGAGAGGCTGGGCGCGAGCACCGTGGTCGTCCACCCGCCGTTCCGCTGGCAGCGCCAGTACGCCCGTGACTTCGTCGCCGGGATCTGGCGCATGGCGAACGAGACGGACGTACGGTTCGCCGTCGAGAACATGTATCCCTGGCGCTACCGGGACCGCGAGATGCTCGCGTACGCCCCCGACTGGGACGTCACCAAGGACGACTACCGCCACTTCACGATCGACCTGAGCCACGCGGCGACCTCCCGCACCGACGCCCTGCACATGGTCGACCGCATGGGCGACCGCCTCGGCCACGTCCACCTCGCGGACGGCAAGGGTTCGGCGAAGGACGAGCACCTGGTCCCCGGCCGCGGCGGCCAGCCCTGCGCCGAACTGCTGGAACGTCTCGCGCTGACCGGTTTCGACGGGCACGTCGTCATCGAGGTCAACACGCGGCGCGCCATGTCCAGCGCCGAACGCGAGGCCGATCTGGCGGAGGCCCTGGCCTTCACCCGCCTCCACCTGGCCTCCGCAGTGAAGGTCCCCCGACGATGACCGACACCAGGCCCGGCCGGGCCGACGCGACAGACGGCCGTACCGGCGGGACAGACGGCCGTAGCGACGCGACCACCGCCCGGAGCGGCCCGCCCGCCGGCCGGAGCGAGGCCACATCCGGCCGGAGCAAGGCGACGTCCGGCCGGAGCGACCCATCCGGCCGCCGGGCCGAAGCGACCGCCGGCCGCACCGACGCGACGGACAGCCGTACCGACGCGACCGCCCGCCGCCGTGGCCGCCCCCCGCGCACGGAGTCCGCAGACACCCGCGACCGCATCCTGACGGCGGCCCGCGAGGAGTTCTCCGAGCGCGGCTACGAGAAGACGTCCGTACGCGGCATCGCCAAGTCCGCCGGCGTCGACTCGGCGCTGGTCCACCACTACTTCGGCACCAAGGACCAGATCTTCGAAGCGGCCATCGAGGTCGCCTTCGCGCCCGCGCTGAACGCGCCGATGGCGGTGGCCGAGGGCCCGATGGACGGCGTCGGCGAGCGGCTCACGCGCTTCATCTTCGGCATCTGGGAGAACCCCACCACCCGTACACCCCTGCTGGCGATCGTCCGCTCCGCCGTCAACAACGACAACGCCGCCGCCGTCTTCCGCCGCCTGATCGCCGCCCAACTGCTGCGCCGCATCGCCGGCCAGCTGAATCTGCCGGACGCCGAGCTGCGCGCCGAGCTGGCGGCGGCGCAGCTGGTGGGCTGTGCGATGCTGCGGTACGTGATGAAGGTGGAGCCGCTGGCGTCGGCGGACCTGGAGCAGATCGTGGCGCGGGTGGCGCCGGTGGTGCAGGGGCATCTGACGGGACCCTGATCGTCGGGCCGGCGCAAGACAGGCGTCCCGCATTCCGGACACCGCGTCCCGACCCCTGGATGACCGGCGTACGCTCGTGAGCAATCAGAAGTCTCTCTGATCGCAGTCTCTATCGCAGCCTGTAGAGCAGTCCCTGAAGGAGCGAGCGACGATGCCCGAGCTGAGGTCCCGCACAGTCACCCACGGCCGCAACATGGCGGGCGCCCGCGCCCTTATGCGCGCCTCCGGTGTACCCGGTGCGGACATCGGCCGAAAGCCCATCATCGCGGTCGCCAACAGCTTCACGGAATTCGTGCCGGGCCACACCCACCTCCAGCCGGTCGGCAGGATCGTCAGCGAGGCGATCAAGGAGGCGGGCGGCATCCCGCGCGAGTTCAACACGATCGCGGTGGACGACGGCATCGCGATGGGCCACGGCGGCATGCTCTACAGCCTCCCCTCCCGCGACCTGATCGCGGACTCGGTCGAGTACATGGTCGAGGCCCACTGCGCCGACGCCCTGGTCTGCATCTCCAACTGCGACAAGATCACCCCGGGCATGCTGATGGCGGCGCTGCGCCTGAACATCCCGACGGTGTTCGTCTCCGGCGGTCCGATGGAGGCCGGCCGCGCCACCCTGGTGGACGGCACGGTCCGTACGCTCGACCTGATCGACGCGATGGTCGAGGCCGCCAACGACAAGGTCTCGGACGCGGACGTCCTCAACATCGAGGAGAACGCCTGCCCGACCTGCGGCTCCTGTTCCGGCATGTTCACGGCCAACTCGATGAACTGCCTGACCGAGGCCATCGGCCTCTCCCTCCCCGGCAACGGCTCGGTCCTGGCCACGCACACGGCCCGCAAGCAGCTGTACGTCGACGCCGCCCACACGGTCATGGACCTCACCCGGCGCTACTACGAGCAGGACGACGAGACGGTCCTCCCGCTCAGCATCGCCACCTTCGCGGCCTTCGAGAACGCCATGGCGCTCGACATCGCGATGGGCGGCTCCACGAACACGATCCTGCACCTGCTCGCGGCCGCCCAGGAGGCGGGCGTCCCCTTCGGCCTGGAGCAGATCGACGCGGTCTCCCGCCGGGTTCCCTGCCTGGCGAAGGTCGCCCCCAACCTCGCGAAGAACCGCACGTACTACATGGAGGACGTGCACCGCGCCGGCGGCATCCCCGCCCTGCTCGGTGAACTGCACAGGGGGGGCCTGCTCAACGAGGACGTGCACGCGGTCCACAGCCCGTCCCTGGCGGACTGGCTGAAGACCTGGGACGTGCGCGGCGGCTCCCCGTCGGCCGAGGCGATCGAACTCTGGCACGCGGCCCCCGGCTGCGTCCGCTCGGCGGAGGCCTTCTCCCAGTCGGAGCGCTGGGACGCCCTGGACGACGACGCCGAGGGCGGCTGCATCCGGAGCGTGGAGCACGCGTACTCGAAGGACGGCGGCCTGGCGGTCCTGAAGGGCAATCTGGCGGTCGACGGCTGCGTGGTGAAGACGGCCGGCGTCGACGAGTCCATCTGGACCTTCGAGGGCCCGGCGGTCGTCTGCGAATCGCAGGAAGAGGCCGTCGAGAAGATCCTCGCCAAGCAGGTCACGGACGGTGACGTGGTCGTCATCCGCTACGAGGGCCCGAAGGGCGGCCCCGGCATGCAGGAGATGCTCTACCCGACGTCGTTCCTCAAGGGCCGTGGCCTGGGCAAGAGCTGCGCACTGATCACCGACGGCCGCTTCTCCGGCGGCACGTCCGGCCTCTCGATCGGCCACGCGTCCCCCGAAGCGGCGTCCGGCGGCACGATCGCCCTCGTCGAGAACGGCGACCGCATCCGCATCGACATCCCGGGCCGGTCGATCGAGCTCCTGGTCGACGAGACGGAACTGTCCCGCCGCGAGCAGGCCCTCGGCGGGACGTACGCCCCGAAGAACCGCGACCGCAAGGTCTCGGCGGCCCTGCGGGCCTACGCGGCGATGGCGACGAGCGCGGACAAGGGCGCGGTGCGGGATGTGAGCCGACTCGGCTGACGGGTTTTTCCGGCTGGGGCCGCCTTCGTGTGGGGGCGGCCCTTTGCCATGTCACCAGGCCGAGGGATCGTGTGCGTCCACGGCGAAGACGGTGCCGTCGGGGGCGGTGGCGTAGATGTGGCCGTTGGCGATCAGGGGTGTCGGGAGAGCGGCGGTGACGTCACCGGAGTTCCTGCCGAGCCGCGGCGGGGTCTGCCCGACGAGGCTTCCGTCACGGGCGTCGACGGCGAGCAGACGTCCGTCGGCGGCGGTGAGGTACACGTGGTCGCCGTCGCTGATCGGTGCCGAGCCACGGCTGACCGATGTCTGCGTGTGCCAGACCCGCTTGCCCTGAGCCACATCGACGGCCTCCAGCGAGCCGCCGGTGGCCAGAAGGTAGACGACGTCGCCGCGGACGGAGGCCTGGGCGGAGAGGCGCGGAGCCGACAGTGGCACCCTGCGCGACGACTTCGAGGCTGGTGTGTAGCGGAGCACCGCGTTCGTCTCACTCGCGGTGCTGTCGAGGGACAGCAGGAACAGGGATCCGCCCTGGCTGCCGACGAGCTTCAGTGCGCCCCTCAGCTGTGCCGTCCACCGCTCGGTACCCGTGGCCGGATCCACCGCGGTGACCCGCGTGTGTGTCCCGTCCTCGGAGGCGGTGGTCACGTACGCCAGCAGGTCGCCGCCGAAGCAGGCCAGGGACGGTGTGCCTCCAGAGACCGGCCGACTCCACTTGGTGTCGCCCGAAGCGGTGTCCACGCCGGTGAGTGACGCGCCGGCGCCCGTGACGAGGGCCATGCCGCCGGCGTACCGCACAGCACCCTGCGCGGGCAGTTCCCACTTCCAACGCGTTGCACCGGAAGCCGGGTCGAGCGCTTCCAGCTGCCGGCCCTTCCCTGTGATCAACTGCACGAGTCCGCCTGACAGGGCCGGCGGTTCTTTCGTACGTCCATTGGCGACCTTGTGCCGCCACAGCAACGTGCCGTTCGACGCGTCGAGGGCGAAAGCCAGCCCGGGACGGGAACAGAACAACTTCCCTGCTCCATAGGAGCATTGAGACGTCGCCGAGCCTTCGCCGACCGGCTCCGCATGCCAGTTGCCGAATTCGGGCGACGTGCTCTGGGCGCCGGCCTCCTTCGGCGTCGGACCGCCGTCGTCCCCTAGCCACGGCACCGAGGAAAGCGCTCCCGCCACGACGAGGCCGAGGGCCCCGAAGGAGAGGGCGGCCCGCTTGGAGAGGCGACGCCGGCGCCGGACGGCATGCGGCACGACGGATTCCGGCTTCGGCCTGTTGTCGCCCGTCCGCTGCGCCGGCATGAACGCCTGTGTGTCGTACGAGGCGGCCACCGAACGCAGTTCTTGCATCAGTTCGTCGGGCGTCGGACGGTCCTCGGGCTCCTTGGCGAGGCATCGCAGCACCAGCGGAGCGAGGCTTTCCGGTACGCCATCGAGGTCCGGCGCGTCATGGACGACTGAGTAGGCGACGACGTACGGACTGTCGGAGTCGAACGGCCCACGCCCGGTCGCCGCATGCACCAGCACCGACCCCAACGCGAAGACGTCCGCGGCGGGCCCCACTTCACGCGGTCGCCGGAACTGCTCCGGCGCCATGAAGGGCGGCGTACCGATCAACTTCCCGGTCTCGGTGCGCAGTTCGCTGTCCTGCGGCCGGGAGATGCCGAAGTCGATGACCTTGGGCCCATCCTCGGCGAGCAGCACGTTGCTCGGCTTCAGATCGCGATGCACGACCCCGACCCGATGGATGTCCCGCAGGGCCTCGGCGAGCCCGGCCATCAGCCGACGCAACTGGGCGGCAGGCATCGGCCCATTCCGCTCGACGTACTCGGAAAGGGTCGGCCCGGGAATGAACAGGGTGGCCATCCAGGGCCGTCCGGCCTCCGGATCGGCATCGACGACGGGCGCGGTGAAGGCACCGCTGACCCTCCTGGCGGCGGCCACCTCCTGCCGGAAACGGCCTCGGAACTCGCGGTCCTTGGCGAGTTCGGCGTGTACGACCTTCACCGCCAGCTTGAGCCCCGAGGTGCTCCTGGCCAGATGTACGACACCCATGCCACCCGAGCCCAGGCAGGACTCCAGGCGGTAGTGACCGGCGTACTCGGGAAGTTCCGCTTCCGCGCCCGCTCCGGTGTTCCACTGTGGCGCCATGGGACCACCCCCGTGCTGTTCGTCCGCGCGCGCGACGCACGGAGCCTAGTCGATGACTCGTACGAGACGGAGGCGGCTTGCTAGCCTCCGAGTGCGAGTTGCGCACGCGTGTTTCAGGGCGTGTTTGATGGGAATCAACGAGATCCCATGTCAGTCATGGGGTCCAACGGGGGAGGTTTTTCATGTCTGTTGACCGTGCCGAAGAGGTCGAAAACGGGGCAGAGCCCCAAGCCGTCACGGCGGAGGTGATCTTTCGGACCTATCCGGTCGCCCCGGGCGTCCGTCTGAACGTCCGTAATGGCCCTGGTACCACCTACGGCGTCGTGCGTGTCCTGCCCGAGGGAGCGCGCGTCCCGATCTACTGCCAGACGCCGGGTTCGACGGTGACGGGTCCGTACGGCACGTCGAAGATCTGGGACAACATCGACAACGGCGAGTACGTGTCCGACGCCTATGTACGGACGGGCAGCGACGGCTACGTGGCCGACCGCTGCGCCTGACTCATTTCTGAAGGGACAGAGATGACATCTCGCAGACGCGGAACCGTCTTGCTCGCGGGCGCCGCAGGCGCCTTTCTCATGGTGCTGGGAACCTCTGCTGTTGCCGACGCGGCCACAATCCGCACCTACCCGGTCGCCCCGGATATCCGTCTGAACGTCCGCAGCGGTCCCGGCACTACCTACGGCATCGTGCGCGTCCTGCCCGTAAACACACGCGTACCGATCTTCTGCCAGACACCGGGGACGACGGTGACCGGCTACTACGGCACTTCGAACATCTGGGACAACATCGACATCGGTGAGTACGTGTCCGACACCTACGTCCAGACGGGCAGCGACGGCTACGTAGCTGACCGTTGCGGATAACCCCCCGACCCGAGCCCGCACCCCCCGGCGCCATAATCGTCCCGTGAGCGACGAACCCGGCACCCCGGACACCCCCGCGGGCTCCACCGGAGGCGAGCCGAACGGCCCCCGCCCCGAGCCCCTCCGTTTCTTCGGTACGTCCTGGGTGAACCACGACGACGGCTACGCGGCCCGCCGCGCCGGTGTGGCCGTCGGCTCGCTCGCGGCGGCCGTCGTCGCCTGCCTGGTCCTGCGTTTCGCCTACCAGGGCCTGCAGATCGCGGACACCGGTGCCTTCGTGACCGTGCTGGTCGTCGCGATGTTCGCGATCTGCAGCGCGCTGGCCTTCCGCAACACCTGGGACGGCTTCGGCAGGCGCCCCGACGCCGACCGCCAGGCCTCCCTCCGCGGCCTCCTGGCCATCGGCTTCGTCGGCTCGCTCCTCGCCTACTTCTTCCGCTCCCTCACCGAGGCCCCGGGCGAGAAGCTGCACCGCGTGGAGTACGAGACGGCCCGCAGCCAGTACGAGAGCCGCTGGGCCCGCCGCACCGGCAACCCCTCGAAGAAGCGCCGCAAGAAATAGCCCGCGCCGCCTTTGTCGTCCGCGCTCACCGCAGGGCCCAGGTCAACCCCGCCCCTACCTCCCCACCCCACCCCCCTGTCCTCTCCCACCCCACCCCCACCACCATGTCCTCATGACCGCGAAGCCGCCCACCTCCACCCCCGCCCCGGACAACTCCCCCTCCACCCGAGCCCGCTCCTTCGACGCCGCCGCGGCCCAGTACGCCGCGAACCGCCCCTCCTACCCGCCCGCCCTCTTCGACGCCGTCGAAGAACTCGCCGCCCGTCCCCTCGCCGGCGCCCGGGTCGTGGACGTCGGTGCGGGGACGGGTATCGCGACCGCACTGCTGCACGCCCGCGGCGCAGACGTGGTCGCGGTGGAACCCGGTGACGGGATGGCAGCCGAGTTCCACCGCAACCTCCCCGGCGTTCCGATCGTGCGCGGCAACGGCAACGCCCTGCCTCTCGCCGACGCCTCCGCCGACTTCGTCACCTATGCGCAGGCCTGGCACTGGACCGATCCGGCCCGCTCCGTGCCGGAGGCTCTGCGTGTTCTGCGGCCCGGCGGCGCGCTCGCGTTGTGGTGGAACACCGATGCCCTCGACGTCGAGTGGATCGCCGAGGCCGCCGAACGCGCCGTCCGCTTCCACGGCATCGACATCACCGTCGAGCAGCGCAAGGCGGCCGAACGGGTCGACCGGGCCGACCCCAGCGGACGCCTCCGCTTCACCCGGCGGGCCGTCCGCTGGAGCCGCCGCGTCCCGGTCGACACCCATCTCGCCAACCTCGGCAGCCACTCGCTCTTCCTCGTCACCCCGCAGGAGCGCACCGCCGCTTTTCTCGACGAGGAGCGCACCCACCTGCTGAAGGTCTTCCCGGACGGCAACGTCGAGGAGACGTACGACGTAGTCCTGCTCGTCGCCACCACCGAAGCCGAAGCCGACACCGACTGATCCTCACCCACAGCACCCGGCCCGCGCCGCAGCCCTCCTCGCTCCTCACCCTCACCCGCCGGAGGCAGCCGCGCGGGCCCTTTTCGTACCCCGCCCGGCACTTGACGGCTCCTCGCGCCCCGAGCATTATTCATCACATGATGAATTACTCGCCCGGTGCTTCGGAGACCCCGGCGGTCAGGGCCGCGGCCCTCACTGTCGTACGCGGCCCCCGCACCGTCCTGCGCGGCCTCGACTTCTCCGTCCCACGCGGTCAGATCACGGGGCTGCTCGGACCGTCGGGCTGCGGCAAGTCCACGCTGATGCGCTCCATCGTCGGCACCCAGGCCAAGGTCACCGGCACCCTCGAGGTCCTCGGCCGCCCGGCCGGCCACCCCGCCCTCCGCACCCGTATCGGCTACGTCACCCAGGCCCCCTCCGTCTACGACGACCTGACAGTCCGCCAGAACCTCGACTACTTCGCCGCGATCCTCGACCCCGGCCGTGCTGCCGCCGAACGCCGCCGGGCCGACGTCACCCGAGCCATCGACGACGTCGCCCTCACCAGCCACGCCGACGCCCTCGCCGGCAACCTCTCCGGCGGCCAGCGCAGCCGCGTCTCCCTCGCCGTGGCCCTCCTCGGCGCACCCGAACTCCTGGTCCTCGACGAACCCACCGTCGGCCTCGACCCGGTCCTGCGCCGCGACCTGTGGAACCTCTTCCACGACATCGCCGCCTCCCGCGGCGCGACCCTCCTCATCTCCTCCCATGTCATGGACGAGGCCGAGCGCTGCCACCGGCTCCTCCTCATGCGCGAGGGCGAGATCCTCGCCGACGACACCCCGGAAGCCCTCCGCACCCGTACCGGCTCGGAGACCGTCGAGGCGGCGTTCCTGCACCTGGTCGACGAGGCGGTCGCAGCGAGCCGCACCAAGGAGACGACGCGATGAGTACGACGACGCCCACCACCCCCGCCACCCCCGCGCGCCTCGCCCCCATCAGCGCCCTGAACGCCTCCCGGACCGCCGCCACCGCGACCCGGGTCCTGCGCCAACTGCGCCACGACCCGCGCACGATCGCGCTGATGATCCTGATCCCCTGCGTGATGCTGTTGCTGCTCCGCTATGTCTTCGACGGCAGCCCGAGCACCTTCGACGGCATCGGCGCCTCCCTGCTGGGGATCTTTCCGCTGATCACGATGTTCCTGGTCACGTCCATCGCCACCCTGCGCGAACGCACCTCCGGCACCCTCGAACGCCTCCTCGCCATGTCCCTCGGCAAGGCCGACCTCATCGCCGGCTACGCCCTCGCGTTCGGCACCCTCGCGATCATCCAGTCGGCGCTCGCCACGGGTCTGGCCGTCTGGTTCCTCGGCCTGGACGTCACCGGCTCCCCGTGGCTCCTGCTCCTGGTGGCACTCCTGGACGCCCTGCTCGGTACGGCCCTCGGTCTCTTCGTCTCGGCCTTCGCGGCCTCGGAATACCAGGCAGTCCAGTTCATGCCCGCGGTGATCTTCCCCCAACTCCTCCTGTGCGGCCTCTTCACCCCGCGCTCCAACATGCACCCCGTCCTCGAGGGCATCTCCAACGTCCTCCCCATGTCCTACGCGGTCGACGGCATGAACGAGGTTCTCGACCACACCGACATGACAGCCACTTTCATCCGGGACGCCCTGATCGTGGCGGGCTGCGCGCTGCTGGTGCTGGCCCTGGGCGCGGCAACCCTGCGCCGCCGCACACCGTGACCGACCGGCCGGCACCCCCCGGCGCCGGGCCGGGCCGACGGGAAGTCCCCCACGGTCGCCCACCGTCCGCCCACCGGACAGTCGCCCCCCTCTCCACACCCCCAGTGCGACGATGTACCCCGGACGACGAACCCCCGGAGGCATCCCCCGCCATGGTCCAGAAAGTCGCAGTCCTCGGCACCGGCAAGATCGGTGAAGCCCTGCTCAGCGGAATGATCCGAGCCGGCTGGGCTCCCGCCGACCTCCTGGTGACCGCCCGCCGTCGTGAACGGGCCGAGGAACTCCGCGCCCGGCACGGCGTCACCCCGGTGACCAACCCCGAGGCCGCGAAGACCGCCGACACCCTGATCCTCACGGTCAAACCGCAGGACATGGGCGCCCTCCTCGATGAACTCGCCCCGCACATCCCCGCCGACCGCCTGGTCATCAGCGGAGCCGCTGGCATCCCCACCTCCTTCATCGAGGAGCGCCTCGCCGCGGGCACCCCGGTCGTCCGCGTCATGACGAACACCCCCGCCCTCGTCGACGAGGCCATGTCCGTCATCTCCGCCGGCACCCACGCCACCGAGGACCACCTCGCCCACGCCGAGGAAATCTTCGGCGCCGTCGGCAAGACGCTCCGAGTCCCCGAGTCCCAGCAGGACGCCTGCACGGCCCTCTCCGGCTCCGGCCCGGCGTACTTCTTCTACCTGGTCGAAGCCATGACTGACGCCGGCATCCTCCTCGGCCTGCCCCGCGACAAGGCCCACGACCTCATCGTCCAGTCCGCGATCGGCGCCGCCACCATGCTCCGCGACAGCGGCGAACACCCCGTCAAACTCCGGGAGAACGTCACCTCCCCCGCCGGCACCACCATCAACGCCATCCGCGAACTCGAGAACCACGGCGTACGAGCCGCCCTCATCGCCGCCCTCGAAGCCGCCCGCGACCGCAGCCGCGAACTGGCCTCCGGCAAGAAGGACTGACCTCAGCGGGACCGAGCTCGGTGGCGTGGCCACTCACGACAGCGGCCACCGGCACGACACCGCTGCGCCGGCTCCTCGACCAGCGCATCGCCGCCGCCCAGGAACTCCTCGAACGCACCGACCTCTCCATGCCCGAGGCCGCCCGCCGCGCCGGCTTCGGCAGCGAGGTCACGATGCGCCAGCACTTCGCATCGCGCCTCGCCACCAGCCCGCGCGCCTACCGCGCCGCGTTCAGCACCCGCTCCGGCTCGGGCTCCGACAAGGGCTCCAGCAGCCCGATCGCCCGATAGGCCGCATCGACGGTCGGCCGCGCCATCGCCCGCGCCTTCTCCGCACCATCCCGAAGCACCCCCTCCACATACACAGGATCCGCGCACAACTCCTTGTGCCTGGCCTGTACGGGCTTGAGGACCTCGACCACGGCCTCCGCGGTGTCCTTCTTCAAGGCGCCGTACGACTCATATACACCGCCCAAGGCCTCGGGGTTCCCACCCGTGCACGCCGCCAGGATCTCCAACAGATTCGCCACCCCCGGCCGCACCTCCCGGTCGTACACGACCTCCCGCCCGCTGTCCGTCACGGCCCGCATCATCTTCTTGCGCACCACGTCCGGCTCGTCGAGCAGATAGACGACGCCCGGCCCCGAGTCGTCCGACTTCCCCATCTTCGACAGCGGGTCCTGCAGGTTCATCACCCGCGCGGCAACCCTTGGAACCGTCGCCTTCGGCACCACGAACGTATGCCCGTACCGCTGGTTGAATCGCACCGCCAGATCCCGCGTCAGCTCCACGTGCTGCGCCTGGTCGTCCCCCACGGGCACCTCGTCCGTCCCATAGGCCAGGATGTCCGCCGCCATCAGCACCGGGTACGTCAGCAGCGACAGCCGCACACTCCCGCCCCCCGCGCGCTCACGCGCGGACTTCTCCTTGTACTGGATCATCCGCCGCATCTCGCCGTCCGTCGCCACGCACTCCAGCACGTACGACAGCCGCGCATGCTCGTCGACATGGCTCTGCACGAACAGGGTGCACAGCTGCGGATCGAGCCCGGCCGCCAGCAACAGCGTCGCCGCCTGCCGACTGAGTCTGCGCACCCGCGCCGGGTCGTGGTCCACGGTCAGCGCGTGCAGATCGACGACGCAGAACAACGCGTCCGACTGGTGCTGGTCCACGGCGGCCCACTGCCGGATGGCCCCCAGGTAGTTCCCCAACGTCAGATGTCCGGTCGGCTTGACGCCGCTGAAGACCCGTGTCATCTCTACTCCGTCTCCTGGTCGAGACCGCCGCCCTGGGCGGCCGGCCCTCAGGAGTCCTGGAGGGGGATACGAAAACGGCCGCCGAGGCGGCGGCCGTTGAGTGCATACGTGCGCACGGCCGCCGTCAGGCGGCCCGCCACTGTTCGTTGCACGTACGCGTCATCACATGGTCCACCGTACGCCCCCGGAGGGACGTCCGGGGGCGAGTTGACACACCCCAACCGGATACGTAGTGTTCTCCGAGTTGTCCGACGTGAGCGCCGACTGCGGTCGGTCCCCGGACAGCCATTCTGCAGGTACCAACCCAGCAATCGACGATCCGTCGTCGTGCGTTTCGGCGTGCGTATTTGCGAAATGAGGAATCCGCGTTCGAAAGGACGCAGGCCCCGATTAGCTCGGGCGCCGGGAATCCGCTAAAGTCTCACTCGTCGGAACGGCCCAACGGCCACGAAGACAAGCCCCGCCGACCGGGAATCAGTGCCGAAAGGATCTGATAGAGTCGGAACCGCCGGAAAGGGAAACGCGAGAGCGGGAACCTGGAAAGCACCGAGGAAATCGGATCGAGAAAAGATCTGATAGAGTCTGGAAACACCGAAGGGAAGCGCCCGGAGGAAAGCCCGAGAGGGTGAGTACGAAGGAAGCGTCCGTTCCTTGAGAACTCAACAGCGTGCCAAAAGTCAACGCCAGATATGTTGATACCCCGTCCGCCGGATATTTTCCGGTGGTCGAGGTTCCTTTGAAACAACACAGCGAGGACGCTGTGAACGGTCGGGCTTATTCCGCTCGACGGTTCCGCTCTCGTGGTGTTCATCCCGATTACGGGAAAACATTCACGGAG